>WFQU01000140.1 GCA_015486845.1 Anaerolineae bacterium | reverse complement strand
GACAGCTACTGGCTGTCGGCTACCGGCTTATTTTCATCCGCTGTGGTGTGCCGCAGGCTCATGATAACTCCTCTAAAAATAAAATGGGACGCAGATCAACGCTGGCTGCGCACGCAGATAAAAAACAATGGTCCGGCGATTAGAAATCGCTGCTATAACTGCGAAATCTGCCTGCGCAGGTTGCACGCTAATCGCCGTAAGGCGATTTCGCAGATGTTGCTGTGACTTTTAGTCGCTGGGCTAAATCGTTCTCCGCCCAAGCGGCACGGGGGTCAAGTCCCCGTGCTACGTGGCAGAAAGCCCCCTGAAAGGGGGCTGGTATTGTGAGATCCGTTGCAGATTATTTCTCTCTGCGTTCTTCGCGAGCTCTGCGGTAAGAAGACTTTTTTCAGGAAAGCCATTGTTAGATGATGACTTAGGTTCCTGGTGTGTCCCAACCGGGACTGTAATGAAGAAGTATTGACAAATTGACAGGCGCATGCCCGTCACGTATAATGATTTTTACGGGCGAATAGCTCAGTTGGTTAGAGCGCTTCCCTTACAAGGAAGAGGTCACAGGTTCGAGTCCTGTTTCGCCCACAGGCAGGCCACCAGTTGCTGGTGGCTTTTTCTCTATCCATGCCTCGCAGCGGGTAAGCGTGTAGCGTGGCGTGGTATGGCGCAACGGTCCGGATCGGCAACAGCGACGAGGTTGTCAGAAACGGCATTAAAATTTGCCAGGCTGCCCGCTGCCGTCTTTTTAATGGTCCGTTGCAGGATTGGGAAAACAGTCGAGGTGGAGATCAAAATGGAATGGATCATGCACGGCAGGGTGATCAAGTCAGGGCATGCCCGGGGGAAGGCGCTGGTCTCCCCGGCGCCCATCGGCTTTTTAGGTGGTGTGGACCCGGAAACGGGAATCATCGTCGAGCCGGGGCACCCGTTGCAAGGGCAATCCGTGGCCGGCAAAATGTTAGCCTTTCCTCACGGCAAAGGAAGCACAGTGGGCTCTTACACAATTTTGCGTTTAGCGCGTAATGGCGTAGCCCCGGCAGCGATGATCAATGTCGAGAGCGAGGCTATCGTTGCCGTAGGTGCCATCATCGCCGAAATCCCTATGCTGGATCATGTTGCCATTGCCCAAATTCGGGATGGCGACTGGGTCACGGTGGATGGCGCTGTGCTCCGCGTGGATCGTCCCGGAGCGGACAAGTGATGGACGTTGAATCAACGTGCGTCTTTTTAAAATTAGGTGGCTCCCTCATCACTGAGAAAGGGCAGCCGGAAACGCCCCGCGCGGACGTGATAGAACGGTTGGCCCATGAAATCGCTGTCGTCCGTCGTCGTCGTCCTGCCTTGCGATTACTGATTGGTCATGGTAGCGGCTCTTTTGGGCATGCTGTTGGTGATCACTACCATGTGCGACAGGGCGTGACCGGCCCGGCCGGGTGGCATGGTTTTGCCGCCACGGCGAGGGCAGCGAGGGCGTTGAACCGCTTAGTGACCAATGCACTCTGGGCGGCCGGCGTGGACGCCCTGCCTTTGCCGCCGTTATCTTCCGGCTGCTGTCACGACGGCGTTTTGCAGGATTTAGCCTGGAAACCGGTTGACCAGCTTTTGGCTGTCGGCTTGACCCCGTTGATCTTCGGCGATGTAGTGTTAGACGACATGCGTGGGGGCACCATTGTTTCGACGGAAGAACTTTTCCGCTTTTTAGCGCCGAAATTACGTCCGGCTCGTATTATCTTAGCCGGCGAGGTCGCGGGCGTGTTTACGGCTGATCCCCATCTCGACCCCGACGCGCAGTTGATCCGGCATATCGACGCAGCCATGCTGGCTAGTGGGGCGGCGCAATTTGCTGCCGCCTACGGCACGGATGTCACTGGTGGCATGGAAGCTAAAGTCGCTGAGATGGTGGCGCTTTCTGCTGCCCTGCCGCAGGTGATGGTGAAAATTATCAGCGGGCTGGTACCTGGGCGGGTGCAAAGCGCTCTTTTGGACGAGAATGTTCCTGGCACGAGCATCGGCGGCACACGCTAAAAAGTTAAACAGACGCCAGTTTTAAGGATAACACTAACCTGTGTTATCCTATTTTTTGTCATGGATGTATATTTTAGCGCCTGCTTAGGGGAAAACTACTGTCGTACTAAATATTAACTAGTACTCTGTCAACCGTGGAACGATGGCATTTTCTGCTTTCGAATCAGTGAATGGACGCCTCGACGAATGGCTTGCCTGCGACGCTCACCCACCGATCTGATGAGCAATTAGCCGGTGCCCGACAGCAGTTAGCACGGATATACGAACAAAGCAATCGCTATCGGCTAACGGCTAACGGCTCTCTGCACAGCATTCATAGCCAGTGGTTCTCGCCTACTGTATCAGAGCACAGTTGACAGAGTACTATGAGTTACGCAGTTCAGCCAGGCAAATGTCATTGTGAGCCCCCGTAAGGGGGGCGAAGCCGGCAATATGTGTCAGCACCAAAGGCTATTAAAAGTTCCCCCTTTGCGTTCTCACCCCACTTTGCGGCCTGGCATTAACTGTTTTTTGCCTCTGCGTCTCTTGCGTCTCTGCGTCAAATCTTTGCTCAGTGGACAAGCATTTCACTGGTAAGATACTAAGCGATATCAGGTAAAGGCGCCACAGATTGCACCAGATGATAAGGTTTTAAGCTTTTCATCCGCGCAATCTGTGATTTATGGTCTTATACACTGGCGCCTCTGCGGCGCGGTACCGCTGTGTTAGGCGCTGGACTTACTTCCTCAGCATAGGCAGTTGAGCGAAGTCGTCCGGCGAGAGCTTGTCCATATCCTTTTCCTGCGACGGTTTGTATTGGCTCAGGATTTCCTCCTGTGACGGCGATGCACCTTTAGGCCAGGCCAGGTCAATGATCCGGGTATGGTTACTGTCCGCTGGCGCGCCACCGAACCGCCACTGCTGAGCGGACTGCTCCACATCCCGCACCCGCCAGACGCCGGGCGCCGGGAAACCATCCTGGCTCAAAACAACAGCCGCATAGCCGAATCCGGCTGGATCGCCGGCGCCGAAAGCAGACTTCGGCACCCGCAGCGTAACTTTGTGGGTGGCAGCGTTCACTATAACCTTCAACGGTATGTCTGTTTTCTGTGGATTCCCCTTGGCATCTACCTTGAACACACCGGGCGTCCATCCTTCCGCCCAGATAGCGTAATCCCAGGCATCCTTGGCGGAAAGTGCCGCGTTCCGTCCCGGTAGCAGCATCCTTCGTCCGCTTCCAGCTTTGTGATCTACATCGATATACACGTCCAGTGCCTGCACTGAAAGTCCGTTGGGCGAATTCCAAACGTTCTCGATAGGTCCCTGGATGAAAAATGTGAACACTAAGTTACCGTGGCTGTCCTCGCCGGCACTGAATTTAGTCAGGTCGAAGACGCTCTTCTTGAAGACGACGTCGGTTGGGTAACTATAGGTACCAGGACCGTGGTCGTCGCCGACAGGATCTTCCACGGTGATAATGGGCGTAACCGTGCCTACCTCCGGCATCACCAGCGTGGCTGGGCCTTCGTCCGGCATCATGTCCGCCACCCGCTGGCCGGAAAATACTGCTGTCCGCAATTTTAACTTGTCGCCCGCCTCCAGATCGCCCAGCGCCGTAAACGGTAGTGCCAGTTCGATGGTGTTGCCGCCGAGTCCGATCTTAACTGGCGTTCCCTGGCCCCATTTGGACCCGCCCAGCGCTGGGGCGATGACTGCTTGCGGCTTGTTATCTTTCCATGTAACCAGCACTTCGTAAGCGGCGCCGAACCCCAGTGTGACTTTTGGCTCCATCAGGTCGCCGTAGCGTGGGAACGGATCGGCTTTCTCCGCCGATGGCACGTTGATATACACAGCCGCCGCACCACCGGTGATCTCCTGCCATGGGCGGGCAGAATCCAGCCGTAGGTAGAGATTCTTCTTGTCATTACCCATGAGGAACGCCGTTAGAACTTGGCCGGCTGCCATAGCACCACCTTGACGGCGGTAAGCGGCTGCTCGCGACCACTCAGGCCCTTCGCCCAAGCCGTCAATGACCGGCGTGATGTTGCCGGTAAGCGGCTGTTGGGGTGGGGGGCTCTTAGCCGACACGATGGGCACGTAGAGGTTCTCCGGTACCGGCTCGTTCAATGTCTTGTACATGTCAATGAGGGTTTGGCGGAACATCATGTCGAATGCGGCATCATCGCCGGAATCCTGATCGGAACCGTACCACCAGAACCAATCGGAACCCTCGGCGGCGTAAATTAGATTCTCTGCCTTGGCGATTACGTCCTTCGGTGCCTGCTTCCGGTGGAGCATGTCGTAATAAGAAAGCACTTTACGGGCATCTCCCAGCCGGTTCCACGCTTCGTTCTCCTCCGGTTCACCGATCCAAGTGCTGAAATCGTGGTTGATCCAGGAGCCGGCCCACAGATTCTTCAGTTTCGGTTGGTTAGGGAACATTTTCAGGTACGCCGCAGGCGTCACAGTCTTGATCTCAGAATCGTTGGAGAGATATTTGTACAGATTATTGAGGAAAGCTTTACCATCGTTCTGATAGTACTCCCAGGCGTTCTCGCCGTCTAAGATGACCGTAACCAGGTGCGGGCCGGTGGCTCCCTCCCGTTTTAACTCGTCCTTGATGTTGTGAATCCGGCGGATGAAATCTTTCGCCGCGGCATCGCCGGGCATCCCGGAGTAAGTGAAACCGACTTTGTCGGAGATCAAGTGGTCGCGGAACACTACCGCCACTTTCTCTCCGCTGCGTTGATCCACGGCATAGTACGGTCGGTAGAGCTTATCCGCTTCTTGGACCGTGTCTTGGCTATTTCTGGTGAATCCGTCCATACCCAAGGACTTAGCCAGCACCTCTTCGTCCGAGGCCATCCACTGGATTTTGGCGTCCGCTACCATCTTGACGATCTGCTGGGCGACGGCACCCTCCGCAGGCCACATTCCTCGCGGCGCTCGGCTGAAGTGATCCTTGTAAATCTGTACCCCTTTCTGCACCTGGGCGATGGCATCGTTGGGATAAGAGAACCGGTGCGGTAGCTTGACACCTGGCATGGCGATCTTCGCCAGATTCGTGTCGTAGAGAAGCGGCAAGATCGGGTGGGTGTAAGGGGTCATGGTGACCTCGATCTGACCGGCGTCCTGGAGCTTCTTATGCTCCGGGATCACTGCTTTGATGAGCTTCAATTGCTCGGCAAAGATAGGGGCTTTGTCCGCTTCTGTGAAATGTGCTTTCTTGGTTAAGGATTTAAACGGCTCCTGTGCCAGGATATCCGGATCCATCCACGCTAAATTGAACCACACTTGCAGATCGCGATAATCCTGAACGGTGAAGCTTTTTAGTGCTTTGTTGATAGTTGCTTCGGTGCTGTCATGCCCGCGTTTATCCAAAAGCGCTTTATACTGTGGAAACTGCCCGATGATATGATCCCAGTTGGCATCGAAGAAATGACGCAGAATGAACTGTTTGTCCTCTGCGGTGAGCTGGTTGGCCGGTTTCTCCGCCAGTACCCAATATTTGTCCTTGGCGCCGTTAGCCAAGTCGTCTAACTGACGGATGAGGGATGGCGTCAAATTGAAAGTGACGTGGACTTTTGGGTATTTTGCCACGGTGGCGGCCATGTCGTAGTAATCTTTAACTGCGTGCATCCGCACCCAGGGCCGACTGTAGATGCCGGTTTTTGGGTCTTTGTAATAAAGCGGCTGGTGCTGATGCCAGATAATGGACAGGTAAATAGGTTGTTCGGCCACCTGGGTGGGTGTTGCCGGCACAGCGGTCGCCGTTGCCGGCAAAGCAGTCGCTGTTGGCGGCACAGCGGTTGGTTGCGTCGTGGGTTGTTGTGTCGGTGTCGTTGCGGGGCCGCACGAGACCAGGACCATGCTCACTACGAGCAAAACTGACACGATACTGAATAGTTTGCTATTTCTCATATTTCATTACTCCTTTCTGTTTCTATTGGCAGAATATTTGCCGAACGTATTATAG
The DNA here is from genome assembly GCA_015486845.1 of Anaerolineae bacterium. Lineage (GTDB taxonomy): Bacteria > Chloroflexota > Anaerolineae > JAADDB01 > JAADDB01 > WFQU01. The sequence continues at coordinate 31,140 of WFQU01000140.1, read as the reverse complement.
TGCGTCTATTAAGTGCGTGGCAAACTATATAGAAGAAGGAGGGAGGAAAAGGGATCATGGAAAGGAACTCCGGTGCGGTTAATGACAGCATTTTTCTGTGAGGCGTACCCATGTTATCATTTATTGGATGTGACGATTTAGTCTACTTCGCTCGGCGATTGGAAATCGTTGCAACCGTTGCGCGACCTGCCGGTACAGGTTGCTTGCCCATCGCCGTGGGGTGATTTTTGCCGATGTTGCCATGACTTATCGTCGCAGGGCTGCGTAGTTCGATAATGTCAGATGGCTCATGAAGCTATCTTATTGTGTGTGCCTGCCCGACCGGCCGTGAACGGGGCCAAGTTGGCCGCGTATGTGACATTGTCAAAGTAGTTACTACTGGATTACAATTGCATGTGGCGAAGGTCACTGTTTGGCTGGAAGCCCTATAGCGGTGTGATTTTAATTATGCCTAATGGCAAACGATGAGCGCCAAGAAAGCTTGGTGATGTGTCTTGACGGTTCTACGTCAATTATTCTGTATAGGGAGAGACAGAAGGATCATGGACGATACATTGCGTTTAGAACAAGCTCTGTGCAATCTTAACGCAATTGGCCAGGCTATCGATGGAATGCAAGTCGCCGGTTCGGATAACATCACCGACATATTGCAGCGTATCGTCCGCAGTGTAGCAGCGACGTTTTCCGGCTCGGCGGTGATTATGCAGTTATACGACAACATCTCCGAAACGATAGCGCCGTTCCAGCGCATGACGGCCGGTGAGACCTGGCCAGCCGACATCGATCTTTGCACAGATATCTTAGACGCACAGGCCACGGCCCAGGGGCGGCGTGTTGTCTCTCTGCTAGAGAATAGTACTTCGACTGGAACAACATCTGTGATCTACACATCGCTGATCTTGGCTAACGAGCGTATTGGTATGTTGGTTCTTGCCCGACCGGGTCGTGCCTGGTTCACCCCTTTGGTGGCAACTTTGCTGGAAAGCTTTGCCCATCATGCCACCCAAGCTATTTTCCATGCCTGCCAACAAACAGCTGTTCAACGAGATTTAGCGCGGCGTGAGGAAGAGCTGACGCGCCTGCGCCGCGCCGGCTTGCTTATTTCTTCCCGGCTGCGCTTGGAAGATACTTTAGAAGCAATTTTGCAAATGGCCATAGAAGTTACTGGCGCGCCTTACGGCATTTTCCGCCTTGTGGATCACAGCGGGCAAAATTTGGTCACCAAATCAGTTACCGGAGAACGGCCAGGACATCCTGCCGTGGAAACATTGCCCATCGACAATAGCAGCGTGACCGGTCGGGTTGCCCAATTGCGCCAACCAATTTGCATCCCTGATGTTCATCTTCCTCCCTGGGATCGCATTTACTATCCCCTTTATCGAGATTTAGAAATGCGCTCCGAGCTGGCTGTGCCATTGATCGGCGCTAACGGCCGGCTGGAAGGTGTGCTGAATTTAGAAAGTCCGATGGTAAACGGCTTTAGCGAACGGGATAGCCTCTTGTTACAATCATTAGCCCCGCAAGCAGTCATCGCTATCCAGGAAGCGCACTTGCTGGACACAGTACAGGAAATTACCGAACAACTTCTGACCCAAAAATCAACGCAAGTCTTTCGGCGCTTGATCGAGCTATCCTTGGACTTGCTGGATGCCCAGGTTAGCGCTATTTGGACATTAGACGGCAATCATTTACGCCTGCGCGCTGCCAGCGCCGGCCATCAGCGAGGTGACCGACTGGCTTTGCAGGGTAGTCTGACCGGTCAGGCGCTTCTCACCCGGGCGCCAGTGACAGCCACGGATGTCAGCAACGATCCTCGTTTTCGCCGCCCTGATTTAGCCGAAGCGCAAGGATGGCGACAAGCATTGATTGTGCCCCTTTTAGCAGAGAAAGAAGGGGATCCGGTGGGGGCGTTTAGCGTTTATGGCAGTGGTGACCAGGGCGAGCATCTAATTAGTTCCGATTGGGACAAAAAAGTGCTAACTATCTTAGCCCATTATGCCGCCCTCGCCGAGCAAAATAGCGCCCGTCGTGAAGCGTTGCACATTGCCCAGGAACAGCGCTCTGTGGCCGAGACTTTTGCCGCTGTCGGCGACGTCGCGGCTAACTTGTTGCACCATTTAAACAACAAAGTGGGTACTATTCCGGTTCGGGTCGAAGGTATTCAGGATAAATACCCTTACCTGCTCCAGGCGCATCCGTACTTGGCCACCAACCTGCAGGAGATTGAGCAGAGCGCCGGCGAAGCGATGCACGCGGTCAGCGAAAGCCTCTCTCTCCTGCGTCCCATTCACCTCGCTCCGGTGGACGTGGCCCATTGTGTGCAGGCAGCCGTGGACGCCATGAACGCTCCCGCACAGTTGACCGTACAACTGGAGAATTTAGACGCACTGCCGACTGTCATGGCCGGGGAACGCAGTCTGCAACTGGTTTTCGCCAACTTGCTGGAAAACGCCGCTACGGCTATGAAACAGCAAGGCATGATCCGCATCTGGGGCGAGACGAAGAACAATGCTGTATTTATTGCCGTGCAGGATAACGGGCCGGGCATCTCTGCCGCACTGCACGATCGCATTTTCGAGTTCCGCTTCTCCGGCGGCCAGGGCACTCCTCGCCGGAAATTGGGTTTCGGTCTCTGGTGGGTCAAAACCTTGATGGCCCGGCTGAACGGAGCGATCAGTGTGGAAAGTGATGGCGAGCACGGTAGCACATTCTGGCTGCAATTGCCGCAAGCGAAGCAAGAGCGATGAATGACCAACACGCACGTGCTTTAGTGATCGAAGATAGCCGCTCCTGGCAACAGATCCTCGGCGAACTGCTCAGCGATATGGGATTAACAGTCGATTGTGCGAACAGCTACGATAGTGCGGTTGCCGCTTTGCAAAGACACACGCATCGCTTGGCGATCATCGATCTCTCTTTGGGCGGTGATAAGTTGAACCAGGACGGCTTGCAATTGTTGGCTGCCGTGCCGCGCTTAGACCCCAATTGTGCGACTTTGCTCCTTTCTGGCTACCTTACCGTGGAAGTAACCGTCAGCGCTCTGAAAGAATACGGGGCCTATACCTGTCTGCGCAAAGAGACCTTCCAACGCAAACAATTCCGGGCTGTAGTGCAACAAATCTTGGCTGTGCCACCTGCTGTCAGTGAATCGGGACTAAAAATACCACCGGCCGCCGCACTGACCAGTACTGCGCCACCGCCAACCGTATCACAACCGGTGGGGCAAGCACTGGTCGTGGAGGATGACGCCAGTTGGCAAGACATCCTCGGCGAATTACTAGCCGCTAACGCGCTCATTGTGCACCGCTGCAATAGCTTTGGTGAAGCTTTGGGCTATCTGCGCCGAGAGCAATACGTGCTGGCTGTGGTTGATCTCTCTTTAGCTAGTTCTGTCGCTGTGACGGACAATCAGGATGGCCATCTCGTTTTGGAACGCGCCCGTGCCGGCCATATTCCCACCGTCGTCGTCAGTGGCAAAGCGTGGCCGGAGGAAGTCGCGCGGCTTTACGACCGGTATGACATTTTCGCTTATCAGGAGAAACAAGCTTTCGATCGGCGCGCTTTCCAGCGTACCATAGCGACTATTATCGCGACCTATCAGGCTGAGCGTGATATTTTGGGCCGATTGACCCCCCGCGAGGCGGAAGTGCTGGATGCCCTCGTCCGCGGCATGTCCAACAAGGAGATTTCGCGGGCTTTGTATATTTCCCCCAACACCGTGAAGCGCCATTTACAAGCTATTTTTGCCAAGCTGGAAGTCAATAGCCGCGCTGCTGCTGTGGCCAAAGCGATGGAGGCAAAACGATTTTTCTCGGGCTTGGGGCAAGACGGGTGATACGTATATATTACGTATTGCAACCCGGGCGCTCGAGACTAAAAGCTGTGGCGGATACGCATTAACCGTGAGCAGAAAAATGGAACCCTGTTTTTTCAGGGGCTTCTCGGATTATGCTATACTCCAGGCCGGCAAAGATTGCTCGGGTAATACTATTGATTTCGCACAGGGAGGTTCAGGTGGAACGTACTTTTATCATGGTCAAGCCGGATGGGGTCCAACGCGGTTTGATCGGTGTAATTATCACTAAGTTAGAACGACGCGGTTTGCGTTTAGTCGGAATGAAGATGCTGCACCTAAGTGAGGATTTCGCGAAAAAACATTACGCCGTCCACGTAGGGAAACCGTTTTTCGCTGGCTTGATTGATTATATCACCATGGGGCCGGTAGTTGCCATGGTTTGGGAGGGAACCCATGCTATTGAGGTGGCCCGCCGTACGATGGGAGCTACCAACCCGGCCAACGCTGATCCAGGCACAATTCGCGCCGATTACGCTTTGGAGATCGGGCGTAACCTGGTACATGGCTCGGATGGACCGAAAACAGCCGCGACCGAGATCGCGCTCTGGTTCTCTGAAGACGAACTAATGACTTACGACCGCAGTATTGACCGCTGGATTTATGAGTGAGTGACTCGCCCCAAAGCGCCGCTCTGTCCGTACTGGGCCGGCGCTTTGGGGCTATGTAATGGCTAAAATTCCTTCCATTAGCGCATTCCAATTGTTATGCTATTTACCCTCGATTCACACTGACTTTAGTTCTCCTGACAAGCCTGCAGTGCCTTTTCCAAAGTAGCATAAACGGAAATCGTAGCAGCGATACCGGTTATTTTCAGAATATGTTGGATAAATGGCGCCGGCTGTGCTAAACAAAGCCGTTTGTTCTCCGAACGTACTGCCTGCTGGATGGTCAATAAAGCCCGCAAGGCAGCGCTGCTAATGTAAGTACAATGTTCCAAGTTAATAACCAGTGAGGTCGGTTCTTGGAGAAGTGGGGCGATTTGTTTTTGGAATGAACGTACAGCAATTTCTGTGAATTCGCCTTGAACGGCAAGGATCGTACAGCTTTGAGCGCGTTGTAAGTGAACGGTGAACATAGCATCCCTAATTTCTATGCGATTCTGTGATACTTTACAGAACAAACGTCAGCCCGAATAACAAGAAACAAACCACAATTTATGTAGATCACGGTAGATGGAAGGCATACAAATTTCGCACGATCCATATACGAGAAAGGCCTAACATGGTATCAGAGTATAGCACACCCATTTACTTCGCGCAATGGGTATGACCGCTGTTTCTGTAGGCAACCTGGAGCACAAGCGCCATGTACAAAAATGCGATGGCTCGGGAGAACTGGCGAGAAGTTGATTCGCTTTTTCCCTTGCTTTAGTTTATTATTCCCTGTTGGTTCAGAAGCGTGAACTAACAGGAACACAAATGCTTATTGGCTCAAGAAAGGAAAAAAGAGAAATGACCACTTATATCGATGAAATGCAGGCCCGAGAGATTCTTGATTCGCGGGGAAATCCAACCGTTGAGGTGGATGTTATGTTGAGCGGCAATGCCATGGGACGAGCGGCTGTACCATCTGGCGCGTCGACGGGGGTGCACGAAGCAGTAGAACTGCGCGATGACGATCCGGCCATCTATGATGGTAAGAGCGTTCGGCAGGCTATAGATAACGTGGAAGGCCCTATCTACGATGAACTTTTCGGCTGGGACGCGTTGGATCAGGCCGGCATTGACCAGGCTATGATCGACTTGGACGGCACAGAAAACAAAGGTAACTTAGGCGCCAACGCGATTCTCGGCGTCAGTTTGGCCGTGGCCAAAGCCGCGGCAGCGGAAGTGGGCTTGCCGCTGTACCGCTATTTGGGCGGACCTTTCGCTCGCACTTTGCCGGTACCTTGCATGAATATTCTCAACGGCGGCAAGCACGCGGTGGATTCTACCGATTTACAAGAGTTCATGATTGCCCCAGTCGGTGCACCTTCTTTTGCTGAAGCGGTTCGCTGGGGCGCGGAAACATACCATGCGTTGAAAGCGGTGCTCAAAGCTCAGGGCTATGCTACTAATGTTGGCGATGAGGGTGGTTTTGCGCCTTCGCTGCATTCCAACGAAGAGGCCATTGAAGTTATCTTACAAGCTATTGACAAAGCTGGCTATCAACCCGGTGAAGACATTGCTATCGTTATTGACCCTGCTTCCTCTGAGTTCTACGATATCGAGAACAAAGAATATATCTTAGCTAAAGAGGGCCAACGACTTAGCGGCCCCGAAATGATCGACTTCTATGATAATTTGGTGCGCCAATACCCCATTATTGCGTTAGAAGACGGTTTAGCTGAGGATGATTGGGAGAACTGGGTACGCCTGACGGAACGCTTGGGCGACAAGATTGCGTTGATTGGCGATGATCTGTTGGTTACTAACGTCAAACGCATTGCCAAAGCGCTGGAGATGAATGCTTGCAACGCATTGCTCTTGAAAGTGAACCAGATTGGCACGCTGACCGAAGCGGTCGCCGCCGCACAATTAGCTATGCGCTCCGGTTGGAACGTGCTGGTATCCCATCGTAGCGGTGAAACGACTGACACGACTATTGCCCACTTGACTGTGGCGCTGAACGCGGGGCAGCTTAAAACTGGGGCACCGGCGCGCGGCGAACGGGTCGCAAAATACAATGAGCTGATGCGCATTGAAGAAGAATTGGACACATCTGCGATCTATGCGGGACACAACGCCTTTCGCCGGTCTTTCAAATAACGGGAACTAAGCGATTGAATAGGCGGGAACCGTAGCTTGGGAAAAGGTTCCCGCTCTTTTCTATCCTTCATTGTCGCTATTTAGCCCAGCGACTATCCGTCACGGTAACGTCTGCGCAAGCGCCCGGTGCCGATTGACGTTCATTCTGCGCAGCCAGATTGAACAACTGAGAGAGCGGCTCCCAATTGCCGGCAGAGGTAGGCTGCGTCATTACCTTTTATCAATCCATAGATTGCATCAAATCGAAAGATTGATGCTGTGTTGCAGATGGCAAGCGGAATTGTAGCCAGGGGCCGGTCAGTGCTTCTCCTGTGACTCCGTAGTAAATATGCACGTTGCCATCTAAATCCCGTTGAGCCAGATCGTAGCGCTCTTTTCCCACTCGGAAATCCGCATTGACTAAGCCGATGGCACCATTCCAGGTGATTTCTACCTTTCCTTGTTGGAAAAGCTTATATTGTTCGATAGCGTAACGCCACAAGCCCCGCGCTTGCTCTCCTACTACATTGCGGATGACCCGGCTGTTCCGCTTATCCAACAATGTGTAATACCGTTGCCCCAAGTAATCACGATAAGAGAGTATTTCCACTCCCATAGCCGGGGGTTCCAAGGCAAAAACCGGTTCTTGTCCACTTGTCTGGCCCTTTTTCTTAGGCAATTCTGCTGTTTCCGCTAGTTCGTCCTCGACTAACACAACTTGTTCCACCCCGCCAATGGTAAGGATAGAAACCAGGCCACGCCGTTCCGCTTCACGCAGAAAATCCTTGAAGCGCAGGAAAGGGCGGCCCCACGGATCTTTTAGTTTCCGCTCGTCGAAATCGGGCACAAAGCGGCGTATGGCCGGTTTAACGGTTGGCACCGGCAACTGGTCATATCCCAGCTCGGCTCCTCGGAGCAAGGCCCGCCGTAATGCTTGTAAAGCCATTTCCAGCCGGCGTTGGCTCACAGCTTGCAGCGGTTGTTGTACCGAAGTTAAAAACAGATTGTCTTCGGCGTCACGGACTTGCCTTATCCAGCCGCGATGTTCTGCCTCGGCCACCAAAGCGTCAAAACCGAGAATATGTTCCCCTTTTTCATTCACGCACTCGCCGTGCCCGAGTGCCGGCAGGAGTCCCTCGACCAGACGTTTTACTTCTGCGCTGGGACAGCCTAACGTCTGCTTGGTGCATGCATCCAATGCTTGAAATAGCATCGAATAAGGGAGGGCAACGATATCATTTAACGTGTCGTCAGGGAAAATATCCTCATCTTCATCTTCGAGAAGCTCGTAGTAATAGAGGAATTCGTCCACCGACTGGGCCAAATGTGTGGAAGCTGCGCCCTCTACGCCGATGACCACGACCCTTTTGCCGCTTTGACGCAATGCATTGGTCAGCGGAATGAAATCGCGATCACCTGTCAGAATGATAAATGTTTCTACCGACGGCTGCGTGTAAAGCGTTTTCATGGCGTCGATGGATAAATATAAGTCGATGCTATTCTTGATCAAATGCCGGCTGTCATCCCCGTTGTCCCGATAGTAGACTGGCACATAAACAGGTTCGACGCTGTTAGCGTAAAGCGCTGAAGGGATGTTGCGAAATTCATAGCGTGCCCAATCGGCATAAGCCCGAGCTACTGTAACACGGCCATGGCGACGACATTCTTCAACGATAGCGGCGAAATCCGGTGAATCGCCGTAACGGTTGCGTACTGAATAGTAGATATTCTCGAAATCAATAAAAACAGCCACGTCGACAAGTTCAGTCATTTTCTATACGTGTTCCTTTATATCCTCTAATAAATCCGCCCAAACCGTGTCGCGAGCGGCACGTTGGTCGAAAAACAGGTAAAATAGTAAACGTTCCGTTTTATCTTGATAGGTTAATTTCAGTCCTGGGTAGGCACGCTGCACGCAAAAAACTGTTCCCGGTGTCACAGATTGGAGGTATCGTGGCACTAAAAAGGCATACCACATTCCTATATCTTCCGTACGGCCACGCTGCCATCCCCCAAAACGCTTCTCCCGCACGTGGACAGCTATGACATGTTCACGCGTCACGAAAGTTTCGTAAAATCCGGGTCGTGCCCGGCAATAGCGCTTCTTCCCATTTACGCTGAAAACGCCGCTGGCTCGTAAAGTTATTTCTCGCACTGGCGAAAGCGCCTGTGGTGCCACGGCTTTTATTTTCTCATCCTGCCAAAGTATGTACCTATGGCGCTGTATAGTCCTATCGACCAGGAAAAGCGCCAGACCGACAGCCACCAACAGGCTAATAGCTATGAGCCAAAAGGTTGGCGCCCAGAGGCCTAATCCCAAACTAACAGTGAAAAGGATGAAAAAGAACCAAATAAAAATCGTCTGCCCGGCCCAACGCCATTGGTGCGACGCGTTGAGCTCGCGATACAAAACAGGACGCCAGCGCATGGCACAATCCTTCAATGACTGAGATAAGCTCAGTTTCGGTGGGTGCTCCCGGCGGAATCTTTCTATGTGGTCGGGAGCACCTGACTAAAATTAGTGTTCGAAAAGAGGCAAGACGAACGGTAAGGTTTTAACCGACAACATCTTCTCCGCCGTCTACCCGGATGATGGTGCCGCTGATAAACGAGACGGAAGGTTGGCTGAGCGCCACAATGGTATTAGCTACATCTTCCGGCACAGTCATACGACCGCGCGGGTTACGCTTCAGCGTTTCTTCGATGAGAATTTCATGGCCGGGGATAACGCGCAATGCTGGCGTGTTGGTTACACCGGCCTGGATGCAGTTCACACTGATGCCATGTGGCCCTAATTCCAGTGCTAATTGGCGTGTGTGCGATTCCAAAGCTGCTTTTGCTGCCGAAACCGCGCCATAAGTGGGCACTACACGGTGCGATCCGGCACTGGTCATGGCAAAAATACGGCTGCCATCGCCCAACAACCGGGCTCGCCACAAATCTTGCGTCCAATAGACTAAACTGTGAGCCATCACGTCTGAGGTCATTTCCATTTGCGTCTGGCTGATGCACTTTTCCGGATCATCATCAATGAGCGGCAATAGCGTGCCAAAGGCCAGAGAGTGCATCAAAACGTGCAGGTATTCTCCCTCCGGCAAAGTGTCTTGGATCTTCTTGATCACCCGAGCTCGCTTACGGGAATCCGCGGCATTGGTGTTGAAGAAAATAGCTTGACCGCCGGCCGCTTCGATATCGGCTATTACCGCTTTGGCCCGCGGCAAAGTCGCTTTCATATCTAAGTGCAAGCCGAAAATATTCAGACCCGCTTTGGCTAATGCCCGCGACGTGGCGGCGCCGAAACCGCTGGATGCGCCCAAAATCAACGCCCATTTTCCCTGCAAACCTTCTGTAGTCATGCTTTTTGCTCCTTCCTTCTGATTAGGTTTTCAATAAAATCTCAGTTAATTGCGCCAATCTGCGGGGTGCGTGCTGAACATTGCAATGCCAGCCCTCCGCAGCCTGACAACGATTCCTTTATTGGCCACTTTTCTGCCACAATAGTTTCTCGATAGCACGCCCGGCGATTAGAAATCGCTGCTACAACTGCAAAACCTGCCTGCGCAGGTTGCATGCTAAGCGCCGTAGCATGATTTTGCCTAAGGCAAGGTCTGGCCAAAAGATAATCTCGCCTCCTTTTTCTTCTTCGAGGGTGCTGCCCTCGAGCTCCCGGCAGGGGAACCCCTACGGTTCCCCTCCAACCCTTCCGAAAAGCGTCCCCCCGGCTAAGGTGGTCAAACGAATTAAGATAGGTTATTGGTCGCTTGCTTAGGCAAGCCGGTCGTGCCGGCAATACGAATAATTTCTGTTTTCGGGCCTGGTTCATACTAGTGAATAGTATCAAACTGGTATGAACTCGGGCCGCCAACGATATGTTTAAAGAAGTTCAACTTCTCGAAGAAGTTGAACTTCTAATCGACGGGGTTGGCCGACTTAGCGCACGGAGCTCAAAGCTCCGTGCTACGTAAATGATAAGCCCCTTAGAAAGGGGCTGGTGTCAAGCAGCCTCTTTGTAGAGGACCCTACCTTGACGTACCTTGCCGCCACGGCGGCAAGGTGCCGGCACACCGGAATGGAACGCAGGTCAACGCAGTCTGCGCACGCCCGGCGATTAGAAATCGCTGCTACAACTGCGCAACCTGCCCGCGCAGGTTGCAAGCTAATCGCCGTAGAGCGATTTTGCAGAGGTTGCCGTGACTTTTAGTCGCTGGACCATCAGCCGCCATCAACCAACCCAATTCCTATCACTGTAGCATTACCTGCCTCAGACTACAGCACGCTATCCCCTTGAACAGATCAGTTTAGGGCATCCACACGGACTATTTGCAGAACTGTACGCGGCTGTAGCTGGTGTGATACTCATACGTCTTGCCGCCTGCTTTGAGGACGACTTGCAGACCTGGCGTAATTACTTGGGCATACATTTGCCCAGGCTTTGGGCAACCCAAGCTGGCGTCCGGCCATTGTACAGATGTCGCGGAAACAACACTAATCTGGGCCGTAGCTACGCCTAACCTCTTGGCCAAATCTTGCTGTGCTAAGGCAATCACTTGTTTTTTCTGAGCCTCGTTCACTCGTCCTATTCCCATTTCTCCGACCTCCGTATCCTGTTTTGCTGGGACCACACAGAGTAACACCTGTTCGCCATTGCTAAAATAGATGTAATGGATTTCTCCGGCCTGCAATTGGATGCCTTCTTTGGCGCCAAACGGCGGCATACTCACAGCATCGGGGGCACACTTTGCACCTTGCGGCAACGTTTTGGTAACTAACTTTTCGAATTGGATCTGGGCGATATCGAGATTAATCCGCTTAGCCAGATCTTGTCGCGCCATGAGCACCCGTTGACTCGGCTGGGGCATGGTTGGTAAAGTTGCCATTGCCGCCGGCACCACCGTAGCCGGGGGCGGCGTCTGCACGACAGTATGACTCTCTGCCGGGCTAACAACGGTAGGCGTAAATGTGGCAGCGCCGGGGCGTACCTGGGTGCTTTCTGCTGGCACGGTTACGTCCACCAGCGTCACCGTTGGCAAGATCGCTTTGCCGGCACTGGCACACCCGGCCAATATTAAAACAGCAATCAACCAAACTGAGCCTGCTAAGATTGTCTTGCGCATTATTTTCTCCTTTCCGCCATAGCAAACCAAAGCGTTCGTAACGTTCTGTTAAAACGACGATCCGTTACGTGATTGTGTTCCCAAGCCACCGGCGCACATCTGCCCCGGAAATGCCCTCGATCAGCACTCGTTTTGACCGTCCATGCTTGCCGCCTATTAAACGAACGGCTCTTTTGGGAACACCAAACGTTTTTGCCAAAAAAGCTAGCAATGCTTTGTTGGCCGCGTTTTCCACCGGTGGCGCAGTGAGCCGCACTTTCAAGGCATTGCCTTGCAAGCCGGTAATCTCGTTTTTGCTGGCCCTTGGCTGAACGCGGATTTGTAAACGTACGCCTGTTGCTGTTTCCGTTAGCCAATTCTCCATGATCAATTGCCTCTAGAAACCAGCAACGTTAGTATAACATGTACAAAAAGCGAATGATAAACGGCCGTATGATTAAATCCAGTACCAGCAACACCACAATGGGCGAGAAATCTATCATGCCCAAAGGCGGAATGATACGCCGGGCTGGTTCCAAAATCGGATCTGTAATTTGGCGCAAGAGCATTACTAATGGATTATAAGGATCGATATTTGGGAACCAGCTCAACAAAATGCGAATGATAATGAGCCAATCCAAGACTGTAAAGAACAAATTAACAAAACTGATCAAATAACTAATTACCATAAATGACCTTATGCTTTCTTTCCTTCACTCATATCCCCTAACAGCTTGGACCTTTGGTAAGCTGCCCAAATTGCTTTAGAAACGACGGTGCGCAAGCCTCCCTTTTCAAGCTGGTAGAGCGCCTCGGCCGATGTCCCTCCCGGCGAAGTAACCCGATTGCGCAAAACTGCCGGGTGTCGCTTACTTTCACGAGCGATGGCTACCGAGCCTTCGATCGTTTGCAGCACCAATTTCTCCGCTACGTGACGCGAAAAGCCCATGTGCACCCCGGCGTCGATCATTGCTTCCATGAACAGGAAAACATAAGCTGGGCCGGTGCCGCTGAGTGCTGTGGCCATATCTAAGTAACTTTCATCACCGACAAAGATTTCTTCGCCCAAAGCGCCTAAGATAGCGTTCGCCTGGGTGCGCCGCACCGATGGCACAGCATCGGTGGCCGTCCACACTGTCATCCCTTTGCCGATTTGCCCCGGCGTATTGGGCATCGCCCGCACGATTTGTGTGCGCCCGGTGTTTTGGCTCAAGGTGCTGATACGAGCCCCGGCTACGATAGAAATAACCAACAGCTCCTCTTTGAGATAGGACTTGATTTCCGGCCAAACTTTGGGCAACACTTGCGGCTTGACGCTCAAAACAAGGATATCCGCTTCTCGCGCCGCAGCACTGTTATCCTGCGTCCAGCGGACGTGATATTGCCTTGCCAGCTCGCGGCCACGTTCCCGGCGGGGCCCGGCTGCTACGATATTCTCCGGCGGCATTAACTGCCGAGCAATTAACCCGCGGATCATCGCTTCCGCCATGTTGCCCGAGCCGATAAAGGACAAGACCATTTCTCTAAGCATACGCGTTTCTCTCCCTTTCCACAAAAGTATTACGACAAACACAAAACCCGCTGTTTACTTTGAAAATAGAACGCTGGATGCACGCTGATCTTATTTTCAGGCGCTGTGGTGTGTTGCGGGCCTATGCCAACTCCGTTTAGAAGTTCAATATCTAAACAGGGACTCCTAAACGGAGAAGTAATTATAAGATGCCCCCCTAAACTCCCCTGGTGCCGAAAATAGCCCGGCCGATGCGCACTAACGTCGCACCCTCTTCCACCGCGACCTCAAAATCGTCGGTCATGCCCATGGAAAGTTCATCCCAGGCCACGTCAGGAAAGCGGCGTCGCAAATCATCGCGCAACCGCCGCAGCCCGGCAAATACCGGTCGGGCTAATTCGGGATCTGGCACGATCGGCGCCATAGTCATCAAACCGCGTACCCGCAAATGGGACAACGCTAACAACTCCGGCAGCGCGGCCAAAAGCGATGGCGGCGTAAAGCCGTATTTGCTCTCCTCGCCGGAGATATTAATCTCCAGCAATACATCCAGCACGCTGTCCTGGTCAGCCATAGCCCGTTCTAATCGGTGTGCTAAGCGCAAATGATCCACTGAGTGCACCAAAATGTAACGGGCCACAACCTCTTTAGCTTTGCGGCTTTGCACGTGGCCGATCATGTGCCAATGTGGAGGATCAGCTGCCCCTGTCTCCCCCAAAAGGCGTGCCACGGCTTCTATCTTCGGATTACCTTCCACCGTTCGGTTCTCGCCGAAATGGCGCAAACCAAGTCGATACGCATCGACCACCAGTTCCGGTGTGTGTGTCTTGCTCACGGCAACTAAAGTAATACGCTTTTCATCGCGTCCTGCACGCTGTGCGGCCTGGACGATGCGTTCTTGTACCTTTTCGATATTTGCTTTCAACATGGCTGCAGTAATTTCCATCACATTCCTCATAATTTTTTATAATGCTTATTGTAAAACAGATTTGCTTTTTAGCGTAAACAAGATTGGTGACACTGCACCCCATCGCTTTATAAATCGGCTAACATCACTAACGCACCCAATCGACCTGTTTTCCCGTGTTCCGCTCGGTGGGAGTAGAAATCTTCTAAATGGCAAGCGGTGCAAAGCCGGGCTACTTCTACATGCTGTACGCCGGCGTCGGCCAACTGCTGTGCATTCGCCGCCCACAAATTTAGCCAGTAATGGCCGTTACGCTGCAGCCAAAGGTGCTCTGGATGGCGGTGTACGGCTGTGAGCATGCTGATCACCTCCGTGCCTACCTGATAATGATCCGGTCCGATGCTGGGGCCGATACCGGCCAACAAATCACCGGGGCGGCTACCGAATGCGTCGGTCATTGCCTGCACGGAGACTTCCGCTACGCGCAAACCTGTGCCGCGCCAGCCGGCATGGGCCAGCGCCACGGCTCGCCGCCGAGGATCGAACAAGACCAGCGGCACACAATCCGCAAAGGTCATGAAAAGCGGCACCCCCGGCACATCAGTCAGCAAGATATCGTGTGGTGACAGGCGCCGGCCTCGATCCGCAGCGGTGACGACAGCCACATCGCGGCCATGCACCATCCACCCTTTGACGACGTCTTCCGGCGGAACGTCCACAGCCGTGCAAAAACGGCGAAAGTTCTCCTGAACCCGCTGGGCGCTGTCGCCGGTAGACACGCTCAGATTCAGCGATGCGTAGATGCCGTCGCTGATTCCGCCTTGCCGCGTGGAAAACGCTTGCACCAACCCGGACTCTGCCATCATGTTCTCGAACACCCACCAGGCTATACCGTTTCGTTGCCTCCGCAACATCAGGGGATAACCTCCGTTGTCAAGGGCAAGGATGGCGAAATAATTTCGGTTCCGCTACTTATTTCCTCGCGAAATGCCCAAGCCGGGTCACAAGCGCCACAAACTAAGCATCCTTTGGCCCCGGGCGGGCAAGCATGGCCCACCTGCGTCGCTTTGGCTAACCGCCACTCTTTCTGTAAGAAGCTCAAACGGACATTGGGACTCACTACTTGCCACGGTTGCGGCGCAGCCGGATCACGAGCAGCTAAATAGGAACCGGCATCCAGCCCTTGCTCCGCCAGTGCGTTGTGGAAACCGCGCACAGAAGGCCGGTCTATGGCCAATAGCACCCGCGCCAGCCGGCGGTCGCCCCGGGCCAGAACGCCTTGCACTTCCGCCCAGGCCGGCGAATCGGCGCGTACAGCCACTTGGTGTCGTGCTAATGCCTTCTGCAAAAAAACTTGCCGTTTTTTCAACGTTTTCGCCGGCATCATGGCTGCCCATTGGAACGGGGTTTGTGCTTTAGGCACGAAGGGAGTCGCGTTGATGGTAATCTGACGATGGAACCGTTTTTTCGCCTCTAAAGTAAAGTCCACAATGGCTTGGATGTCCGCTTCCGTTTCTGAAGGATGACCGACGATGAAGTAGAGTTTCAGGTGCGGAAAATGCAGTTTTTCCGCTAATTCGATGGCTGCGAAAAGTGTTGCTTCTGGCTGGGGTTTGTTGATGACCCGACGTAGCCGCTCGCTGCCTGCTTCCGGTGCCACCGTCAGTGTCTTGGTTCCGCTGGCAGCCATCGCTTCCACCAACGGCACGCTCAGCGGATCGGTGCGCATGGAGCTGACGCTGATCCGTGCCCCTTGACGACGCAAAATGATGGCCAATTCGTTAATGTGAGAGTAATCCGAGACAGCTGCACTGACCAGCCCAATGCGCCGGCCTTGCTTGATAGCTGGTTGTGCCCAATCCAAAATGCGCGCCAATGGCTGTTCGCGGGGAGGGCGGTAAATGTATCCGGCCAAGCAGAAACGGCAACCCCGGCCACAGCCCCGGGCGATTTCAATAAGGTGCATATTGCCGAATTCGGTATCTGGCGTGTAGACGGCGGTCACCGGCTGGTAAGCACCGTATTCCCGGGCCCAAAGCCGCTCGATGGGATGGAAAGTGGGGTCGGTGGGGTCGGCCGGATGCCGTAGCGGAACGTAAACGCCGGGCAAATGCGTCAGCGCTTCCAGCAGCGCCGGCCGGGGCAGATTGGCCCGTGCCAAAGCCAGGATGTCTTCCAATACTTCTTCCCCTTCGCCGATTACCATAGCGTCGAAAAAGGGAGCGATAGGCTCCGGGTTCATGCTGACTACTGGCCCCCCGGCGATGAATAGCGGCCATTCTCCTTGCTGCCGATCCTCTGCTAAAGGTGGCATGCCGCTTTGCCGCAACATGGCCACTAAGTTAAAGGCGTCCATTTCATAAGAAATAGTGAACGCTAAGACGTCGAATGCGTCAGCCGGGCGCTGCGATTCCAGCGAAATTAGCGGTTCTCCTTGTGTGATGGCCATCTTATCCCAAAAGAGCCGCTCACACACCACATCGGCAAAGTCGTTTAACCGCCGGTAGAGAATTTGCAATGCCAGGCTGGACATGGCCACGTAATAATCATTGGGAAAAGCTAAGGCAACGCGTAATTTGCCGCCCCAATCTTTGTATAGTGTGCCTTCTTCTTTGGCCAATCGCGCTTTGGCCCGGGCGATCGTTTGCCATTTCATCTGCTAAAAATCATGACTCCTCTCCTCTGAAAATAGAACGCAGATTAACGCTGATGCACGCCCGGCGATTAGAAATCGCTGCCACAACTGCGAAACCTGCCTGCGCAGGTTGCGTGCTAATCGCCGTAGGGCGATTTTGCAGATGTTGCCGCGACTTTTAGTCGCTGGGCGCCGAGTAATTGCCCCCCGGCCCCTAGTTCTGGGGGGGTGTTGCTCTCCCCGACCTTGGGGGGAGTAGGGGGCGCTTTTATCCGCTGTGGTGCGCTGCGAACTCCTGCCGATTCCCTCGTTATTCTGGACGACATGAAAGCGAAAAAGACTTTAGCTCCCATCATTCTGGTTACGGCAACATCGCCTTGAGCCGGTTGATGGAAGGCTGTAACCAAGTTTGCAATTTATGTCCCACAGTAGGTATGAAAACTATCGTCGTCCAAATGATACCCACCGCTTCACGGGCTAAATAGTAAATCCGGGCCGGGTAATCTATGTAAGCGACAGCGGTACTGGTTGGGCTGGCGCAAACTTTTACTCCGGCCAGCCGGAAGCTCCAGGCCGCTCGCAACAAATGATAGGGATGCGTTACGACGATGGCATCACGCCAACCGTGCTCAGCCATGATTTGCCGGACAACCTGGGCATCTTGTACTGTGTTGGTTGAACCTTCCGCTAAGAAAATCCGCTCTGCCGGGATGCCAGCCGCAATTAAATAGCGCCGGGATACTTCGGCGGCCGATAACGGCTCGTGACGAAAACCGCCTGTGGTAATGAGGTAGGAAGCCATACCTTTGTGCCATAACCGCCAAGCGTGTTCTATCCGGCGACGCAAATTAGCACCGGGTTGGCCGTCGCTTTGCACCCGTGCGCCCAAAACGATGATGACATCGGCCTTATGGGCATGATCGTGTCGCCCATAGGCGTCAATATCCACCATCAAGACAAAGAAAAGCAACGCCAAGATGAGTAAAACTGCCTTCCAATTCCGGTATCCCAATACAAATTACCTTTCATATAGAGTAAAATTATAACACAGTACCAGGATTCTTTCCTAACCCGCCACGGGCCAGAAATGGGGGCCGCTTTGCATGGCTGCGTTGGCTTTTTATCTCATGCAAAGACTAACGCAGAAATGTCGTCGCTATTAGACAAGGAAGGGAAACTACGTTAAAATAAGTGGCGTACCGGAGCGGTTAGCTTATTACAGCCGGCACCGGACGGTATATCTTCAGCGAGGGTTAAAGATGACGACACTACACGACATTGCCGAACAGATTGCTAAATGCGAGAAATGTCCATTGCACTACAGCCGCAAACATCCTGTGCCGGGGGAGGGGTCCAGTAATGCCAAGATTATGTTTATCGGCGAGGCACCCGGCTACCACGAAGATCGGCAAGGACGGCCATTCGTTGGCGCTTCTGGTCGTCTGTTGGAAGAATTGCTCAACAATGTCGGCATCCAACGCCAAGATGTTTTCATTACTAATGTGGTGAAATGTCGCCCGCCGGGCAATCGTGACCCAGAGCCGGAAGAGATCGCCGCTTGCCGGCCGTACTTGGAACAACAGATTGATATTATTCAGCCCAAACTTATTGTCACCTTGGGCCGTTTTTCCATGCAACGTTATTTTCCAAAAGCATCTATCTCGCGCATCCACGGACAACCAAAACGGGAGGGAGATCGCATCTATTATCCTATGTTTCACCCTGCGGCGGCCTTGCATCAACCGCGCTGGCGTACCGCATTAGAAGATGATGTGCGAAAAATTCCCGAGTTGATCGCAGAACTGGAATCTGCAACGGCTGACAACAGTGTCGACCAAGACGAGGACGATCAATTTGAACAACTGTCCTTCTTTTGAGAAAAGGATAGTGGTATAACGTTTCATCATATTGGAAAACTGAGCCATAGGAGCGGGCCGATGTAGCAGTTCGTAGCCTTGGTGGTGACTATAATGTACAAGGAGGGACGGATAATTGCCGTCCTTTTTTTCTGGTTGATGGCTGTGTGTCTGAAAACTAAAATTTGTGGTAACGACCCGAACCTATTGCGTCCGGCGATTGGAAATCGCTGCAACAGTTGCCAAACCTGCCTGCGCAGGCTGAATGCCAATCACCGCAAGGTGATTTAGCGGACGTTGCTGTGACTTCCAAGCGCTGGGTTGAGTGATTACAATTTTTGAAAGGAAAGGAGATAAATTTGACAAATAGCAAACTAGAACTGCGAATTATTCCGTTGGGCGGCCTGGGGGAAATCGGCAAAAATATGACCGCTTACGAGTATGGTGATGATATTATCATCGTGGATGCCGGTCTGATGTTTCCGGATAGCGACATGTTCGGCATTGACGTTATCATTCCCAATGTCGAATACCTGCGTGAGCGTGAAGACAAAATCCGCGGCATTGTCATCACCCACGGCCATGAAGATCATATCGGCGCTTTGCCTTATATTCTACCCCAATTTGGGGTCGATTTACCTATTTATGCCAGTCGCCTGGCCCGCGGGCTGATCGAAGTTAAGCTCAGTGAGTCGCATTTGGATGACGAAATCCTTTACACTGTAGCACCAGGGGATAAAATCGAGTTAGGCGTGTTCAAGATTGAGTTTTTTCACCTTTGTCACTCCATCCCCGAAACGTTAGGTTTGGCTATCGAAACACCGTATGGTTTGGTCATTCATACCACAGATTATAAATTCGATCCCACACCGGTGGACGGTATCCTGACGGATGAAGAACGTTTACGCGCTTACGGCGACCGAGGGGTTTTGCTGCTTCTTTCCGATTCGACTAACGCCGAAGAGCGTGGATTTACCCCTTCCGAGCAGGAGGTAGGTCGCACTTTCGAAAAGATCTTTGCCAAAGCGAAAGGACGCATTATCGTTGCGACGTTCGCCTCTAATCTCTCCCGGGTGCAGCAATTGATCAACATATCACGCCGCTTTGATCGCCGAATTGGTGTTATTGGCCGCAGTATGGTCAATAATGTGCGCATGGCCATCGAATTGGGCTATTTAGACATTCAACAAACTAACTTGTTAACGGTCCACGAGATGAACAATCTGCCGCCCGGCCAAGTCACTATTGTTTGCACCGGTAGTCAGGGAGAGCCCACTTCGGCGTTGGTGCGTATGGCGCGGGGCACCATGCGCCAACTGCAAGTGCACCGGGGTGATAGTGTCATTGTTTCCGCGATGGCCATTCCCGGCAATGAAACGATGGTCAATCACACTATTGACAACTTGTTCCGCCGGGAAGCGGATGTCTATTACCAGGATTTGTTTGATGTGCACGTTTCCGGTCATGGAAATCAGGAAGATTACAAACACATGATGGCACTCACACGTCCTCACTACTTCATGCCCATTCATGGCGAATACCGTCACTTAGTCTTGAATAGTCGTTTGGCGGAAGAAATGGGCATCCCAGCACAAAACATTTTCGTCTTGGAAAGCGGTAACGTTCTTGCTTTTGATGGCAAGCAAATGCGAGTTGCCGATAAAGTTGACAATGGTTACGTTTTGGTGGATGGCGCTAAAGTGGAAGAAGAAGGGGGCAAAGTTGTTTTGCGTGACCGACGCCATTTGGCGGAAGACGGGGTTTGGGTGGCTATCGTCACCATTGATGCCCAGACTGGTGGGTTAGTTGTGCCGCCCCAATTGCTTTCCCGCGGTTTCATTTATGCCGGAAATGGGAAAACAAATGGCCTCAATAGAGCGGCTACTGGCGTTATCCGCGATGTGGTTAGCCATGCTCGCTTCCGGGAGGGATTGGAAAGTGAGCTTCGGGATCGGTTGGGACGGTTGAGCCAGAAACGCACTGGCCGGCACCCCATGGTCTTGCCGGTGATCGTCGAAGTGTAGCATCGGTCGCGCCAGCAGAGGCTAATGGCACGCCACAGCGGCTGAAAACGTCCCCTATCCCCCAACCTTGGGGGGAGCAACACACCCCTAGAATTGGGGGCCGGGGGGCTTCGTGTTGCCGGCGTAATATATTTGAGATCAACATTTATCAGCGCACATCAGCGTTGATCAGTGTCCTATATTTCAGGGGAGAAACTAATGCAAAACTGGCTGCAAAAACAGATCATGTTAGTCCGCCGTAACCATGCGCTGGAACATGCCACTATCCATATTCTAAGCCGTAAGTTGCCGGGCATGCACATGATCGGACGCAGCGGCGCTAACGGTTTTTGGCTATATGGTGCTGTGCCCCGGTCAGTGCTTCAAGAAAGTGTTGAAGAGGCTTTGGCCCGGCTGGCTGCCGGCGAACATACTTTGGCCATTCACGAGAACTGCGGAACGAATATCGTGGCCATGAGTATTTTGGCCGGCGTGGGCGGCAGCATCGCCCTTTCTGGCCGGAGGAAGCATGGCTGGTGGGATCGTTTCAATGTTCTCACAATTATTGCCATGCTTAGTACATTTTTGGGCCGGCCGTTTGGCTATTGGCTGCAAGAACATGTCACAACGGTAACAGACAGCAGCGCCGGCTATGTTGTTGCCATAGAAGATAAAGGCCAGCAAGGGAACACGCCGGTGCAATTCGTGCACGTACAGTGGAGTCAGTCGTGATTTTCTTGATCCACGGTAATCAGGAGTTTCTTTGCCACGAGAAACTCACCATCGTTGAACAGCAATATGCCGGTGAGGAAGGGATGGGCGATTTAGGGCGGGTCCGCTTAGCCGGCAAAGGGCTTTCTTTAGTCTCATTGCGGGCCCACACCGACGCGCTGCCGTTCCTGACGCCATGGCAAATCGTGCGCATCGATGGATTCTTGACCTGGTTGGCGAAAGAGAATAAGCGAGGTGGGCAAAAGTCCGCCGAAATGACACAAGCCTTGGCGGATTATTTGCCCCGCTTGCCGGAAAGTACAATTCTCCTTTTTGTGGAACCAGAAGCGCTTGCGGCTTCCAATCCTTTGTACAAACAAATTAAGAGGTTAGCGGCCGCTGAAAAAGGTGCCATCCTCCCCTGTTCTCTGCCTAAACGTTATAGAGATCGAGAACAGTTCATCCGCGCTTGGCTGCAAGAGAAAGCCAAAGCGCTGGATATGCGTTTCCGCTCGGACGCGTTGGCGCTTTTCTCCTCCTCCGTGAACAATGATTTACGGGCCGCTTCTCAGGATTTAGAGAAGATACGCGCTTACTTAGGCCCTGGCAAAGAAATTCGTTCGGAAGAAATCCGCCTTTTAGTTGACGCAGCGCTGTGGAGCAATACGTTTCAGATGCTTAAAGCAGTCAGCAATGGGCACAAAAGGCAAGCTGTAACCCTGTTACAATCATTGTTGTCGTCGGGGCAACATCCTTTGGCAATATTAGCAACGATTACGCGACAGTATCGCCTTTATGTGAGTATCAAGGCACTGTACGAACAAGGATTGACGCCGGATGAGATTACAACTCAGCTTAATCTGCAAAAATGGATGGTCGACCGCGATTTGAGTGTGGCCCGCCGCCTTAATTGGTCGCGTTTAGAAGCTACTTACGAACGGCTTTTAGCTACCGATGTCGCTATCAAGTCTGGTGAGATGGATAGCGATTTAGCGCTTCAATTGTTGGTCATAGATCTGAGCCGGTAGAGCCGGTTCAGCATGGCCTGGCCAGAATATCAGCGGGCCATCAATTATGTGATGGTCACGGCCGGATCGCCTGGCAACCAATTAATATTCACTCGGTCGCCGGGGCTGAATCCCGCTTTTACGAGAACCGCTTTCCACGGCGATGCCCCTCGGTTTATTAAATAATGCGGACACATAGGAGGCAAATGGATTAAGTCTCCAGGTTTCAGCGTGGCAAAAAAATGACCATCAACATAAATATCAATGTTGCCCTCTAAAGTGAAAAAATCTTCTTCGATGGTTCGATGATAATGAGTTTGATAGTCCTCGCCTGGCGTTAGCACGACTAAGCCAAAATCCAAGCGCGGGCCGCGCATCAAATACTTGGGGCCCGAAATGTCATCGCGTCGATAGGTCATTGCACTTTCATGAATCAGGAATGGCTTCTCTTGTTCTTCCAAAACGTTGTTCTCCTTTTTTCACGAAGATCACCATATTAATATCATATATTACAGCTCTATCAAATATGTGCAAATCCATAGAGCCACTTGGCCCCATTTTCTACTTTTTTATACAGCTTGGCACAGAATATTTTATCTCTTTGAAGCTCTACTATGCTTAGACATAGTTATATTTACATAAGTGGTCCATAAATATTCTATAGATTGTTTTTTCCTTAAGACTTAACATGATACACGAATTTCACAATATGTAAAAACTCGCGGCAACGTAACTGTCGCTGATGGCGCAATGCTAAATGCATCAGAGCGCGTTATAATATTTTTGTTTGGATGAGGAGTTTTAACTTCTTACGGGCTTTGGACTTCTAGAGGGAATATTAGATTGTTCGTAAAACTGTCTTACTGTGTGCGCACCTGGCTGTGAACGGGTCAGTTTGACCGTGTATGTGTCACGGCCAAACTCCTAAGCCATTCTAATAATAGGACGCAGGTAATGCAGATGAACGTTGATTTTTGCTGATCTCTTTTGATTTATCTGCGGGCATCTCTGTTCTATTTGACCAGGCCTGGGCGATTACTATTGATACAGCTTTTGTACGTATGATCATTCCCAACGAAAGACCTTGATGGCGACTAATGTGCCTACGATCATCACGCCCAAGAGAACTGCCACGTCCGTCAGGTGCTTACCCCAGCTTGTACCGAACCAAAGCCCTTGCAGCAGTGTCACTGCGTAGGTTTGCGGGATCAGTTTGGCGAAACGCTGCATGTTGTGGGGCAATACTTGCAGGGGAATGGCCGCACCGCTAAGGAACATGATAGGGAATGCGATGATCATGCCCAAAGATTGCGCCATCCGGGCCGTCTTGGCCACACCGGCAATGAGATACCCCATGGCAAACGTCGCAAGAGTGCCCAACGTGAAAGCCAAAAAGACGTAGAACCAGTTGCCAGCGAAATGAACATGAAAAACAGCCGCCCCCACCGCAATGAGACAAATCATGCCTGACAAGGTCATCAAATAGTAAACGAACACATCTACCAGAATGTAAACCAGCGGCCGCAGCGGCGTGACCCGGTAGCGGCGCAAAATGCCTTGTTCCCGGCTGGTGGCGGCACCGATGGGCACACTGATCAGGCCAACGGCGATGATGATGAGCACTGCGTAGGCTGGTACCGACATATCCACCATTCCACGGTTGCCTAACAGCGGGTTAGGTTTGTTGCCGTAAATAGATCCGAAAAGTAACAACATCAGCGGCGCATAAGCTATGGTGAAAAAAAGCGCCACCGGTTCCCGCCAATAAAGTTTTGTTTGCACCCAAGTCAATTTCGCAAATGCACGCATGATAACCTCCTTTGAAAATAAAATAGAACGCAGATTAACGCAGGCTGCGCACGCAGATAAAAAACCAGATCAAAAAAACTTGTTTCGTTACGGCGTCACGGCCACAGTTCCTTTTAGAAGTTCAACTTCTCGCAGAAGTTGAACTTCTAATCGACAGCGTTCTCCGCCCGAGCGCGCGCGGGGGTCAAATCCCCGTGCTACGTCGCCAAGCAGCCCCCTGAGAGGGGGCTGGTGTTGAGCAGCCTCTTGGCAGCGGATGCTACCTTGACGTACCCCGCCGCCGTACCGGAATCGAGGCTTTAGCCGGTGGTAGACCCACCAACCCACCTAAAGGCTTGACGCCAGCCGTAGATTTTCATCCGCTGTGGTGCGCCGTAGGCTCATGATAACTCCTTTGAAAATAAAATAGAACGCAGATTAACGCAGGCTGCGCACGCAGATAAAAATGATAGTCAAAAATAATCCTGATGACGTCATTTTCAGCGAAGCGTGGTATCTTTCCCTGAAAATACAACACCATAACACCGGAATGGAGGCTTTAGCCAGTGTCGATGCTGCCACGTTGCCTAAAGATTAGACGCCAGTCGCCAGCAGCCAAAACTGCACTGCGCACGGCGAACTGCTTTGCCGCTACGGCTAACGGCTGCCGGCTGCCGGCCACCAGCTACCTGCCTGTTTTCATGCGCTGTGGTGCGCCGCCGGCTCGTGACAACCTCCATCAATCCCGCACAGCCCGGCCGGTCAGCGCCAAGAAGACATCTTCCAGGGTGGGTTGTTCTGTGCGCAGATTGTGATAGCGGCAATGGTGTGCTTCCAAGGCTGAGATAACGTTGCTGATTATTTTCTCGTCGCTGCCATAAATAATGACCCGTTCGCCGGCTTGTTCCACACGGCTGATACCAGGGAATGCCTCGACCCAAGCCGGATCGAAGTGGTTCGCAACGCTAAAAATGACTTTGTTCTCGGCGTTCAGGTCGCGGATGAGCTGTTCTGGTGTGTCCAAGGCGATGATCTTCCCCGCGTCCAAAATGGCGACCCGGTGGCAGAGGCGCTCTGCTTCTTCCATGAAATGGGTGGTGAGGAAGACCGTTTTGCCGGCTTGCTGTATGGATCGTACCAAATCCCACATGGCGTGACGCGCTTGTGGATCCAGGCCGGTGGTAAGTTCGTCGAAAAAGACAATCTCAGGGTCATTGAGCAATGCTAAAGTAATGAACAAACGCTGTTTCTGGCCGCCGGAAAGCTTAGCTACGTACGCATTGCGTTTCTGCGCCAGCCCCATCTGTTCTAAGAGTGGCACCCAGGGCACGGTGCGGCGGTAGAACGAAGCGAAAAGGTCCAGTGCTTCCCACACTTTTAGCCGGGCAGGCAGCGCCGCTGTTTGCAATTGCACGCCGATCTGTTGGCGCAGGGCATAGCCATCGGCTTGGGGAGAAAGTCCCAACGCGCTGATAGTACCTCCATCCGGCTGGCGCAGCCCTTCGATGCATTCAATGGTTGTCGTCTTGCCGGCGCCGTTTGGCCCCACCATGCCGAAGATCTCGCCGGGTTGTACGGCGAAAGACACCTTGTTCACAGCGGTTATCGAGCCGTAAACTTTGCGCAATTGCTCGACACTAATGGCTGCCTCCATCCTCATTCCTCCTTCACTTGCTGCAAAATCGTTTCCAATGCTTTCACGTGCCGGCGAAACGCCTCGCGCCCAGCCTCCGTAGCCGCCAAATACGTGTGCGGCTTCCGCCCCACGAATTTCTTTTCCACTTCGATGTAATGAGCATCTTCCAGCTTGCGCAAATGTGCGCCCAAATTCCCATCTGTCACGTCCAGCAAATCCCGTAGTGCCGTGAATTCCATTTGTGCGTCCGGGGGAAGCGCTGTCAACGCCGCCATGACGCGCAGCCGTACAGGCTGGTGAATGATCGTATCCAATCCCTCCATGGCTCACCTCCAATGGCGCAACATGTATAACCCGCCGAAAAACAGGGTGCCGCCGCCCATGATGGCCATGGCCAAATTGAGGTACCCGGGGATCAAGACGTAGCTGATACTTCCTAACAACGTGACCACCAGTCCGATCCAGGCTAAAGGCGTCCAAAGCCAGAAGCCCATGACCACATAGCCGAACATAGCGAAAATGCCCACGACCAGGCTGATACGGGTCGGATCACTGACGCCAGCAATCCAGATGATCAGAGCTGCGTAGACGATCAGCGCCAGCCAAAACAGCCCAACCCGGGCATCGTGCAACGGCCGGCGAACCCGTTTCTCCACGGCGCCTCCGACCACAACCGATAGGATCGTGCCTGCACCGCTCAGTATCCACCAAACGATGGTCGCGGTCTGGTCGGGCAGGAATTGGCTTCCTAAATAACCCCAAAACCAGACAAATCCCCATATGATCAAGAAATAGGGGCCGCCCCCGCGAGCAACGGCACGGCGAGTTTGTTCCTGCACCTGTTTGATCATTGCCAATGATGTTTCCGCCTCATCACGTGTGATATCCATTGTGATCTCCTTTCGCTTCCTTATTATATCAGAGAACTCTACATCTCAGAGTACTCTGATTATAACAGATGATTGTGTGTTTGTCAAGGGGTAAATCACAATTTTGTGCAGAATTTGTGCCGATTCAGGAGACCGGATTCAGGCATGGAAAGTGTACCCATCATGAAGTTTCACCACGATAGCATGGCACAGCTGAAATGACCCGAGAAAATGGCGGCCCGACTATCTTCTAAAAGAGTGGTGGCGACAACACTGCTTGCCGAGGCGGGAAACGCCTACGCGCCACCACTATCCTGTATTGTATTGCCCAATCCCCCCATTTTCTACTTTTCTTGAGCAATAATCCAAGCGTGTTAGTACCTATATCCTCTATACAATGAGACCACCCGGCAGTAGCATCTATTTATAGAGTCAACGTCCGCGTGCAACCGTTCGCGTGCAACCGTTCCATACTCACAGCGCACGCAATCAAAACAAGGAATCACAAACCATGGGCAAGAAAGAACGAGAATTCGGACAAGCTTTAAGCGAATACGCACTGATCATTGCAACCATCGCGCTCGCGGCCACCATTGCTTTGGGGTCTTTGGGTGGCAACATCAGCAGCAGCTTAGCCAGCGTAGCGAGTTTTTTCGGCGGTAGCGGTTCCGCACCGCGCACGCCATTAGGTTCCCAGCCAACGGAAATCGCCGGCAGCTTCATTGACCTCATGCAACAATACTACAACGAACACGGCCGTTGGCCGCGCAGTTGGGGCGACTACCGCTACGCCGATCTGGGGCTTGATCCACAAGTTTGGGGACAGCCCATCGATGGGCTTGATTATAATCCTTCCGGCAACCGTTTTGGCATCGGTAACGCTATGGGCGACAGCTACCAGGTCTACGTCACCGACTCGCGCGGCAACGAGCGCCATCTCTACGATGGTTACGCCGTCTGGTACAATTTCGCCGACCACCAGTGGTACTATCACAACATCCAGGACAACATTCCGGTGGACATCAACACGCTACGCGTGGTCGAAACGCCTTGACGCACCCAGTCACGATGCATCCTGGACAAGCCAGAACCAGGAAACTAAACTTTGCGAATCAGCGATGCGCTGATTCGTTGATTCTTTCTCTTTGCGTCTTGGCGCCCTTAGCGTCTTTGCGTTAATTTCTTGTACACTATACAAGAAATTAACCGATCATGTACTAACCTGAAACAATGCAAAACGTTGCAAGCCCATGGTGGCCTGCTATTCTGCCTTCTCCCATGGCTTAGAGTACTCTATTTTTCAAAGTACTCTAAGTATAGCACAGGATTCCGCCTTTGTCAAGGGGAAAATCACACTTTTCGGCAGAAATCACCTGTTTTGGCGCGATTTGCCAGCTAACCGTATTTGCAACGACCGGCCTATTTGTTTTATAGTTATCATAGCCGGCACACTATTCCTTCTCAGCAGCTCCGGCCAACGATCAACGCATCGTGTCACCTTCGGGCGGCGCGACGAGGAAAAGTGACATGAACAAAAAAGTCTGGGTCGTCGGATGGGACGGCGCGACATGGCGCATTCTGCAACCATTGATAGAAGCAGGACAGCTGCCCAATTTAGGCAAACTGGCCCAACGCTCGGCCTGGGGCCAATTGCAGTCCACGCGTCCGCCGGTCACGGCCACGGCGTGGAGCAGCTTCATGACGGGGCTGACGCCGGGACGACACGGCCTGTTCGATTGGCAATTGCCACTAACCGAAGGCTTCCGTCGCCCCTGGATCAACGCCACTGCCTTGCAGGGCCGGCGTTTGTGGGAATGGATCAGCCTGGCTGGAAAACGGGCGGCAGTGCTGAACGTGCCGCTGACCTATCCCCCCCGGCCGCTGAATGGCGTTTTAATCGGCGGCATGTTGACTCCGAATCGTCATGTCACTTTCACGTACCCGACGGATTTCCAGGCTGAACTGTTGCAAGCGGTGCCGGATTATGTTATCGATGTGGACATCCAGAACCGGGAATGGGATAAGCGGACTGCGGCGGGCGTGCGGCTTTATTTGGACGCTGTTTGCCGGATGCTGGAAAGCCGTCGCCGGGCTGTGCATTTTCTGTTGAATAGAGAAGACTACGATTTCTTCATGGTGGTTTTCACTGCGCCGGACCGTTTACAGCATCCATTTTGGGCCTACGCGGCAGGGGAATCGGTGGCCAGCACCACGCAGGAAGCATGGACAATGAATCGGGAAGGTGTGGTCGCGTGCTATCGGCAGTTGGATGCGGTGTTGGGGGAAATCGTGGCGCGGGCTGATGATGAGACGACGCTGTTTATGCTTTCGGATCACGGCTTTGGCCGGCTGCAAGGAGATTTGGCGCTGAATAACTGGCTGGCACAGCACGGCTGGCTACGCTATCGGGCCGGCAAAAGTGGCTTGCGACACATATTGGCAGAAGCGGTCAAGCCGGTGAAACGTCATTTGCCGCTGAACTGGGTTAAGCAGGCCCGCTCCACTTTCAGCGCCGAGCAATTGTTGGATTGGTCACACAGTGTAGCCTACAGCGGCGCACCGACGGAAGAAGGCATTTGGCTTAATGTGCAAGGGCGGGAACCGGCCGGGATTGTGCCATCGGGGGAACCTTACGAGCGACTGCGGGACGAAATTATCGCTGCTGCGCTGGCATGGTGCCATTCAGAAGATGGGCAACCGTTGATTCGGCAAGCTAAGCGCCGGGAGGAAGTGCACAGCGGGCCTTATTTGCAGCGTGCCCCGGACATTTTGTTGCAGCCCCGGCGCGGTTGGCGGCTGACGCCCAAACGGGAAAACTGGTTGTTGCACTCAGTGGCCGGCGAAGGGCGAGGCAACCACGAACCAGAAGGTATCTTGTTGGCCGCCGGTCCGAAAATCGCGGTGGGCAAAATGGAAGGCGCTCGTTTGTTGGATATGACGCCAACGCTGCTGCACGCTTTAGAATTGGCGGTTCCGGCGGGTTTAGATGGCCGTGTGCTATCGTCATTGTTCCGGCCGGGGGTGTCGCCTGTGCGCTACCGCAAGGAGGACAAAATTGCCCGCAGCGAGCACGAAGCGTTCGACGATGATGAAGCGGCTGCTATCGCCGAGCGGCTGGCCGGGCTAGGCTATTTGGAGTAAACCATGGGCAAAATCGAGCTCTATGGATTGTCTTTGCCGCGGCTTGATACTGAGGCCAATCTGGTGGATCTTTTGGCGACCTACATGCAGGCGCATGATTTGTCTTGGCGAGACGGCGACGTTCTGGTTGTCACTTCCAAATATGTGCAGAAGGCGGCCGGTTTGGTAGTGTGCATGGCCGACGTACACCCCGGACTACGAGCTAAACTGCTGGCTAAACTGACCGGCAAGCCGGCACTGGAAGTTCAGATGATCCTCGATGCTTCTCGCCGTGTCCTTTTCTTCGCCCGAACGGATTTCATGGCGGCGTATTTAGATGATGTGGGCCGGCAGCGAGAGCAGGCGCAGACAGCTTTGGCGGGGGAACAAGCTGTTCTCTTTACTGTGAGCAAGAACGGGTTCCTCACTACCGATTCTGGCTTAGACTATTCCAACGTGCCGCCCGGCTATGTAGTGGTAAATGCTTATGACTTTGATGGCTTGGCCGGGAAGCTCCGTGGGGCAGTGTGGGCACGCTGGGGCGTGGAGATCGCCGTAGTGGTCAGTGATACGGAATTTACTTTGTCTAACGGGAAATTCGGCACGCTGGATCTGGCTGTGGGCGCTGCCGGCATTGCGCCCCTCTCGCGGGCGTTCGGGGCGCCGGATTTGTACGGCCGGCCAAAATTTGGAGGACTAGACCTGGTTGTAGATGAAATCAGCGCGGCTGCGGCTTTGCTGATGAAGCAATCGGCAGAAGGGGTGCCGGCCGTCTTGCTGCGCGGCCTGGTTTACGAACGGAGCAACGAAGGCGTGCGGGGTGTGCTCATTAGTCGCCATGGCAGAACCGCCTGCCGGGTGGTTTGGGAAAATATTGCCCGCAATCTGTTGGGAAAGTTGTTGCACCTTTTGTGAGACCGCTGAGCAGTTGGGTGCGCTATCGCGCGATGCCCTTTGCCGATATGGTTGGCTTCATTGGCGTTCTGTTGCTATAATGCAATGGGCCATGCTACGGGGATAGGAATGGGGTTAGTTGATAACGGCTGATGGCGCCCAGCGACTAAAAGTCACGGCAACATCTGCAAAATTGCCCTACGGCGATTAGCTTGCAACCTGCGCAGGCAGGTTTCGCAGTTGTAGCAGCGATTTCCAATCGCCGGACCATTGTTTTTTATCTGCGTGCGCAGCCTGCGTTGATCTGCGTCCCATTCTATTTTTAGAGGAGTTATCATGAGCCTATGGCGCACCACAGCGGATGAAAATTTACGACTGGCGTCGAGCCTTTAGGCGGCTTGGCAGCGTCAACACCGGCTAAAGCCTCGATTCCGGCACGGCGGCGGGGTACGTCAAGGTTGCGTCCGCTGCCAAAAGGCTGTTCAACACCAGCCCCCTTTCAGGGGGCTTCTTGGCGACGTAGCACGGG
>WFQU01000139.1 GCA_015486845.1 Anaerolineae bacterium | reverse complement strand
CCCCCAGCGGGGGTTTGGGGGCTGGCCCCCAAGAAAGAAAATATAAGAGATTGTCAGCCGTCATCAACTAACGCCATTCCTATCGCCGTAGCATTACTTCTCAAGCCTGCCATCCCCAATCTTGTCAAGAGATTTTCAGCCGCTGTGGTGTGCCGAAGGCTCATGATGACTCCTCCGAAATAGCTTTTTTTTCTCAGCGCTCTCCGCGAGCTCTGCGGTAAGAAGACTCTTTTCAGGAAAGCCATAATCAAATCTCAAAGAAATAGGTATTCTATGCAGCCTTCCTCGTCCGGCGATATTGCAGACGTGGCCCTGCGTTATAGTTGCTGGGGGAGTAATCACCAAAATAGTGTGGTCATTCCAGCTACGATATAACTGGCACCGTAGCCCTCCCACCTCAGCACTGCTGCCCAGGGGGATCCTTCAGGACTTGTTTTACGCTATGGAGTTGGCGGCCCCTTCTGTACCACGTAATGACCTTTCTGGACTGTAACTGAGTCCTCGCGTTGATAAAGACCATACGGCCTTTGCCATGTTAATTCCGTACACTCACGGCGCTTGCTTGATGAACAACGGTGTGTCGGAAAGGGACACGGCCAGAACGCCATCGGAGGTGGTTTTCATTGCTTCGTGGCCGAAGACATCGACCATTTTTACCGACGTAAAGGGCACCGGTAAGGATACGTTTTTCGGCGCGGCCGTGGCCGAGTCATACGGATCGAGTCCTCGCGCCCTGCGCCAGGCCACGTACATAGGCATTTCCTCGCCGCTCCGCCGCACCTCGAAGAAGTAAACGCTGTCGTCGGACAGAGTGACACGCTTGACAGCGGTGACGCTGCCCAGTTCGCTGACCATCCGTTGATAACAGGCATACCCAGGCAGTTCCTCGAATTTCTCCGTTCGCAGCCGCATGTCGCCGAAGATCGGAGTAGTTCCGTAGGATTGCAGATTCCACCACCACGTGGCCTGCACGCCGGAGGCCAGCATCATCACATTACGCTGGGTGATGTCGTGGCAATGAATTTGCTCCCGGATTTCCGTCTGCTCCGGCGTGGCAATCTGGAGAAACATTTGTAGCTTGGGATCCACTTGATCCGGATGGGCGGCGGCCCAGTCCTGGAAGCATTTCCAATAGTTATCGACATGAGCACATGACTTTTGAACTTTCTTCATCACATTGGAGAACAAGTATGTCTGGCCGTTGTGCATGGTTCTGGGATCCGGCCCGCCCTGCTCCGTGGAAACGATAGGCTTCTCGTACCCGAAATACTGCATCCGTTCCCTAAACCAATTAACGCGGTTCGGAATGGAATAAATATCGTTGTAAAGCCGCAGGTCGAGGATGTCGTAGTAGTCCCTGGCGTGCTCCAGCACGTAATCAAAGAACTTGAGCTCCATGGGCTCCCAATTCCTTGTGAAACCTGACGAATTGTGGTTGACGCCGATCACCGGCATGTCAGGCAGGACCGACTTGACCGCTTTGTAGAAGAGTTTCTGGGTCTCCACGTACTCCTCCGGCTTGTCCGCAGGGTAGTGGTGGACGGAGGCGGGCTCGGTATCCCGTTGGAAGTATTTGATGCCGCCGTTAGCGTTGTCACGGACATGCTCTGCCACCGCGGTGATGAATTCGCTGTACCACTCTGAACAGCTTTTCTCACAACTGGAAGCACCGTAAGGACAATCCCGCAGCGTGGCCCCTTTGCAAGACCCTTCTGCTTGTTCGTTGGTACACCAGCCGTTGGTGAAGATGTTAAAAAGTCCTTGATCGGCCGGGCCGAGCTGGTGCAAATACTCGTCTAAGTTGCTAAAATTGTATTTCCCCGGTTTGGGCTCCAGCTTGCTCCAGTAGAAGGAAACCTTTGTTCTGTGTAGCCCCAGGTCATGAATGTAATCCATGAAGTGATCCAGTTTGGACGATCCTTCGCCGTAAGCAACACCAAAGGGCGAAGCGCTGGACACAGCAACGGGCGTTTGTGTTTGGGTAGCCGGCTCAGGCTGCCATTGGCGGGTGATCAACGGCAGGTAGAGCGGGCAGTACGGCGCAAACACGGGTGTGAGGGTCGGTGTGGCTGTGCGGGTAGACGCAGGCGGTACCGTCGCGCTGGCCGCAGGGCTGGGGGTAGCGCTTGCCGTCAGGCTGGCCGTCACTGTCGGCGTTGGCGTGGCGCTACTAGCAGCGTGGGCCCGATCCGCCATCTGCCGGATGGCGGCGCTCTGCAGCACATTGTTGCTGACATTCTCCGGCATGGCGTAGTCTGTTACATCGCGCCAGTCGGCCGGCGGGGTGTTGGGCGCATTGTGCGGGAGATCAGTGCGCCCGCTCAGGCTCGGGTCTGCTTCCACCAGGTAGGTCGGGTTGGGATTGATCTGCACCCAGGCGCCCGCACTGTTCCACCCCTCAAAAGCCTGACGGATGTGGGGCTTGTCGGGCGTGGCTTGCACATGGTCAATAACCGTGACTAGTACCATCCCTTCCAGGCCAGGGATGTTCATCTGTGCGTCGTGGTAGAGACGCACCGCCTCGCGCAAGTCCCAAAACGAGTTGGCCTGGGCTACCGTGGCGATATTGCCGGGCCAGGAACCGCCGAACAGGTAGCGGTCGGCCATTGCCTGGGTAGCGGCCCGGGAGTAGAATTGCTTCACCCCATCGGTGTAAGAACTAAGGGGAAAGTCCTCGTCAGTTTCCAGGGTGCCATTGTGGTTCAGGTCAGGCGTCTGGCAACCGGTGGACGGATCGAGGACCGTGGTGTAATGACCGTCGCCGGTACCATCCAAAAAGATAGGGCGGCGGAGTGCGGTGGCATCGTACGTGATCTGGCTGTAGTCCACGTCGATGGTAAGGGGACCGTAGGCGTGGTAGCGAGGATTGACCACCTCCAGGGGAGTGCGACGGCCGCCGGGACAATCCAGCATGACGCCACCCAGGTCCACAGTAGCGATCTGGCTGGAGACGGGGGATTCCCACTGGACGATGTAGCGCAAGTGGCCGGCGAATTCGGCACCGTGCTGCGCAGCAACGGCGGTGACGATGTTGCCGCCGTTGGAGGCGCCGATGAGGCCGATGTTGTTGTGCAATACAGGAACGGCAAGGCGGTCGTCGATGGTCTTGCCGTCCGAATCGGTCAAGTTTCCCGCCGCGTACTTGATGACATCCCGCAGAGCTGCGATGCAGTTGGGCCCGCGGTGGTCGTACGTGCCGTCGCTATGGCGGCCAGAGACGGAATTACTGCCGCCGGGGAATAGGAAAACGATGCGGATCATGTCGTCGGCCTGGGGCAGTGCGACACTCAGGGTGCCGGCGGTATCACTTCCGGGGACGTAAATCACCACCGGCGCGCCGTCGGTGTAGCGGGCGTCCGATGACGACGCCGGCGCATAGATGCGCAGAGCCAGGGTGCCGCCGGGCATCCCCGTGCTGTCGGAGGGCAAGTCGACATCGACGACGCTGCCCGCCGCCAAGTGCGCCTTAGCAGGGCCGGGGCCTCCCTGCGGGCAGCTAGGCGGGGTACGGTGGACGACGCCCCTGCCCATCCGTGGGTTCCTGGGGGATGCGAGGGGCGCGTTCCCGGCGGCACCGACGCCGCGGAAGGGAAGCGCGACAAACACGACCACCAAAAACAGGATGAGTGTAACTTTCGCAAAACGGACAAAACGGTTCACAGATGTCTCCTCTCTGCTATTTTCATCGCGACAGTACAAAAGCACAGAAAAACAAGTGAATGGCTGGCCAGGCTATCAAAAGGTGGCGGCCTTACTACCTTTCTTCAGTGAGAAAAAATCTTTCGCAAGCTCTCCAGAGGCAGGAAATAGACAAGCAGGATGGCGTAGAGAGCTAAAATACCCAGCTGCGCCAACGTCATCCCAACCAGGAGAAAGATCAGCACGATCATACGCAACATGTCGCGGGCAAACAGCGGCTTGCTCACATCGGTGAAGTTGACGGTGCGGGCGTCCAGGATGTAATTGGGCAGCATGGAGATGCCGCTGAAGAGCAGGAAAGGCCATCGTTCGACCGCGGCGTGGGCGACGGCATGGGGGATGGTGGCGAACACGGATGGCATAGCCTCACCGGTCATCTCCCAGGCCGTCCAGGCAAAGATACCGGACAAGAAACTGGCAAAAATAAAGTAGTAGAAGAGCAATACGAAAGGATAGGCCAACAATGTCTCCCTGGTGCCTTGGGCCCACTGGTACACAACCAGATAAATAAGGCCAAACAGCAACCCGGCCAGCCAGAAACTCCACGCCATGTCCGTGGCAGACCAGTGCTCGACCGTGGCAATCATCACAGTGAGGAGGAAGGAAAGTAACTGCGCCCACGGCTGCCCGCGATTGAGCCAGCGTCTGTTGAAGATAGTGGACATCATGTCGGCTGCACCTTCCTGTCAGTCCTGCCTATTTGAACAGAAACGGAACCATCGAAAGCGTGACGACCTGCCCGGGCGTGACCGCCTGCCAGGAAAAATCGCCGGCATCGTCAGGCACTACTGACGTCATCCGGCTGACGCCCGCCGGCACGGTGAAGGTGCCGCTGCCCCAAGCTACGTACTTGACCGCGCCCGATTGGGTCTCTACCCGGTACACATTAGCGGCGCGTGGGTCGGCGTTCACGGGCGTGACCTGACGGAACGGAATCAGTTCGTGGGTCAGGAGCCGGTAGCTGTAGTAAGCCGGTTTCGGATCGGCGTCCTCGGTGCGGATGCCATAGCAACGCCATATGTTCTTGGGTTGGTCTTGCGATCCAATGTAAGTGTGCCAGAGCACCAACTGGTCGCCGCCGCCCCAGGCCTGAACCAGCCGCCGGAACACATCGGCTGCCTGCGTCTGGGGACTGTTAGGATAATCCGTGCGAATGTCGAGGGTAGCGCTGGAGGTTGCGCCGGTCTCCGTCATCCACACCGGCTTGTCGGTCAGGGCGTGGTCTTGCAGGAACCTGGTCAGGTTGGCACGGAGTTTGGTGTAACGCTGCCAGGAGCCATAGTAGTGGTAGTTGACGATGTCGAACCAGTCACTGCCGCCCCCTTCGATGACACCTGCAAACCAGCTGTTGAGGGTGTGATCGTCGATGCCGCCCATGCCCGGCAGCAGGATGACCGCGTCCGGATCGTGCTGACGGATGATAGCCGCCGCCTGAGCCAGGAAACGCCCTTGTTCCTGAGGGCTGAAACCGTCGGCCGGGTGGCATTTGGGCAACGCTCTCTCGTGCTTGTCGCCGGGGTCCGCTGCCCGCCAATGGCCCATCTCGTTGCCGATCTCCCAGTATTTCACGTAAGGAGCGTAGCGATCGACCACACGTTCCAAGTAATCAACGGCGTCCGGCCCTAACGTCTTTTGGAATTCATCGGGACTGTCGCACCAGGGCGGCGATGGCGAGGCGTACTGGTTGGAGAAAAGGGTCACAATAGGCTCGAAATCTGCGTTGGGGATCACCGCGTCAGCTTTCGAGAAGTCCCATTGGCCTTTTTGCGGCTCCACAATGTCCCAATAAAGGTCGGCCTGAATGAACTGGCGATACGCCTGTACGCCCAGATCAGCGAAGTCCTGGAAGATGAAATCTGGCTGGAAACGCGAATCATCTTTGAAATAGAAGCGGATAAAATTCAGCCCAACCTGTGGATTCTCAGCTCTGGCGGAAGGAACGGGGGTGGCTGCCGGCGTCGGCGTCGGCGTGGGAACAGGCCGGGGCGAGGCAACAGGTCTCGGTATGGAAATCTGGGCTCCATCTTCGATGAACATCGGCTCGCTGGAGAGGGCGATCTGCAGCTTGCCGCCGGAAACGTCCACGCTCTTTTCGTCACCCAGAGCGCCGGTCACTTTCGCCTCGGAGAAGGGAACGGGCAGCGAGACATTCACAGGATCGGCCGCTGCCGCGTCGTACAGATCCAGACGATCTGCCCGGTGCCAAGCCACGAACATGGAAGAGCCATCGGACTTCTTCACTTCGTAAAAGTAAACCTCAGAGTTTCCCACGTTAATTCTCTTGACGGCAGTGGTTTCACCCATGAGCCCGGCAAACCGCTGGAAGCAGACGTAGCCCGGCAACTCTTGCATGTCCGGCGTGCGCAGGCGCATCTGGCCGAAGATGAGGTCGGTGCCGGGGGATTGCAAGTTCCACCACCATAAAGCCTGCACCCCCTCGCCCAAAGCCGTGACGCTGCGCTGGGCGATGTCGTAACAATGGAGTTGCTCGTAGTGTGCCTGCTCATCGTCCGAGGCAACGCCAAGGAAAGAGCGCAGCTTGGGGTTAATCTGGTCGGGATGCTCCCTGGCCCACTTGCGGATACACCTGGGGTTTCCGCTGTCGCCCCCGTTCTGGCAGTTGGCTTCTATTTGATGCAACTGGTCCATGAATAAATAAGTGCTCCCGTCGTGCAGCGTGCGTGGGTCCACACCGCCGTATTCGGTACTCACGATGGGCTTTAGATAGCCGTACCGCTGCATTCGGGAACGGAACCATTCCACCCGATGAGAGATGGCGTAAATATCCCCGTAAAGGCGGATGTCCAGCAGATCAAAGTCGTCCTTGCTGTGCTGCAAGACGTAATCGAAGAAATCCACGGACTGCGGATCGCCCATGCCATGGGCGCTGAAGTTGCCATTGTTGTTCACGCCGATGACCGGCACATCGGGCAGCACGCTCTTGACGGCCTGGTAGAAAATGTGCTGCAACTGAACGTAAGATTCGGGCTCGTCGGCCGGGAAATGGCGTCCCGAAGCGGGCTCGGTATCCCGCTGCATGTAGTGGATGCCGCCGTGCGCGTGGTCGCGCACTTCCTGAGCGACTTTGGTGACGAACTGGCGGTAATACTCGTCGCAATGCGTACTGCAGTTGCTTGCCCCTTGAGGGCAGTCGCGCAGCGGAGCGCCTTTGAAGGAATTCACCTCTTCGCCAGTGGTGCACCAGCCGTCGGTGAACAGGTTGAGCAAAGCCTGATCGCTCGGCCCCAACTGATCGAGATAAGTGTCCAATTCGCTGAAGTCGTACTGCCCCGGCTGGGGTTCCAGATGCGACCAGTAGAAAGAAACTTTGGTCCGGGGGATGCCCAGGTCATGGATATAGGCCATGAACCCGTCGAGACTGCTTTGTGTACCCACTTTCCGGACTTCTTGGTACGGCCCAAAAGCCACGCCCAAAGGGGAGTTCGCACGCTGTCCGGGTGAGGATGTGACAGGGGAAGGTGTCGCGGTCGGAGGCTTTGCCGGACGTCGCTGCTTGTCCCTGGAACTGGCAGCGGAACCGTTCCCGGCTGACGCAGTTGGCCTGGTCGCCGGAGAATGCTGCTTCGTGCTGGTGGGATGATGGCCCGCCGGGAGTTGATGGCTCGCTCCGGACGGAAGCCCTGCCGGCACAGGGCGCTTTGCACCGGGTCGCACAGGTCGTTGGACCTGCTGTGCCTGTCGTGCCGCTCCCTGACCAGGGGCAGCATCCGAACACGCTACTGTCTGAGACGCATTGACAGGAGTGGAAGGCTGTGGTTGAACAGATGCCTGGGTTGAAGAACACGCGCTCAGGACCAGAACGAGCGCCAGGAACAGAAATGTCACAGAATGCCGGGTTCGTCTCATGGGTGCAATATCTCCTTTCCTTGAATTGTATGATAATGCACTATATGTTACAGGTTAACTTTGCGCCCGCATAACCTGTAACTAATACAATAGTGGACGACACTTCTCGAGTCAATAGGCAAATGAACTATTTTGCAGAGTCTTTCCTTTTTCGATGACGATCTTACCACGGGTTTGTGAAGATTTTATGGAGATATTGTGAAGAGAATATAGAATCCACCACCCGTTCACAAAGGGAAACAGATGCCTATATTTCCTTTATTCTCTCCATAGACGAGGAATAACGAGCACAAAGCCGCTCCATTTATTCCCTGACAACGGTGTATTATGCTATACTTATTTTTTGATGCCAAGAGAAAACAACGGGTACCTGGTGAGGATAACAAGAGCTTTATGACACGAATTGCTTTTTTTGCTGATGTGCACAGCCATCTGCACGCACTACAAAAAGCCATCGCTGATGCACAAATCTGGGGCGCTGAACAATTCTATGCGTTAGGAGATATCGGCGCCGATTCCTGTTTAGCAGCATTGCGTGAGATCAAAGCCCGACCGCTTTTTGGCAACTGGGAGGTTTCTCGCTGGGCATCGCTTTCCTTGGATAACAGAGCTTGGGTTCGCAGTTGGCCGCCGCTGCTACCAGGAAGTACTTTTCTGGCAGCCCACGCCTCGGCAGATTGGCCGGCCGAGGTCACGGACGTCATCGCGGCAAAAGAAGAGGTCAATCGCCGAGGTGGGCGTTGGCTTTCTCTCTTCCCGCCGCTCAACAGTGACGAGCCGGCCCGATGGCGGGCAGTAATGGCTTTAAGCGCAGCGGGAAAAACGATCCTATTTCACGGCCATACCCATGTACAAGAAACATGGCAATTCACTCCCCCAAATCAATTACGGCGATTGCAGGAAACAACCTGGAGGGTCGAAAAGGATACACTTTACTTAGTTGGCGTGGGCAGTGTCGGCGCGGCACTGGATGGCCCCGGCCTTTGTTATGCCCGTTACGACGAAACAAGTGGCAATGTGACACTACGCCGTCTTAAATCGTAAAAACTCGTGACAGCAATCAGGTGATGCAATAGTGAGCAATTTGAGGACGCAATTCAATAATTGGAAACACGCAATACGCGAGTGGCTACCGGGCTATGATCCCGTGGCGGATGTCTATTTACCGCAGTTACGCGATGGCAATATGCTGGAGCGGATCGTCGCGGCCGAAGCATTGAACCGGGCCCAACAGAGTCCCAAAGTCTACCAGGCTCTATGTGCGGCTTTAGCAGATCCAGAGCCGTTCGTACGCTGGCAAGCAGCACAGACGCTGAAAATGAACTGGGAAGATCGTCGCTGGGGCTACTTGCTGCCATTGTTGCAATACGATAATCCGGAACTTGTCGAAGCTGCGTTATGGGCCTTGCCCCAACCGCTGCCGGAACAAGCCGGTGCGACCGTCTTGGCTGCGGCAAAACACCAAAGTGCGAGCGTGCGGGCCAGCGCGTTGATGGCCTTAGCGCTTACAGACCTACCCGGCGTGCCGGAATTGTTGGCTAATGGCCTGACCGCGCCGGAAGCCATCGTGCGC
Organism: Anaerolineae bacterium; assembly: GCA_015486845.1. GTDB lineage: Bacteria > Chloroflexota > Anaerolineae > JAADDB01 > JAADDB01 > WFQU01. The sequence goes on along the minus strand of WFQU01000139.1, from coordinate 471 downwards.
ATAGCCGCCGTACAAGCTTTGGCGCAACGAGGCGGGACTGCCGCACGCCTGCTATTAGAGCCATTAACACAAAAGTGGGAACCGCCTTTTTCTGACTTAGCCAAACAGGTTCTCTCGCGTTGGGAGGATAACCAGGCTGCGGGAAGTGCACCGATTGCTGATAGCTGATTGCAAGTCCTAGACGTAATATATTTGAGATCAGTGCGCATCAGCGTTGATCAGTGGCCTATTTTCAGAGGTGATCCCTCCCCCAAGCTGCGCTACGCTTAGCTTTTTCCCCTCCCCGTGTCGGGGAGGGGAAGGTTTGCCGCCCCTTTGAGCGGCAAACCAGGGGAGTCGGGCCTATGGCGCACCACAGCGGATGAAAATGCCCCCTATCCCCCAACCTTGGGGGGGAGGCAGCACACCCCCAGAATTGGGGGCCGGGGGGGCTTACTCTGTGCCCAGCGACTAAAAGTCACGGCAACATCT
>WFQU01000138.1 GCA_015486845.1 Anaerolineae bacterium | reverse complement strand
TCCTAGGCGGCGAAACGGCAGAGATGCCGGACGTTTACCGGGGGAATGCCGTCGACTTGGTGGGGACGGTAATCGGAGTGGTGGAGCGGGAGCGGATCATTGATGGCAGCCGCATCCAGCCCGGCGATCAGCTTTTGGCTTTGCCGGCCAACGGCCTCCATACTAACGGCTATACCCTGGCGCGGCGGATATTGGCTGACTGGGACTGGAATGTGATCCCGGAGGGCGCGAACGAACCGTTGAGTGAGATGTTACTGCGCTCCCACCCGAGCTATTTCCGTCCAGTAAACCACTGGTTTCGAGAAGACATTGACGTAAAGGGACTGGCCCACATTACCGGTGGTGGCCTAACCGGCAATCTGTCCCGTATTCTCCCCGCCGGGCTGCGCGCCGAAATCCAGCGGGGAACCTGGCCGGTACCGTTTATTTTCGAGCTACTCCGGCGGGAAGGGCACGTGCCGGACGAGGAGATGTGGCGGGTGTTCAACATGGGCATTGGCATGGTGGCCGTGATCCCGCCGGAGCAAGTGCAGAAGGCGCTGGCTCTTCTACAAGGTGGTGCGTTCCATATCGGCGAGATCAGCGCCGGGCGTGACGGCGGCGTGCGTTTTGTATCAATGTAACACGCAACACGTAACACGTAATACGTAGTGCGTGTTGCGTGTTGCGTATTGCGTGAGGGGGTATGATGGCGAAAAAACAGTTGGTTGTGCTGATTTCCGGCTACGGTAGCAATTTGCAGGCAATAATCGACGCATGCCAGGCTGGAGATTTGCCGGCGCAGGTGGTAGCGGTCTTCTCAAATCGGAAGTCGGCGTATGGCTTGGAACGTGCCCGACGTCACGGCATCCCAGCGGAGTACTTTCCCCTCAAACCATATCGCAACATGGGGCGCAGCCGGGAGGAGTACGATGCGGACTTAGCCACACGGGTTGCTGCCTATGAACCGGATTTAATCGTGCTGGCAGGGTGGATGCATGTGCTTTCTTCTGCCTTCATCCATCCCTTCCGGGGACAAATCATCAACCTGCATCCGGCTTTACCCAGGACTTTCCCCGGCACAGATGCCATCAGACACGCCTATGAGGCTTTCCAGCGGGGCGAAATTCGTCACACCGGCTGCATGGTTCATTACGTCGTGGAAGAAGTGGATGCCGGCGAGCCTATTGCCCAAGCGGTGGTGCCTATCTACCCCGGCGACAGCCTCGCCGATCTGGAAGCGCGGATGCACGAAACGGAGCACCAGCTGTTGATTCAGGCTATTAGGAGGTTAGTTGAAGGACAAGAAATCAGCTAATAGCACATGGTGGCACCAATGAGATCGTGTTTTTTGTGAGACTGCCTTCCCTCGAGATCCAATGGCGTTGAAATGCTGGGTAGGTTTCTAATCAATTGGCAGGCCTGGAATTGCCGAGCTGATTTGACACGACAATAGGATTCGGGGATAATGAGAGCCACGTATACTGTGCGGGATGGCAATGAACCGGAAGCATAACCGTCAATGCGGATCACAGAGAGCCGGAATGGGCTGGAACACCGGCATCAGAGCGGGCGGCGAATGGGCCGGGGAGCCAGGCACAAAGCGCCAGGGGCGTCATGGGCCTGCGGGTCCGGATGACCTCAGCGGAGAAATGAAGTGAAGCCGTGCCAACACCTATTTTTGGGCCAGGGCATGCTGGAACGGCTTAACGAGGGTGGCACCGCGGATATTCTTACTTATTCGTCCCTCGTCTCGATGTATAAGCCATCGGGGCGAGGGATTTCTTGTCATTATGAGCTACGGGGACATTAAGACGCTCTTGCGCCTCGGTGGCTCTGCGTTAAATTACTTTTAACAGGAGAAGGACCATGACAGAGAAAAGGCGACTTTTGACCGGCGACAGACCGACAGGGAAGTTACATTTAGGCCACTATGTGGGCAGCTTAGCCAATCGCGTGCGGTTACAGGACGCATACCGCTGTTATTTCTTGATCGCTGACCTGCACATGCTCACCACCAAACCAACTCGAGACGATGTAGAAAAGATAGGCGCTAATGCCCACAGCATGGTTTTGGATTATTTGGCCGCGGGAATCGATCCGCGAAAGTCAGCCATTTATTTGCAGTCGGAAGTACATGAAGTATTCGAAATGAATCTTTTCTTCGAGATGCTGGTCACTGTACCCCGGCTAAGCCGGCTGCCCAGCTTGAAAGATATGGCACGCGCGGCCAGTTTGGAAGAAATGCCGTTTGGCTTGCTGGGGTATCCGGTACTGCAAGCCGCGGATATTTTATTGCCCCGGGCGCACCTCGTGCCGGTGGGCAAAGATAACGTGGCCCATGTAGAAATTACCAGGGAAATAGCACGACGCTTCAATAATTTGTATGACGAGGTGTTTCCTATTCCTGATGTACTAGTCAGCGAGACGCCCACGCTAGTGGGGACTGACGGCCAGGCTAAAATGAGCAAATCGCTAAACAACGCCATTTTCCTTAGTGATGACGAAAAAACGGTGCGCAAGAAAGTATTCAGCATGTACACCGATCCTAATCGCATCCGAGCCGATATTCCCGGCCGGGTGGATGGCAACCCCGTATTCATCTATCACGACGTTTTTAATCCCAACAAAGCAGAAGTAGCCGACCTGAAAGCACGCTATCGCGCCGGCAAAGTAGGCGATGTGGAAGTCAAAGAAAAATTGGCAATTGCCATCAATAACTTCTTAGACCCGCTACGGGAACGACGTGCTTATTATGAAAGCCAGAGCGGCATCGTGGAAGAAGTTATCTACGACGGTACCATGCACACCCGGGAAGTTGCCCAGGAAACCCTATTAGCTATGCGCAAAGCTATGGGACTTACCGGCGTTTGGAACCATATCCGGCGCAAAAGTGAGAAACGACGCCAGAAACTGGCCAAAGCACAGATCGAGGATTAAGCTAAACCATTCCCTGGTCGGCGTCTGCCATCTGCCATAGTGATGGTTTTTTCGAGCTAAACGTGTTATACTTACCCATAAGGTAACTTACTCAGCCCGGCGACGGTAAGTCGCGGCAACGTTTGTAAATTCGCTCGGCGGCGCTTGACAGGAAATCTGCACGGGCAGGTTTTGCAGTTGTTGCCGTAATTCTCAATCGCAGGACGGGATGGTCTGAGCAGTTACTCCGTAAGATTGCTTGCACGGATTAGCTAACGACATGTTATCGGGAGGCGATGATGACAATCCAACGACATGTGTATCTCTCTGCGCATTTAGGCGATGCGGTATTCTCTTGTGGAGGGCAAATGGCCTGGCACAAACAACGGGGTCAGGCTGTACAACAATTTACGCTCTTTGCCGGTGCTCCGGACATGAAGCACCTTTCCCCATTCGCCCGCATGGTGTTGGCGTTAGGGGGCAACAAGCCATACGACGAACGCATTGATGAAGAGGCTTCAGCATTGCGCAAACTAAATATCCTGTTTCGCCGGGGCACCTATTGGCGGGCCATGTTTCGGATTCTGCCCAATGGCACATATGCCTATCCCTCCCAGGAAGCTCTGCACGGCGAAATGGTGCGTGAGGATTTAGCGCTGATCAATCAAATTGCAGCTACGCTAAGCAGTGTGCTGATGCCTGCCGAGAGTGTACTTTACGCCCCCTTAGGTGCCAGCCACCACGTCGATCACAAAATTGTGCGAGCCGCTGCCGAAAAATTAGCCTCGTTGGGCTACCCACTATATTTCTACGAGACTTTTCCTTACGCCGAGAAAGATAACGCGTTAGCTAACGCTTTACAGCAACTGTCCCGTTGGCATGCCCAAGTCATTCACTTGCCGGAAGAAGCCTGGCAAGCACAGATTGCTGTGCTGTCTCACTATCCGTCGCTGATCGCGACCCTGTTTGGCAACGAACAAACAGCGATTGAGCGCTTGCAGCATTACAAGCAAAACATCGGATTACCCGGTCACCCGGCCGAACGCCTCTGGCAGAAGCGGACTGCTGACGCAGCGGAAACCCAATAATCGTTGGCCAGGTTTCTTTTACAGGTCATGCCCGGGAGGCTTTGCGTCATCTGATTGGGAGATGCGGCGAAAGAGCCAAACCAGGAAGAGCGCTAACAAAAGCAACAGAAAAAGTTTTAGCAATCGCGAGGAAAGGTAAAGCGCCAAAGCCCCGGTGACTGCGCCCCAGCCCACGTATAACAGGACAATCTTACCGGCCGACCAGCCTCGATCGTAGAGCCGGTGATGTAAGTGGCCCCGGTCCCCTTGCAGCGGCGATTGCCCGGCTCGCCAACGGCGTCCAATTTGCCAGGCGACATCGGCGATGGGCAAGCCCATCACTAACAAAATTGTGGCGACCTTGGCTCCGGCTACAATGCCCAACACAGCCATCAAATAGCCCAGCAAATAAGTGCCGCTGCTGCCCATGAAAAGCCGTGCCGGGTGCCAATTGTAGGGCAGGAATCCCGCCGCTGCACCGGCCAATGCCATGGGCCACAAAGCCAGACTGTACAGGCCGCGTCGCCATAAATGAATAACCAGCACGACGCTGAAGACCACGGCCACACCGGCCACTAAACCATCCACGCCGTCTAAAAAGTTGACTGTGTTCATCATGCCCAACACCCAGAAAATGGTGAGCAGCCAGACCACCACCACCGGGAAGACAATTTGTCCTGGACCGAAGGGATTATTGATACGCTCGATAAACAGGGTGAAAGTGATGGCGATTATCGCACAGAGGAGTTGCGCACCAAACTGTGGCAGAGCTTTGAATTCCATCTGGTCGTCCAGCAGCCCCGCCCCGAAAGCTACTAAAGCGCCCAACCAGATGCCGTGCCACCAAACCGGCTGGTTGACATCGGCCAAAGGAAATCGCCAAGCAGCGGGCATGTAATGACTAAGCAGCAATGCGACCATCAAACCACTAAAAAGGGCGATGCCGCCGCTGCGGGGAATGTTCCCGCGATGCTTCCGGCGCCCGCCGGGACGATCGATCCAGCCTAACCGCCGTCCCAACGCGACGGCCATAGGTGAGGCCAGCCAGGTAAAGAGAAAGCCGACAGTAAAAACGCCCCATAGCGGCATCATGGCATGGCTCCTTGTAATTGGCGCAGTAAATTTTCCAGCCGTTTCTGCCAGCCATTATCCACGGCCAGCCAAATATCCCGGCGCCCCACACGCACAGCCGGCCCCAATAGGCGTTGCAATGCCTGCCGATCCGCTCGACCCAGCCAACGAGCGTGTAAAACCATCTGCTGTTTGTTCTGAACAATGCTTTCCACGCCGGCACTTTTAGCTAAAATTTTGATGCGAATTTGGTAAAGGAGATTTTGTAACGGCTGTGGCAATTCGCCAAAACGGTCTTGGATCTCCAATTCCATCGCTTCTACGTCGGCCAGACTGTTCAGATCGGCAATGCGGCGGTACATGCGTAAACGCAACGTGTCGTCTGGCACAAGCGATGCGGGTAAGCGGGATGGCAGCGGCAAATCCAGTGTTACCGGCGGCGACAACACATCGGTTAAAGAAGGCAACAAAGTTGGCTGGTGTCCGTTCCCGTTGCCGGATCGTTTGGCTTGTTCTGCCATTGCCCGGAGCGCTTCGGTGCCGTTTCGTTGCACGGTTTCCACGGCCTGAGCCAGCAACTTGGCGTATAAATCGAAGCCGATGGCAGCGATGTGGCCGCTTTGGCGGGCGCCGAGAATATCGCCGGCGCCGCGTAGCTCCAAATCCATCATGGCTACCCGAAAGCCGGCACCTAATTCGCTGGCCTCTTGGATCACTTGCAGCCGGCGGCGGGCGATCTCACTCAACACGAGGCTATGGGGATATAGCAAATAAGCATACGCCCGCTGAATGCCCCGGCCCACGCGCCCCCGCAATTGATAAAGCTGCGCCAGGCCGAACCGGTCAGCCCGGTCAATAATGAGGGTATTCGCATTAGGAATGTCCAGCCCATTTTCGATAATCGTCGTCGTCACCAAGACGTCGATTCCACCTTTAGCAAAAGCAAGCATCACCTTTTCCAACTGCCGTTCTGCCATTTGGCCGTGGGCCACCGCGACCTCGGCGGTGGGCAGTAATCGCCGCACTTTCTCGGCGACAATATCAATGCTTTGCACGCGGTTGTGGACGAAATAGACCTGCCCGCCGCGATCCAATTCCCGGCGCATTGCCTGGCGCACCAGTTTTTCGTCGTATTCGGCTACCACCGTTTTGATGGGATGCCGTTCTTGGGGTGGCGTGTTGATGATGCTCATGTCGCGAATACCACTCAGGGACATGTGCAAAGTGCGCGGAATGGGCGTTGCGCTTAAGGTAAGCACGTCCATTTTGGTGCGCAACGCCTTTAATTTCTCTTTGTGCGTAACACCGAAGCGCTGCTCTTCGTCCACCACTAAAAGCCCTAAATCCTTGAATTGCACATCTTTGGAAAGCAGCCGGTGTGTGCCGATGACGATATCTATTTGTCCGGCAGCCAACGCGCTGATGATTTGACGCTGTTCGGCCTGGGTTTGAAAACGCGAGAGCATTTCCACCCGCGCCGGGAAAGGCGCAAAGCGGCGCGCGAAAGTATTGAAATGTTGCTGTGCCAAAACGGTCGTCGGCACCAGCACGGCCACTTGCTTGCCATCCATGATTGCTTTGAAGGCGGCTCGCACGGCGATTTCCGTCTTGCCATAGCCCACGTCGCCGCAAATGAGGCGATCCATCGGCTTCGGCTTTTCCATATCTTGCTTAACCTCTTGCATTGCGGAGCGTTGGTCCGGTGTGTCCGCATAAGGGAAAGCGGCTTCCAGTTCCATTTGCCAGGGTGTATCGGGCGAAAAAGCATGTCCCGGCGTGGTGGCCCGCGCCGCGTACAGCGCCAAGAGCTCCTGGGCGATATCGGCGATGGCCCGGCGTGCTTTCTGCTTGGCGTTTTCCCAATCAGTGGTGCCCAAGCGGTGCAATTGGAGCTGAGCTTGCCCCGGCCCGACATAGCGGGCTAAGCGATCCGCCTGTTGCACCGGCACCAGTAACGTGTCCCCCTGGGCATAGATCAGCTTTATGTATTCCCGCTCAATGCCGTCAACGGTTGCCCGTTCCAATCCATGGTAAAGGCCGATGCCGTGCTCGATATGGACGACATAATCCCCTGGTTTGACGTCAGAGAAAAAGGCAGCACTACCGCTGACTGCTTTGACTTTGTAGCGACGGCGGGCCGGTTTACGCCAGCCGAAGATTTCTGCATCACTGAAGAGCCAGAGTTTGTGCCCTGCCCTGTCGCCAGGCAAATTGAGCGCCCAGCCGGCGGCGATGACCGCTTTCTGCAGCCGAATTTCGCCGGGCAAGAGCGGCCGATCTGTTTCTTCCGTTGAAATCGGCAGATCGCGGCGGACTAACAGGTCTCGCAACAACAGAGCCTCCCGGCTGGCGATGACTACCGACTCTTCCCCGGCATGTAATTCCGCTACTGCCGCGACAAACGGTTTGGTTTGACCACCGAAATGAGGCAGTCCGGTAAATGTCCGGTGTAGATTAATCGCAACGTTGTTTTCCTCGTCGCTAGTCGCGGCGAAATGCAACGTGCGCCGCGGCGCAATCTGGGCAGCAATGGCGTCGGCCGAGACGTAAGGCGGGATGGCATTGGCGGGTAATTCTCTTTCTGCCAGCAGTTCTGTCCGTGTTTGCTCGGCGTGATGGTGTAGATCGGCGGCCACATGCTGCCAGGCTCCAGAATCTTCCCACAACAAGATCGTTGTGCTGGGCAAATGATCCAGCAAAGTCGCCGGCTGCTCGTAGACGTAAGGCAAGTAAAATTCAGCATTGCGCGGCACAATTCCTTCGCATAGGGCGCCGATTTCTGCCGTCATTTGTTGTTGCAAAGCGGCATAACAACTGCCGACATCAATTTCTTGCAAGCGAGAACAGGCGCTACTTGCTTGGGCAGGCAGCAATTCGTTGGCCGGGCCGACAACAATTTGCTGCCGATAAGCGAAGTCTCGGTTTGCCAAAGTGCGTTGCGTACTCGGATCGAACAGGCGCAGGGTGTCAATTTCGTCACCGAAAAGGTCGATCCGCACTGGCCAGGTCAAGTGGGGCGGATAAAGATCGAGAACGCCACCCCGCCGGCTGTATTGCCCTGGCCTTTCCACCAAACTGACGCCCTCATAGCCGCTATTTTGCAAGTAAAGTAAGAACTTTTCCGTGTTGATTTCTTGCCCGAGGCGCAAAACACGCATCTGCCGGGCCAAAATGCTGGGCGGTATGCTTTTCTGTCGCAGGGCGGCTAAAGAGGTAACAATGATCAATGGGCGTTGTTTAGCTCGCCGTTCGTGTAGTGCGAAGAGCACTCGGAGACGTTGTTGGCGTGTTTCTAATGACCAAGGTAACCGTTCATAGGGGCCGGCATCCGGTTCGGCGAAGAGATAAGCATGCGTTGCCGGGTCTACCCACTGCTGCAATGCGTCCGCCAACCGGCGAGCCCGGTCGCTGAACGGCGTGAGCACAAGAAGTGGGCGTTCCCAGGTAGCTGCCATGGCCGCGAGGAGATATGGCCGGGCAGGTTCTGGGACGCTGATGGCGATATCACTTGCGCCGGCGGCTACGGATTGCGTCAATGACAGAAAATCGGGATGCGCCTGCAAATGCGGCAACAAGCCGGACAGGTTCTGGCTCATATCTCCTCGGTTGGCGGAGCTAAAAGGCGGGGCGCCGGATTAAATCGGTTCATGGCGTGCTCGATTCCTTGCGTCAGCCATATTTCCACCGCGTCGGCGGCCAGTTCTCTGGTAACGACCATGACTTTTTCATCGGTAGCGCTGAAATCCTGCAAAACATAGTCAGCAGCTTCCATGCGCCCTGGCGGTCGGCCAATGCCAATACGCAAGCGGGGAAATTCCTGGCTGCCTAAAGCGGCGATAATGGATTTCATCCCTTTGTGGCCGCCCGAGCCGCCGCCGGGACGCAGCCGTATGGCGCCCAACGACAGGTCCAGATCATCGTAAATCACCAGGATATCGGCAAGATCGATCTGGTAAAAACGAACCACCGCCCTCACCGCCTCGCCGCTCAGGTTCATGAAAGTCTGCGGTTTGAGCAAGAAGATTTTGGGGCCGTAGTCGATATAGCTGGCGAGAAGACTTTTGCCCTTCCACAGCGCATAACTGCACTGCCAGCGCGCGGCCAAAAGGTCGGCAATCTGGAAGCCGATATTGTGTCGGTTATTGCGGTACTGCCGGCCAGGATTGCCCAGACCGACGACTAATTTTTTCTCCATTTTTGCGATCACATCTTACTAATTCTGTTAGCACCTTCTCAATGTTTCTAGGTAAGCCGTCTCATGCCAAGACGCTGCGAAGCAAAGTTGTAAAGTTTAAACTACCAAGAAACACACCTGCTTCTTCCTAAACGAATAATTTTGTATTCGAAAATTTCGGAATAGTTCATCTCTGAAAATAAAACCTCTCCCCTGGCTTACCGCCCTTTCTGGCGGTAAGCCTTCCCCTCCCCGATACGGGAAGGGGAAAAAGCTGCGCCCGGCGATTAGAAATCGCTGCTACAACTGCGAAACCTGCCTGCGCAGGTTGCACGCTAATCGCCGTAGGGCGATTTTGCAGACATTGCCGTGACTTTTAGTCGCTGGGCCAAGGCGTTATAGGTTTCAAAGGCAAACAGTTGCCGAAACGCCACTATTTTAATCTCGGTGCGCTCTGCACGCTCCGCGGTAAGCTCTCTTTAGTAGAACTAAAGTTTCTAATTCAAGTCAAACAATGCGTGAAACATTTTGATGTTGAGAATACTAATTCGCCGATTGCTATTCTTTTTCTCTCTTTGTGTCAAAGGCTTGTCCCGTTTACAAATATTATTGCCCAAACCCGTCCTACTTTGCCAAGTGAAAAGAAAATACACGACCAGAATAACCGCATGCGATAAAAAAGGCTCCCATTTATTGGCAGCCTTGTCATGCACAATCTTAATTCGGCACGCTCAACCTCCTCACGGCCGAAAGCGCCGCCAGAGCCAGGCGATTAGGCTTTTGGCGCCCACGTAAAGAAGCCAGAGAACAAATGCGATGAGCGCCCAGTGGACCCCTTTCTTGACCCCCTGTACGAGGTTATCGTGGGAAAATGCCGCCTTGACTGCGTCCAAACTACTGCCGCTGCCGCCATTGCCGCTCTGGCCAGCCACAACCGGTGTTGGCGTTGCCAGCGGGGTTGGTGTTGGAATGGGAGTGCTGATAACCAATGGTGTGGGCGATGGCAACGGTGTCGGCGTATATTTAGGCGTGGGTGACACTTCCACGCGTGTTGGCGTCTCAGCAGGCTCGTTATTGGCCACGATGACTTTGCGCGGCGCTGTTTCTAAGTAGTTACTGTCTGGCTTCACCACCCGCAGGCGCAACGCGTACGCACCATCCGGCAGGCCACGCGTGTCCCAGATACCCAGTAGGCCGCCCGGCTGCTGTGTGAAATGCATGTCGCCAATGAGCACCCAGCGATCTTGCTTGGGCGGCCAAGTAGTGTAATAGAGCTCATAGCGCAGGAAATCAGGGCGGGTAGCGATGCCAGAAATGCGTACTTCCCCACGCACTTTAGCGCTTTCTTTCGGTTCTTCGATCACCCCTTGTGGGGCTTGTTTAAGTGGCGCTGCTTGTGCTCCATAAATTATTCGACCAGATAGGAGGACTAACGAGAGCGTCGCAATGACTCCCAAAATCCATAGACGGTTATTGCTCATACTTCTCCCTTTTTCTCGAAATCCACTGTCAGCTTAAGGAAGTGTAGCATAATTTCGGCAAAGTGCCAAAGGCATTATAGTGCCGTAAATTGGCCGGCCTTGGAACGAATAGCTATGTTTAACACACGCTCTGAAAATAAAATGGGACGCAGATCAACGCAGGCTGCGCACGCAGATAAAAAACAATAGTCCGGCGATTAGAAATCGCTGCTACAACTGTGAAACCTGCCTGCGCAGGTTGCAAGCTAATCGCCGTAGGGCGATTTTGCTATTTTAGAAGTTCAACTTCTTGAAGAAGTTGAACTTCTAATCAAAGATAATCTCGCCTTCTTTTTCTCTTTCAAGGGCGCTGCCCTCGCGCTCCCGGCAGGGGAACCGTACGGTTCCCCTCCAACCCTTCCGAAAAACGTTCCCCCGGCTAAGGTGGTAAAACGAATTAAATAGGTTATTGGTCGCCGCTTAGGCCAGCCGGTCGCGCCGGTAAAGGGAGGACGGAAGATGGAAAATGGATAATCGGAACGGTAAGAAGGTCTGTTTCCCCTTTCCTCTTTCCTTTCTCCATTTTTCTCCCCCAAGAAAGAAAACTAACCAACTTGTCAATCGTCATCAACTAACGCCATGCCTATTCCCGTAGCATTGACCTCTCAAGCCTGCCATCCCCACAATCTTGTCAAGAGATTTTCAGCCGCTGTGGTGCGCTGGGGGCTCATGGCTTGAATAAATTGTGATATCCGGTTGGGGGCCAGAGTAAGCAGCCAAAACAACGTCTCAAGGCGAAGCGGAGGGTGGCTTGAGCCTGATTTCTCCCTGACTATGTGGATACTGGCCTATTTTGTCGGCGTAAAACCGGCGCATGATGTCGAAGTCCGCTTCGATATTCCCTGTAGGACGGAAAGATGGGCCTAAGCCCAGTTCTCTCTTCTTATAATCAATGAAGCCTAACACAATTGGCACGCCGGCCATCAAGGCAATATAATAAAAGCCGGTGTGCCAATATGGACTCTTGCCCCGAGTGCCTTCTGGCGTGATGACAACCATTAGGCGGTCATATTGCTGAAAAGCGTCCGCTATCTGAGCCACGAAATTGGTGCGCACTCGGCGATTCACCGGAATGCCGCCCAGCCGCCGCATGATGCCACCCATTGGCCCACGAAATAGTGTGTCCTTCCCAACCCAATTCAACGGTAAATTTGTGGCCCATAGCAACAGGAGAAGATACATAAAATCCCAATTACTGGTGTGTGGGGCGGCGGTGATAACGTTTTTAGGAGAAGTAGGCATCTCGACACGCAAAGTCCAGCCTAACCAATGCAAAATCGCCAAAGCTAACCGCTGTCGCCAGGTACGTTTAGTGGCCGACGTCGCATCCTGTGCGGCAGACAGGGGTTGTCTATTTTGTTCTGTCATAAAACAAGTCCTCCCTTGAACATAGAACGCAGATCAACGCTGATGCACGCTGATCTTAATTTTCATCCGCTGTGGTGTGCCGTAGGCTCATGATAACTCCCTTGAAAATCAGTTGACGGAGCGGCGCAAAGGCGCGGAGCGTCTAAAAAATCAGGCCCCCCTTAAGAAGTTCAACTTCTCGCAGAAGTTGAACTTCTAATCGACAGCGCTTTCCGCCCGAGCGCACGGGGGTCAAATCCTCGTGCTACGTAAATGATAAGCCCCTTAGAAAGGGGCTGGCGTTCAGCAGCCTCTTTGCAGAGGACGTTACCTTGACGCGCCCCGCCGCCGCGCCGGCATTGAGGCTTTAGCCGATGGTAGACCCACCAACCCACCTAAAGGCTTGACGCCAGCCGTCCCCATGCCCGGGGCTGAAAGCCGCCGGGCTACGTCAAGTTCAAGCCCGCTAAAGCGGGCTGCCTCGCCACAGCCCCCTTCAGGAGGTGCCTCATCATGTAGCACGGAGCTTTGAGCTCCGTGCGTCCCCCGGCCCCCAATTCTGGGGATGTGTTGCTCCCCCCAAGGTTGAGGGGGATAGGGGGCATTTTGGGCCAGCCGCTGTGGTGTGCCTGTCTACGTGCCCGCACAGGCAGGCCGCAGGTCCATGCCGGCTTCCTTGAAGATAGTACCTCACCCGCCGCAACGCCTGCAGAAATGGAGCCAAGTGCTGACCATCAAGGCAGGTAAGGCGCGATAATATGCGCAATGTGCGCGCCCAAAAAAGCAATGAAGATGTTCTTTCCGACTTTGCCCGTCAATGTCCAAAGCAAGAAACGGCGCCAAGGATAGCGTAAAGCGCCAGCAGAAATCCCGGCCAAGTCAAAAAAGGGATTTGGAACCAACGCGAAAACAAACAGGACTACCGCTCCGTAGCGAAGCATCAAATTTTGTATTTGCCGGTAGCGTTCGTTATTTGGCAAAGCAGCTTGTCCGGAAAGCCCCGCTAAATAGCCTGTACTTTCCCCTAATCCGTCCCCGGCGCCAGCCACAATGCCGACTAACCAAGGATTCAGCACGCCCCCCATCGCCATCACCACAGCCATTCCCGGCGCCGGCAAAATAAGTGTAGCGCTGCTCAAGAAAGCGCTCAGGAACACGCCCGGGTAGCCCACAGCCTGAAAATAGCCACGCCGCAATAACCAGGTCACAACAAAAGTGAGCGCCAGAATAGCTAACAAGGCCGCCAGGCGCGCTGCAACACCATAATGATGCACATAGGTCACAACGCGCCGAAGCCAACCAGGATCGTTCAATCTTTTGCCACGATCTCAATTTGCTTGATCAAATCGCCGGACTGTAACGTTTTTGCAATGTCCATGCCGTCGATCACCTGGCCGAAAGCAGGAAATTGATCACGAGCTTGGCTCATATCGGTCAGAGCAATAAAGAACTGGCTCCCGCTGGGTAAGTTTGGCCGGTCCGATGTCGCCGGCGTTACCCATAACCCCAAAGTGCCAGTAGTAATGGTTAATCCGGTTGTGGCGCTAATGCCATATCCCACATCGCTGCTGGGCCGATTACTGGGCGAACCAGTCAACGCAAATTGGTTCTCCTGCACAAAATTGAACGGGAAGTTGTCGTAATAGCCCAAATTAGCCAAGACGATGAAATTATTCACAGCGACTGTGGCTTTCTTCGCCCATAGTGTGGCTGTGATATCGCCTTTAGCCGTGTGGAGAATCGCCTCATAGTGTTTACTAGGGTCAATAACCTGTTGCGGCGGCTGGTTATATAAGTTCTCTTTCTTAGCCATTGGTAGTGTGCTCAAAGGGCGTCCTGCTTGCGGTGTTGGCCCTTTGGGCGGTGCGGCGGTCGGTGTTGGCGACGGTGTAGGCAATTGCGAAATAGCGGACTCGCTAATGACGATCCGCTTGATTTTGTCGCCCTTTCTGATTGCTTTGACTACATCCATTCCTTTAATCACCTGGCCGAAAACGGTGTACGCACCATCCAAAAACGGGGTTGGCGCCAAAGTGATGTAGAATTGACTGCCGCTGGAACGCCGCTGTGGGTTGACCTGGTCGCCGGTACGTGCATAAGCCAACGCCCCTAAAATGTGCTTCTTGCCGATTTCGGCCGGAACTGTGTAGCCGGGGCCGCCAGTGCCATCGCCTTTAGGATCACCGCCTTGTACCACAAAGCCCGGTTCGACCCGGTGGAATGTCAAGCCATCGTAAAAGCCAAGATTGGCCAAAGTGACAAAGTTATTCACGCTTTGCGGCGCGTCTTTGGCGTACAGTTCAGTGACGATGTTGCCTTTATCCGTCTCGATAGTTGCTACATAAATTTTGTCCGGGTCAATTTGCATGGCCGGCGATTCATTCCAACGGTTGACCCGTTGTGCCGGGGACAGCTTAGCCAATGGCCGGCCCGGGGCCGGCACAGGACGTTTTGCGGGTGTCATCGTTTCTCCTTTTCCTTGCATTATCGGTGTTACCGTTTTGGGAACACTTTGTCCGGTTGCAGTCGCCTTCACTGGTGGCGGTGCGGCGGTGGCGGGTGCAGCCTGTTTTGTTGCTGAGGTCGATGCGTGTCCGCATCCGGCCAAAATAAACGATAAAAACAACAGCCCTGACATCAATCCTACAAATTTTTTCATCTACGTTATGTTCTCCTTTGAAAATAAACTTCTCTGAAGGGTAGCCGAAGGCAATGCCTTCGGCTACCCTCCCCTTCGAAAAATAGAACGCCGATCAACGCAGTCTGCCTTGTCCGGCGATTAGCTTGCAATCTGCGCAGGCAGGTTTCGCAGTTGTAGCATGACTTTGCCTATGGGCGATGTCTGGTCGAAAGATAATATCGCCGCCTTTTTCTTCTTCGAGGGCGCTACCCTCGAGCTTCCGGCAGGGGAACCCCTACGGTTCCCCTCCAATCCTTTCGAAAAGCGTTCCCCCGGCTAAGATGGTAAAACGAAT
>WFQU01000137.1 GCA_015486845.1 Anaerolineae bacterium | reverse complement strand
AGGCCGGGCCATTGTTTCCCCGCCGGGAAGTGGCCCGGCACACATTTTCGAGCTCCTCGGGTAGGACTCGAACCTACAACCAACCGGTTAACAGCCGGTCGCTCTGCCAATTGAGCTACCGAGGATCGTTTACAACCCGCTTATTATAGGCATTGACATCACAGACGTCAAATTTGCACACGGAAAAATGCACGTCTTAACCCAAGAAATCCTTGAGACGCGTGGTACGCGCCTTATAGCGCAATTTGCGCAACGCGCGCGTTTCAATCTGGCGCACGCGTTCCCGCGTCACGCCCAATGCCTGGCCCACATCATCCAGCGTTTGAGGACGATTGTCATTGAGGCCATAACGCAATTCCAATACCCTTCGTTCCCGTTCCTCCAAGCTGGCCATACTTTCTCGCATTGATTCCCGCAGAATCTCCAGGGAAACCACATCTGTCGGTTTAGGCATCTTTTCATCCTCTATGAAATCGCCCAAAAAACTATTATCCTCACTGCCCACCGGCATCTCCAGTGAAATTGGCTCTTGGGCAATGCGACGAATATGTTCCACCTTTTGTACCGCTCGCTTAAGCTCCTGGGTCAACACAAGGTCCAATTTTTCCCCTTTGGCCAAGGCCACTTCGATGGCTTTGCGGTTATTTTCCTCGATATAATTCGTGCGCAGTGCAATCTCTTCCGAAGTCGGCTCGCGTCCTAACTCTTGTGTCAGCGCCCTCTCTAAGCGGATCTGGCGATTAATGATATCAATCATGTGTACTGGTAACCGGATCGTGCGCGCTTGATCGGCAATAGCCCGATTGATCGCCTGACGTATCCACCAAGTTGCGTAAGTGCTGAACTTAAAGCCGAGATCAGGATCAAACTTCTCCACCGCCCGTAATAATCCCAAACTGCCCTCTTGAATGAGATCGAGAAAAATCATCCCCCGGCCAATATAGCGCTTGGCAATACTCACGACCAAACGTAAATTTGCCCGCGCTAAAGCACGTTTAGCCTCCTCGCCAATAGCTACTGCTTGGTTCAAACCTTCTTCCTCAGAGCCATCGACACCTTGACGTAATGTTTCAGCAGCTTGTTTGCCAGCAGCGATCTTATGGCCCAAGTCTATTTCTTCCTCGGCCGTTAACAGAGGGACACTCCCAATTTCCTGCAAATACAGGCGAACTGGGTCATCGCTGATAGCAATATCATCCCATTGATGAATAAACTCCTCAACGGGCTGGTGTAATTCCTCTAATATCTCTTCGCCTAAATCTTCTTCTTGGCTTATTTCTTCAATAGAAGGCGCTTTTTCGTCACCGAATAGCTGATCTTTGGGAATGCCTTCCATCTGCTGAGACAACAAAATATTAGGCAAGCCTATCTTCACGGCCGCTTTTGTGCTATTCTTTTCCGAATCCGGCTGCTCGCTATGTATCATTTTTTATTGTAGATCCCTTTACTGTTTCTATACATCACTTCACTACGCGCATCTATGCGGCAGAAGCCAATGGCACCCTAGCTTGTTATGGCTTCTCTTTACTGCCCGTTTCATACTGTTATAACTATTCACCAGGCGTGAATCCCACTACCTGTGGGCAACATAGCTATAAGCGACCTTTCGATCACGGGGGACGCATTACCGTAAATGAGTGCGTTCTTCTTTACTATTGTGCGCCTTCCTTGAGGCGAACAATAATCTGGCAGGTGCTCATACCATTACCGTCGAGCATGTTTCGAAGTTGAGTTCTAAGGATTTATGTCAAGACGCTAACTTACCTCAGCGCAAAAAGAAAATGGCAGCGAGTACTTTCTTCGCCGGTAAAGTCCAACATTTATTACCCCGGCTCGAGCATCGTATTACACCTGAATCACTACCTTTTCGACACGTTGCCATAAACGCATTCAAATTGTACGTCTTTTCAATGCTTGTTGCAAATCATAGCTGGCGTTACTATATTGGCGGTACAAGGACAAGTATTGATTGCTTTCCTCGACGCTTATATCACGCTCGTTAAGCAACTGGTGGATATGCGTTAGGGCTTCACGCTGTCTTTCTAAGCGCAAATGTAAAATGACATCCACAACATCGGCAAGCCGTTCTTCATACGGGAGCTCTGGTTGGCCCCCAGCGCTGTTGATTAAGTGAATTTGTTGTTCTGTGAGGGCCAAATTATCGTGCTGTGTTGGGGTGTTTCCGTCCAATGTAGCATTGTTTTGTTCTAATCGACGAAATAAAGCTTGGTTGATACTGCTTTCTAAATCATCCGCATTCAGGGAACGTTGTCCTAACAAATCAAGAGCCTGTTGGATACCGGTGAGCATAAGTGGGTAGCGAATAAGTTGGGCAAGAATATAATCTTCTTTGCTAAGCACTATTTTTGGGCGCTTGCCGGAGGGTCGCCCCACGCGTGATGCCCGTCCGTGTATCGGGCGTCCAACGTGGCCCGGCTGGCTGGCGAATCGATCCAACAGATAGCGCTCATCCATTCTTAGCAAACGGGCCAACCGTTGCACGTAATGATAGCGTTTGATATCGTCGCTTAGCTCTTTAATGATAGGAGCGACGCGATTCACGGCCTCCACCTTGCCGTTAGCGCTGGTCAAATCGATCTCGGCAATCATTTGTTGCATATAAAAGTCTATGATAGGCACAGCCTTAGCCACGACGTCCGGCCACTGTTCCGGATGGGTGCGGATAAACTCGTCCGGGTCCTTACCTTCCGGCAAAAAAAGAACAAAAATGTTAGTTTGTAACCGTTCCTCGAAACGGACTAATCCACTGGCCATAGGCACCGGCACAGCTTCTCGCTCTAAATTTTCCCGGGCGACTTCTAAACCCCGCAAAGTAGCCTGTTGCCCGGCGCTATCGGCATCCAACGCCAAGATGACATTTTCAGCT
Source organism: Anaerolineae bacterium (assembly GCA_015486845.1). Taxonomy (GTDB): domain Bacteria; phylum Chloroflexota; class Anaerolineae; order JAADDB01; family JAADDB01; genus WFQU01. Next base: position 3,629 of record WFQU01000137.1, on the reverse strand, counting down.
TCTCGCTTCAGTTGGTGCAACTGCGCCTCGGTGAGTGCCGTGCCCATAGATGCAATAACATTGTGGTAGCCATATTGGTGGGCCGCTAAAACATCCATATAGCCCTCCACAATAACGACGCTATCGCGTTCTCGAATCGCTCGTCTAGCTTGGGCCAAGCCATACAAAATGCTGCCTTTATCGAAAAGCTGCGTTTGGGGCGTGTTGAGGTATTTCGGCTGCCCTTCCCCCAAAACACGTCCGCCGAAACCGACAATCCGTCCTTGTTTGTCACTGATAGGGAACATAAGCCGTCCCCGAAAACGATCGTACTGGCTGTGCCCATCCTCACTGCTGCGGTTGAGTCCTGCTTCAAGCAACACTTCCTGATCGAATCCTGCCCGCACCATCGCTTGGCGTAAATCATCCCAACTATCCAGAGCGTAACCGATCTGGAATTGCTCGCATACCTCGTCGTTCAAGCCACGTCGGGCGATATACTGCCGGGCCGGCTCGGCAGCCGGATGGCGTTGTAAGTTTTTCCGGAAATGGGCGGCGGCGGCAGCATTGAGCTTACGCAAACGATCCAATCTGTTGCTATCTGCGCTGGAGCGTTCGGCGTGCAACTCGACACCGGCTTTCTCGGCCAACATGTGCAGTGCCTCAGCGAAATCTACATTCTCTTTTTTCATGATGAAACTGAAAATGTCACCGCCAGTTTGGCAAGCACCAAAACAGTGCCATGATTGCGTATCCGGGAAAACAACAAATGAAGGCGTTTTTTCGGCATGGAATGGACAAAGAGCCTTGTAGTTGTGCCCAGCTTTCTGCAAGTTAATGTATTCGCCCAGCAAATCCACGATATCCAGACGCGCTTTAATTTCGTCTACAACTGAATCTGCCATCTATGTACCTCCATGTTTATTATAGGTTGGCCAAGCACGCATTGTCAACCACTGCGATTCCAAATATATCAGATCCAATGGCTTCAGCCTGGCCCTTGTGCCAGGACAACGGTCCACAGATTAGCAACACATCGTGCGGAGACTGTGTTAGGGAGTTACGCAGTTCAGCCAGGCAAATGTCATTGCGAGCCCCCGTAGGGGGGGGCGAAGCAATCTCCAAGGCGGTGCGGGGGTTCGCTTTGGCGGTCGAAGACCGCCTCGCGATGACATTTTGTGGGCTTTGACGTTCAACTGCGTAAGTCCTATGTGTATAAGATTCCATAGGACTTTCCGCTTTGTAACCCGGATGTTTTTATGTTTAGGTGCAGGATGTGCCCGTAAAACAATAGCCTTATTTGTGTCATTATGTACCATGCCCCGTATCAGATTTTGGATTACTAAGTGAGAAGGGAGAAAGTTGCCCTGCAGCGCTCCTGTGTGATAAAATTTATGGATGTTATTTAAGAACATCATTACAAACATTCAAGCAAAACTAATTGGCGTAAAGTTTGCATAAAGGAGTGGTTTATGCTAAAACAATTTGGTTTTCTGGGCGTCCACGCTATCATTGCCTTATCTGTTCCCCTTTTAGGCATTGTGGCTGCCTGGCTACTACGGCCTAAAAAGCCTTACCCACTCAAGAAAACAACTTATGAGTGTGGTATGGAAACTATTGGCGATACCTGGGTGCAGTTCAAAGCACAATATTACCTTTTTGCCTTGATCTTCGTGCTTTTCGATGTTGAAGCTGTATTTCTCTTCCCGTGGGCTGTTGCATACAATAAATTGACGCTTTTTGGTTTAGTCGAGGGCATTCTCTTCGTGTTAATTTTATTTGCCGGCCTTATCTATGCGTGGAAGAGAAATGCGTTAGAGTGGCAATGAATCCATTGCTGTCTTGTTGTAATCCCTATTGGCGCTATTTTCCCGTCAGTAAGTGAAGTTGTCCTTGTTTTTTCCCACAAACTTGAGCGTGTAAGAGAACGTTTGCCGGAAGGGTTTGCCGCGAATCTAAGTTTCTCCGGCGGCATAGTACTATCAAATAATTAATGGATAAAAGGGATAACCTATGAATCTTTTGAATCCCCAGACGCTCGCTCCCTGGTTTATCAGTTTAATAGAGGGAATAGGGCTATCGCACTTCTGGACGCTGGTTCTATGGAATTTGATCGGCTCTATATCGTTGGTCCTCTTTGCTATTATTAGCATCCTTTTCATCGTATGGTTAGAACGGAAATTTGCTGCTCGTGTTCAAGACCGAATTGGCCCAAACAGGGTTGGCCCTTATGGCTTAGCACAGACTATCGCTGATGCCATTAAACTGTTGACTAAAGAAGACATCACGCCAGCAACTGCAGAGCGAGTTTCCTATAATCTCGCTCCAGTTTTAGCTGTTTTCTCGGTATTCATGGTTGCGGCGGTAGTGCCTTTTGCTAAAGGGGTCATCGGCGCTGATTTGAACGTTGGCGTTCTCTACATCACAGCTATCAGCTCCATTGGTATTATGGCTGCCCTAATGGCGGGATGGAGTTCTGACAACAAATTTGCCCTGTTGGGAGGCTTCCGCGTGGTAGCCCAGCTACTTAGTTATGAAGTGCCTATGGTTATGGCTATGGTAAGCGTGGTTTTGTTAGCGGGCAGCATGTCTCTACAGAAAATCGTTGCCGCCCAGGCCGGCGGGCGCTGGTTTTTCTGGGTGATGCCCGGTGTATTTCTCCTGTACATCATTGCGGCACTGGCAGAGAATGAACGAACACCTTTTGATTTATTAGAAGCGGATTCAGAAATCGTCGCCGGCTACCACATCGAATACGGCGGCATCAAGTTCGCCTGGTTCTTCTTGACCTTCTTCCTAAATACCCTGTTCCTGGCTTCTTTTACCACGACATTCTTCTTAGGCGGCTGGCGTGGACCTTTTGCAGAGCAAGTACCCATCCTCGGCTTTGTGTACTATTTCATCAAAACCACGCTGGTCATTTTCTTCATGATGTGGGTGCGGGCCACTTGGCCTCGTTTGCGCATTGATCAGATGATGGCTTTCGCGTGGAAAGTACTAGTTCCCACCTCTTTAGTTCTGTTGATCATCACAGCCATTGTCTTGAAGTTAGGATTGCCAGCCATTTGGGTGGACGCCTTATTATTGGTACTGAATGTAACTGTTGTCTTAGTGGTCTTAGGCTTCTTAGGACGAGCTATGCGGCTGGACATTGATCGGCCTAAGCGGCGTATTGCGGCTTAAGCCGGTATATTGAGGAGTCGGCATAGGCCTGCGGCGCACCACAGCGGATGAAAATCTCTTGACAAGATTGGGGATCGTAGGCTTGAGAAGTCATGCTACGGGGATAGGAATGGGGTTAGTTGATGACGACTGACAATCTATTTTATTTTCTTTCTTGGGGGCCAGCCTCCAAACCCCTGTACCCAAAAAGAGGGGCATACCACTGGGGGCGTTTCACCCCCCAGACCCCCTGAAAAAGGTTCTTGGCTGCGCCGTGGCCGGTTCGTTGCGGGCTATCACTTCCTGCCGCCCCGCTGCTATCCGCCGCCATCCTGCTGGCAACCAGTTCTAACATACCGTTGGTGGCTCAAGTTCGAACCAGTTTGATGCTATGCACTCGTGTGAACCAGGCCCGAGAACAGAAATCATTCGTATTACCGGTGCGACCGGCTGGCCGAAGCAGCGACCAATGACCTATTTAATTCGTT
>WFQU01000136.1 GCA_015486845.1 Anaerolineae bacterium | reverse complement strand
GTTTGTCACAAGCACCGTACAAGGTGTATACTTTTGCCATAGACAACAAAAAACCTCGCCCGGTATGCCCGTACCGGCGAGATGGTGTCCGGAGCGGGGAGAGCGCCCCGGCAGGACGTAAGATAGCACAATCGCCCGCCGGAGTCAAGCCGACCCGGCGGGTTTTCGTTTTTCCTGCCCGCCATGCTACATGACGGGACTGCGGAGCGCGCTTAACTCTGTAGTTGGTGTTGTATCTGTTTCCCAGAGAGCGTGAGGGAATAGGCCCAAATCCGGATATGGCCCCCATAGGGGGTATTATCCGGCAAGCGTCCGGATAAGCGCCTCATCAGGGATATTATCCGGATTGATGCCGCATAATGTCGTGATTTGGGGTGTTATCCGGAATGATGCTGGATAAGTAATAGTTAGGTGGAGAAACGCGATATGAACAAAGATTTAAAACTGGGAGCAAACGTTTGGGAAAAACCTATGTATATCGTCACTCTATCAATAGTATTAGTTGGTGTCTTGTTTTTGTTCAAAGGTAACCTTGGCCTAGGCCTCGGAGACGAAGGACACCTGTGGTACGGGATGATTCAAACGGCACAAGGGGCTGTTCCCATAAGAGATTTTCGTTCTTATGACCCTGGACGGTATTATTGGGCCGCAACCTGGTCCCTAATATTCGGGTCAGGAATTATCGCACTCCGCATCTCTAACGCACTTTTTCAGATAATTGGCCTATCATTAGGTTTGTCAGCGGTCAGTAGAGTCGTTACCAATAGGTGGCTACTTGCTCTTGTAGGGGGGTTGTTAACTATTTGGATGTTTCCTCGGCATAAACTATATGAACACAGCACAGCAATGGGTGCGATATTCTTTGCAGTTTTTCTGATTGAGAGACCTTCCATAAAGCGTCATTTCGTTGCAGGTGTTTTCATTGGTGTGGCAGCTTTTATAGGAAGAAACTTGGGGGTATATTGTTTCATAGCCTTTTTCTGTCTAATACTTTTTATTTGGGTTAAGACGGAGAAGCAATTTTTGGCAAGACGGCTCGCCGCCTGGGCACTGGGCATTGCCGTTGGCTACTTGCCAATGGTGTTTATGATGATCTTCGTCCCTGGTTTTTTCGCAAGTTTTATTGATTCAGTCCGTTTAATGTTTAGTCCGTATGGCCCTGTACTTCCCATACCGATACCCTGGCCCTGGACTATTCAATTTTCTTCACTAACCTCACTAAGTGGGATCTCTAAATTTATGGTTAGCCTAATCTTCTTGATAATGCCAATTTTCTACCTTGGAGCAACTATCTACATTATTTCCTCACTCAAACCAGAGACTTTAGCCCCAGGAACAACACTTCTAACATCGAGTGTCTTTGTCGGTATTCCGCTAATGCACCACGCGGCAGTTCGTTCTGACGTTGCACATCTAGCGCAAAGTATACACCCTTTCCTGATTGGTCTGATAGCATTGCCTTTTGCAATTAGATTGAGCCGTAATAAGTGGGTCGTTTCAGTCCTGTCTGTGTTTATCCTAATCATAACGTTCACGATAGCTATCCCGCGCGAAGGTTTCCCAGTACTGGGCAGGATGATGGCGGCAATTTCAGGCAGGCCATCATTAGTAAAATATGAGTTAGATGGGGATTCCGTTTGGGTCTCCAAAAAACAAGCTGACTATATTGAGAGTATACGCCAATTTGTCAATGAATATGTGAGACGGGATGAGAGTATCTTGATTGCGCCGTATGAACCAGGGTTGTACCCTATACTTGGGAAAACTTCGCCAATTTGGGATCCATACCCGTTATTTCCAGCTGAAGAAGAACGTCAGAGACGGATAATTCGTTCTCTTGTCAATAGAAATGTGAATTGGGCGCTGATCTCGAACCGTCCGCTAGACGGAATAGATGAGCGTAGGTTTAGCAATACACACAACCTTGTTTGGCAGTATCTTATGAAGGAATTCACCCCTGTGGACATTCCTGGCCTTCCAGATGACCATTTGTTATTACATAGACGTGAGCATTAAATCCTGGAGTCTCCACCTAACAACGGGTTGCAGCCGACATTGCTCCGCTTCGCTCCGCAATGCGGCTGAACCCGACCGTTAGGCACGCAAACAAGAGATCCAATCGAGAGTTCAAATGCAGGAAGATGCCGGATGATTGCACCCACAGCAGAGGAACTACGCCGAGCTGTTCTGGAAGAGCTAGAAGCCCTAGGCTTCGAGTGGCATAATGGTGAGTTGGTTCTACCTTCTGGTGTCACAAAGGTTATGGCGCGACGCCTCCACGAGCCAGCTAGGATGATAGAACTTGCACGGCGTCAGGACTGGTTGCGGAGAAATATACCTCGCTATCTTCCCTTTTTTGCAGGGGGAGACGAGGTGGTTCCTGAGGAAATAGGACCTGTATTGGTCGAAGTTGAGGAGAAATGGCAACACGACCTGTTCCGCCTTGCCCGATTAACCTGGTCATTGCCCTATTCGAAGGGTTTTGGCCGCCGGTTGCGTTTTTTGGTGATGGATGCATACAATGATAAGCTAATCGGCATCCTGTGTCTTCAATCTCCGCCCCTAAGCTTTCCCCCCCGAGACAAGTTATTTAACTACCCTGAGGGGCGTAAAACAGAGCTTGTCAACCAGACAATGGATATCCAAACCTTAGGCGCACTGCCTCCCTATAATCGGTTGTTGGGAGGTAAGTTGGTTGCGCTGGCTGCTGCCTCTAACGAGGTGCGGATGGTTTATCGGCGTAAGTATGCCGACCGGAAAACGGAAATGGAGGGACGAGTTATACCAGCGCATCTCGTTGCGTTGACGACAACCAGCGCTTTTGGCCGTAGTTCCATATACAATCGGCTGTACTATCGCGGCGCGGTGATTGCCTACTCGCTGGGTTACACGGAGGGATATGGAAGCTTTCACTTGTTGCGTTTATACCCCCAGTTTCGAGCGTTTCTTGAAGCACAGGGGGTTTCAACACGAGGTGGATATGGCACTGGACCAAGGCGCAAATGGCAGACAATGGTGAAAGCTCTGGGACGTTTGGGATTTTCATCAAACTTGTTGAAACACGGTTTGCGACGCGAGGCCTTTTTGTTCCCACTGATTCATAATTTGGAGGAGTATATGACAGGAGAGGATAACGTCCCTGTTTTTCGTGATCTGCCTTTTCAAGACCTTGCTAATTACTGGCGCGAGCGTTGGCTATTGGGCCGCGCCAGTCGTGTGGATGGGTGGCGTGCCTGGCGACGTAGCGAGATTGAGAATATGCTAATCATAGCTAAAAACGAGCACGAGGAAAGGGGAAAAAGGGATGTTTGACGAAACCCCCGAATTGCCTTTCGCCGAACTTCCGGCAGCTCTGGTAGAAGAAGTTTTGGAGCGCACCTCCGATGTAGGGCAAAAGATCCTGGATTCACTCAACAGGATAGACAGCCAGCGGGCCGATTGGCGGGCGAAGTTAGAATCAAGCAACCTGTTGTGCCACGAGTCCGATCTCGAATACGTTCCTATCCCCACTGCGTGCGGCATAGATGGATCTTATGCTGTTGAGCGAATGTTGGCGACAGACTTGGTTGCTGCAGCGGCTGTGGCAGTAGAGGGGTTGACTCCACCTTCGGAGAAACGCCATTGGCCAGATCCGCACCATCAAGTAGTTATCGAAGTAGAACCCCACAATGCAGATACCAGTACTATTGTTCGGGCTTTGATGATAGGGATGGAATTATCACTGGCCGTTCACGCCCCCCACGAGGTCGTCTTTCTCGATGGATCCCTTACGACACCTATTATCTACTTCAATCAGGCCCTCAACAAAGCCAATGAAGCTCGGGGTTTAAAAATCACCAACCATTTACTCGAACAAATTAGCAATTTCTTGACTCACTATCAAACTGTCCTGGCTTCTAAACGGTCTGATCGTTGCTGGGTTGCAGTTCCCAAATACACAACGCGACGAGAGATTGGAAAGCAGCTGGGATGGCCCGAATCCCACGACGATCGAGGCCTTCTGAGCAACATCTTGTCTCCTGGGGAATTTACCCAACCCTACCCTCTTCAGTCACCCAACCAGCCCTGGCATATAAACCTTGCGCCAGTATCCGATGATGATCAATCCGAAGCAGAGAGAGCCAAAGATCACATCGTTCGTTTGCTGGAAGAAATTTATATCATTTACTATCGGCCATTTCCTTGGTTGCCGGCTTTGCGACTGGAAATGAATCGAGGGGTTGTCCAAACACCCGCACGGTTAGCTTCCGTGATCCACGCCGTCAAACATCAATGTGGTACAGCGGCGATGATGGAACCCTATCCACTTTATATGGCCGATCGAATGGTCAAGAACCTGTCCGGAGCCATTCCCACTTTCCGCCAGGTGACCAGTCAGCGGATTGCCGAAATCTACCAAGGGGATATTAACAGCGTGTTCTTGAGCATACACGGTTATCGCAGCGAATCCGGGAGGTAATATGACAAACGAAACTCGGAACATAAATCAACTGATAGATGCTGCCGAGCGGATTGCTGTCGTCGGTTCCCCCTCATCCACAGGGAGAATGGCGATTGACATCTTGGGCAGTGCTGTCAACAAGAAACTGGTTGGGGAACTGGCGCTTTTCCGCTATCTGCAGGACGGACATCAACACTATGCATTGGGGCAGATTACAGAGGTTCAATTGCGCAATGTCTGGCACGAAGACCCCACAATGCGTAGTCTCATTCGGCAGCGGGGGCGGGTTGATGCAGTTAGTGAACGTCAAGATACTCATCAAGGAGAAATGACAATCAGCGCTGTCTTTGCGAGCGATGGAGGGAATTATCGCCCTAGCATTTTGGGCACCGTACCGGCCACGGGCACGCCAGTGCATTTGGTCGAGGATGCATTACTTGACGAGTTATTATCTCCGTATCGGGATCAAATCTACTATCTGGGGAAGGTTTATGGGTCGACACCCAGGTTGCCTCTTTGGTTCAAGCATTTCGATCCAGGGCCTGATGGAGCGGGAGAAGCCTATCACCTGGGTATCTTTGGCAAAACCGGTTGTGGGAAATCCGTGTTAGCCAAAATGATCTTGCTGGCCTACTCTCGCTATCCTCGAATGGCTTTGCTGGTGATTGATCCCCAAGGCGAATTTGCCAAAGAGATGCGAGGGGAGAGTGCAGGCGGATTCCAGTTGCCGATGCGTGACATTCTGCGGAGGTTAGACAAGGAGGCTCGTGCCTACAGTGTACGCGATCTGGTGTTAGATAGGTGGGATCTGTTTGCGCAGATTCTTTACGAGTCTCCATTTTTTGAGCAGTTGAGCATTCCGAAAAGCGAGAACCGGCAACTCGCTGCGGGAGCACTGAGTGATCGGCTTCAACGAGCCGGTGTGACATTAAAAAGCCTGTACAAACGGGAGTCCTTTGACAAAGCCTGGGAGATACTAGGCCAGGAACGGGTACAAAAGATATTCTATCGTTCAGCGGGGTCACGGGATCGCTTTAATTCGATGTATGAAGATACCGATGTGGATCATTTCTTCACGGCTTACTGGCAACCAGTGGCACAGCTTTTCCGTGAAGACCGAGAAGGCGCACGCAAGGTGGAGAGTATTCTGTTCGATTTGTTCAATTTGGAACGTGATCGACGCCCGTTGGTTGTGGTTGATCTTTCAAAAGAACAAGCGTCAGGTGAGAGCCAAAGAAATGTCTCCGCTTTGCTTTGGAACGAGACGATCCAGGCATTGGTGATCCGAAGATTGCTTGAGGGGATTCGCTTCGCTGCTGAACGTGCCTACCGTGAGGGGCAAGGATTAAACACGTTGGTTTTGCTTGATGAGGCTCATCGGTTGGCTCCGCGAGAGAATCCCGACAATGAGGAACTCAAGGCCGTGCGCAACATCTTTATTGATGCCGTTCGTACCACACGTAAGTACGGTGTCGGGTGGATGTTCATTAGTCAGACGCTTTCCAGTTTGCACCGGGAGATAATTGGGCAGCTGCGCATCTTTTTCTTTGGCTTCGGCCTGGGAATGGGCGCCGAGTTTAAGGCGTTGAGTGAGTTGGTCGGTGGTCGTAGCAAGGCCTTGGACCTGTATCAGCTTTTTCGTGACCCCCATTCTTCCTTTGATATTGCTACGCGAGAGTATTCATTTATGACCATTGGGCCGGTGTCACCGCTCTCTTTTGCCGGTACTCCCTTGTTCTTCAATGCTTTCAACACCCCAGAGGAGTTTATGAAGGCAAATAAACTGCAGCCGTGAAAGACTTTGCAAGTCCATGCGTGCCTAACACCGGCTGCAGCGGACTCGCTGCGCTCGGTCGCTTCGCTCCCTCGCTTGCGAGCCGCTGAGCCAAACGTTAGGCGGCTTAGAAAATTAAGGTTCGCATCAAAAAAACAGAGGTGAGAGAAAATGAAAAGTGAATCTACAAATATTCGTACAAAAATAGAATGTGTTTTAGTATTCAGTACCGCAGGTGTTAGCATATTTATTGCCGTGGCAGATTTGCTCGGTATTCTTGATGCAAACTCTTGGATTGCACAACGTCTTCCTTCACTGACATTGCTCGCAGTTGGATTTATCGCTAGCTATTTGATTTTAGAACGGCGCGGAAAAATTAGCGATATTGGAGATACACTAGAGAATCGTAGTCAAGAGATATTGAAAACATTATCCGATTCGTCAAGTCATATAATCAAGTCGTTAGATGGTGTTGAAGTAGTAACGTTCAACAGCAATGCTGAACTTGCCAGATATGCAAGCAAAAAATACTGTGTGGCGAATCAGATTGAGGATGTAACGTGGGGTGAGGCGACAACACTAGCACGGTCAAGAGAAGATATCGAAGCGTATAATGAATATCAAAGAGCTATATCGACAGCTATAAGAAATCGTCGTACTATTTGGCGTGAAGTTGCGATGTTTCGTTCGTTACAACATTGGGAGCGAGAGAAAGTCCGTATTTTTGACGAAGAAAGCGCTGGTTACAGTATAGCCTACTATAAAGCGTCTGCTATTTTGCCTGATGCGCCTCGCCTTGAAGGGTTTGCGGTAATTGATAACAAGGAAGTACTTGTAGCACTTTCTGGAAAATCTGTGTGGCTTTCGATTAAGCATCCAGATATTGCGCGATATTTCTCGGGATATTTTGAAGATTTATGGCAAAATGCTATAAAATTGAAAATAGCCGATAAAATAAATGCAGAAGAAGTCGAGCAGGTTGAAGTCGAATTCAAAGCGCAAAAATAAACAATGGGTATAAAAGACATAGGTTTTTGGGTTATCAAGTACCGTTGTCCAAGTACTGCCGGCTAACAATCGCTTTTGTACAGAACGCCCAATCTTGGTCCCTTTTGAGGTCGGTTCGTTTTAGCGGCTTGGTTTCTGGCGAGGCGTTCTGCGTTTAACTCGGCGTCCGCGCAATGCGGGCGTAAGGCTGGTGGTGGCGTGGCGGAAGCGGAAGTTGTGGTCGGCAAAGCAAGCCGAGACAGCGCGTTTTGCAGACGCAGGCGGTGGCAAGGGAAAGCGAAGATGCGAAACATCGGGCGGCAAGTCGGGTTGGCCGGCAGGCGGGTGGAAGGCAAAGCACATTTTCAAATCAGGCAGGGCGTAACGGGCGCAGGGGCTCTCGCTTGGGTGCGGCGCGCTGCAAGCGGTCGCCACCTTTGAAATGCCAAAGCGCGTGGAGGGCAACGGCGTTGAGGTAGAAGCGTCTCGCATGGGGTAAGGTGAGCACCGCAGGTTGGCGGCCGTGGGGGCGGTCGGTGAAAAGCCGCGCGAAGGCGCGGATCGAAGTGGCTTGAGGTTTCCCTGAGGCCAGTGGGTTTTGTAAATTGTGGCGACTTGGCGGGTGGAAAAGTGCTTGCGAAGCGCATCGGTTTGGGTCCCACTGAAAGCAGGCTTCGGGTGGCGGTGTGGCGTTTGCGGCGGTTGTGCACCGTGTGCGCGGAGGCGGTGTTCCGAGGCGGCGGCGTTTTTAGGCAAAGGCAGTTTGGGGCCGTGGGTTGGGCAAAGCGGCGGCATGGCCTAACCTCGCGTTCAGCGGACGCGGCTGCTTGCGACCAGAAAGGATTGTTGATGGGGCACTACTAACGTAGGCCCTGTGGTGTTCATGTGTTCCTACCAGGACGTGCATCGCCGGTAACGGCTTTGTGCGAAGCTCCCGGGACAAAGGCCTCAACCTGCCAGCCTCGAGGCGGGGGCGGCCCAGGGAAGAGCCGGAAGGTTGAACATCTCGTCAGTCCACAGCGGCGAAAGAGGCTGGGCGAAGGAGAACTGACGTGGAGATAATCAAGAGCTCTAGACACCAGAAGATAATTGGTGACTTTGGAGAACTCCTGGTGTGTAACTGGCTCTCCAGGTCAGGGTTCGAAGTGGCGCTTGTCGACCACACGGGTATCGACATAGTGGCTTACAATCCTTCGACAAAGCAACGTATTGGTATTTCCGTCAAATCGCGGACAAGGGATGTGGGCAAAGAGGGAGAGGAAGTATATCTGTTCTCTTATCAGAAGGCGAGGAACGACCGAGAGAAGCTGTTGGATGCTTGTGAAGCATTTGCCTGCGAGCCGTGGATAGCGGTTTATGTGGAGACTTTGGAATACGCAGACGTTTACCTTACAAGCCTTGAGAATTACGACAGCAAATACCGCAGTAGAAAGGCGACTTCTCACGATACATGGAAGATGTCAAAGAAGTACAGAGAGCTATATAACCGGGATCCTGATGTGAGGCACATCAGAGTAGAATTTCACGCCACAAATTGGGAGTGGTCTCCGTAGGCGCTAAAGATTCAGCCTGCCGAGGAGCCAATTGACTTGCCTGCCTGCTGGGAGGTCTCGTAGCAAGCAGAGTCCTGTCCACGGTTGGAGTCATAGAGCACTACCGTTTAACTCCCCCACCCTCCACGCCAGCACACTCATCCGGCCACCACCTTTCTGCACCACGCCTTCCACCACAAGGATAGGGGCGCTGTTCAGAACCGCCCGATGCGCAGCATGCACTTTTGGCCGCACGATGATATCCACCAACCCCGTCTCATCCTCAAGCGTCAGGAAGTGATGTCCGTTGGCCGTGGGAGGCGCCTGGTGCACCACCACCAGCCCTGCCACACGCACTTTCTCCCCGTTTCGCTTCCTGGCAACCTGCTCCGCTGTGAGAACACCACTGGATCTGAGCCGGTCACGATATAACGCCATCACCTGCTCACTGGTGGAAAGCCCCAGCAGCCTGTACTCGGCGCTCACCATCTCCCCACGGGAAAGCGGTGGAAGCTCTACCTCGTCTTCCTGATACTCCAACCCCAGCTCGTCTTCCCGGTACCGGAACGCCTGCAGCTTCCAAAGAAGCTTTCGTCTCCCAATCCCCCATGAATCCATCGCCCCAACCTGGATCAGATCCTCGACAACCCGTCGCGGCAGGCGCGTCTTCCTGCAGAAATCCTCCAGCCCGGAGAAAGGGCCTCTCTCCCGTGCAGAAAGTATGCGCTTCGCTCCTTCCTCCCCCAGTCCGTTGACGTAGTTCAGCCCTAAGCGAATCGAATCCTCCTCGACTACACATTTCCACCCACTCCGGTTCACATCCACCGGAAGAACTCTGATGCCATGACGCCGGGCGTCTCCAACCAGCACCGCCGGGCTCCAGAAGCCCATGGGCTGGTTGTTCAAAAGCGCAGTGTAGAAAGCAACCGGATGATAACGCTTGAGCCAGGCGGAGCGGTAGACCAGGACGGCAAAAGCTGCTGCATGGCTCTTGGGGAAAGAATAGCCTCCAAAAGCCTGCAGCCTTGCGAAGACATCTTCGGCCACTTCCCTGGATACACCTCGCTCCTCAGCCCCGGCGACAAAAACATCGTGGAAAGCAGCCACTGCAGCAGCGGCGTCTTTCCTGCCAAGGGCTCTGCGCAACTGCTCCCCCTGGCCGGGCGTGAAACCGGCGAGGTCCCGGGCGACTTTCAGAACCTGCTCCTGGAACAGAATCACGCCCAGAGTCTCTTCCAGCGCATCTTTCAGAAGAGGGTGCGGGTAAATGACCGGCTCCAACCCTCTCCTGCGGCGGAGGTACGGATGCACCATGTTCCCCTGGATAGGCCCGGGGCGCACCAGCGAGATGGAGATCACCAGGTCCCGGAACTCCCGGGGCTGCAGAAGAGGAAGCACCTGTGCCTGCGCCCTGGATTCTATCTGGAACACGCCGATGGTATCTCCTCCTGCAATCATGGAATAGATTTCAGGATCGTCAAAGGTCAGTCGATCCAGGTCAAGCCGCTGGCCTGTCTGGGAAGCAACAATCTCCACAGCCTCGGCTATGGCAGAGAGCATCCTCAACCCCAGGAGGTCGATTTTCACCAATCCCGCATCTTCCAGGGAGTCTTTGTCCCACTGAACCACAACGCGGCCAGGCATGGACGCAGGTTCCGTCGGCACCCGCTCCGAGAGAGGGCCGCCTGTCACCACCATGCCCCCGTTGTGGATGCCAAGGTGCCTGGGTAATCCCGCAATCTCCCGGGAGAACTGCAGGAGAAGCTTCAGGGGAGAGCCATCAGGAACATCCGGGCGGTAACCAGGGTTTTCGTCCTCCTTTTGTAACTCCTCCAGCGCGCTGGCTGCGATCTCCGGGGAGAGCCCCAGCGCTTTTGCCACATCCCGCACCGCGCTTCGAGCCCGAAACGTCACCAGGGTGCTTGCCATGGCAGCGTGTTCATCGCCGTAGCGGCGGTAGACGTACTGGATCACTTCCTCGCGGCGGTCTGCCTGGATGTCGATGTCGATATCCGGCGGCATGGGTCGGGCTTTGGAGAGGAACCGCTC
>WFQU01000135.1 GCA_015486845.1 Anaerolineae bacterium | reverse complement strand
TTGCGTTGCGTTGCTTTGCTAAAACGCACTGCCTCCGCCTTGCGCAATGGCAAAAGATAAACGAAACCACGCGGCACCGGCTTCCCGGTCATCTCAGCAAGCATGATGCCATAAGTGGTCACCTGCATTTTGAAATGGGTTGATGCTTTGGCACTGTCTTTGAAATCAACAGGCACTAAGCCCTCACTCGTTTCAATAACCAAATCGGCCAATCCAGTCGCGTGGAGCCGGTCACTTTTCAGCATGACATTCCAGCGATATTTCCCCTCTGGCAAACCCCGCCATACCGATCGGGAACGTTTCAACGCATCATGCTTCAACGCTCCCTCTTCCATCGCGTAAGTCTTTGGCCGCAACTCCGGCATGATGAACTGGAAATAGACAACGCGCCGGCAGTAGAACCATTGTTTTAAGTCCGTCACGCGAAAATAAAGCGGTTCCTCTACCCCGTCGCGCAGGATAACCGGCGTTACAACATCATCTTCCATCATTCCTTCTCCTTGACCTCTTGGACAATCTCCAGCCGGGCCTTCCAATCATTGCGACAAATGGGGAAAAGTTGGATAATGCCGGGCCGTTTGCCCAATCGTCGACCGATTTTCTTCATCAGTTCTCGCTGTTGGCCGCGGGTCAGATCGCCCCAAAACGCGCTGTATTGAATGCGATCCAGGCCGTAGTCCAGGCAGTAATCAGCAATTTTCGTCCTGGTGCCATCGTGCGGAATGTCATACACCAATAAACACTTCATCTCGCCAACTACCACCCGCCGACAAAAGGTCGATAAGTCGTTCTTTCCCCGCGCAGAAAAGTGGCCAGGTGTCGCGCCTGGCTCTGCAGGACGCTGCGCACTGAAAAACGCTTCCCTTCGTAGCGCATGGGACTGTCCATACGGGCCAACACTTTCTCAGCAATGCGCTTTCGGACTTCCATCGCTAACCGACCACCGCTATCGGTTTCCAATTTGGTGCCTTTGTTCACCATGCCGACAATGGTGCGATCCACAACCTGTTGACGAAATTCCTCGATTAAATCCAGGCTCAGGCTCGGCTTGCCCGGCCGGTCGGCGTGCAAGAACCCGGCATAAGGGTCTAAACCGGCCAGCACCAGTGCCCGCTCCACCTGCCCGTAGAGCACGCCATACGCGTAATTCAGCGCCATGTTAAAAGAGTCTGTGGCACCGCGAGTGCGTCTGCCGGGCCAATCCAGGTTCGCTTTGAGTAATATGCGAATACCCTCCCAATAGGACTGCGCCGCTCGGCCTTCAATATTCAATATCGACTCTCGGATGGCTGCAGCATTCTCTCCCTGTATCTGCTCGATGCTGTTGGCCAGCCCGTCGATTTCCATGATGACTATTTGCACAGCGTCGAACACATCCGGTTCCCGTTCTTTACGATATTTACCCATATAGCGGAGCAAATTGGCCTGGTTCTGCAACTTTCCAGTCACAAAAGCGTGTACCAGCCGGACGCCGCGCGTGTCGTTGTAAGCCAAAAGCTGCGCTCTCCGGGTAGCGATAGTGCCAGTCAAAGCCTGGCTGTAAACAGTAGCGTAAGGTTTACCGTGGCTGGAAAGGAAATAGACCGGGATACCCCGCTCGGTGCAGCCCCGAATCGCATCGCTGGAAATGGCCACGCCGTTGCTGGTAATCAGCACCGCCTCCAAATGGAGCAAGGGCGCTTCGGCCAGCTTCTCCTTCCCTTTAACAACACGCAGACGCTCACTGTGTTTGCGCACCATGGTGCCGAATTGATCGACGATAAGATAACGAATGATGGCCATTTTGACAACCTCCCAAATAACAGCCGTTAGCCGACAGCCGATGGCCGTTAGCTTCCGGCGCTCCGATGGACGGTTCTGTAGAGTGCATGTAGCATTCTTGTGACCTCCACGAGTTCGCTGTGAAGCTCCGCATGTTCGTCTTCCGAAAGATAACCTATCCTCATGGCTATGAAGAGCTGTGTGCCCAATTCGGCTGCCGACCCAAGAGCAATATCCAGATGGTTTGCAAAAGCTTTGTCGGAATGCCTCATGTGTCCTTCCGCTATGTTGGATGCAATAGATACAGAGGCTCTTCTGATTTGGTCGGTCAGACCCCCGAACAATTCCTGTTTCGGGAAGCTTTTGGTCACTTTGTAGATAGCCACGGTGTGCGCCACCGCACGCTGCCACACATGCAGGTCCTGATAATTCCTTAGTTTCTGTGTAGCCATGATCTTCCTCCTGAAACTGTAGTTTCCCGACAGCTACCGGCTGCCTGCCACCGGCTACCGGCTCTCTACCTCGTACATCCCATTCCCTTTCACCGCGTCTTTCCCCACCTGGGTGAATTGGCCCCAGACGATCCAGGGCCAGAATGGGGACCAATCATCAGCGCGCAGCCGGACTTCACCCAAAAGCCCGCCGATGGGAGAAAACGTTTTCTGGCGCGAGGAAAAGCTCCACACATCCGCCCAGCGGAGCCGGTTCTCCGAAACGGTGATGTTATCGGCAGCGCGAAGAAGTGTCTTGAAATCGCCCCAAGCCGGGGTCTCATCGGAGAAATAGTGGCTCAAGTTATCTAACCGATCGGCCAAGCGCTGGAAGAAAACCCTGAACTGAAAATCGCCGGGATACATCCGGCGTTTCCGGCCGTTGAACCGGTAAGTGAGCCGGGTCGGGGTGAGGAAGCGAATGGTGATCTCCGATTGAGGGCAAGGAATGGCGCTAACCTGTTCCTGGGTCACGGGGATATCCGGCACTTTGACAGTTCTATCAGCGACGGCCAACACTTCCTGGCGCTGGCCGGAGAGCGGATTCTCGGCCCAGGCCGTGACGAGCTCCAGCCGGCCCTGGCGCCAACGACCGTCGGCTGCTTTGTAACGTCGGCCCAGGCCGCGCCGGCCCATTTCGTTCACAGCCAACAGTAAGTACGGGAAAAGTTGTAGCGTCTTGTCGTAAAAGGTGATGCCGAAATTGATCATTTCGCCGGGCCGGTATTCGTAGACCGTTTTGTCGTTTTCGATCTGCTTGCGGTGGCCGCTCCCCGGCAGTGGAGGCTGGATCGTATAGGGGCGGGGCACATCGCGCCCGCGGGGCGATTCTGTATCCAGGGTGGAAACCAGGTAAGCCACCGGGCATTGGGCCAGGATGGGGCAGTTGTGACAGGTTTTCGCCCGCGGGTTCAGACAAAAACGGCTGCGCAAAGCGTGGTAAAACGCGCCGCGGATCGCCGCGCCCTGGTGTTCATTGAGCAAAACGGACGTTTTGGCTTCGACGACAAATCGAAGTCGATAGGCTTTGAATGTAAACATCGCAAGTATCCTCCCATCGGATCAAGTAAAGAGTCACGGATCGCCGAATCAACGATCTATTGTGATGTTAAGCTGTCATAACGCAACGACGAACCCTATTGGTCACCAATCGTCTTCGTCGTCGGTTATCTCATCGAATGTCAAACCTATTTCCGGGTTGTAAGCGGCTTTGACGATGTACGGCCCCCATTTTTCGCGGGGTAACACCTTGCCTTCGATAGCCAGCGCGTGGTAACGCCCCCAACTGATGGGTACCAACAGTTCATTGGCCTGGATGGGCACTGTTTCCCGTAAATTCTCGTAAGCATCATAAAGCGACTCCGGCAACACTTCCACGCTGTCAAAAGCCTGGTAGAACAGCGTCTGTAAACTCTCATTGGCGGCAAACGCGCGCAGCGGCCGAATGCACGTATCTTCGAAATCGGCAGCGGCCTGATCGTACTCCGCTTGCCAGCGCCGGGCTATTTCGCCACTGTAAATTTCGTCCAGCCAATCCCCGATACGGCTTTCGTTGACCGGGCGGCCGTTTTCGCGACGCAAGATGGCCAATGTGCCGGCTAATAAAGCCGGGTCGTAGATTTTTTGTCCGTCATCTGGCTGGGAAAAAACATGGACTGGCGCTAACCCAGCCTGTCTGCCACGCCGATTGACCCGGCCAAAACGCTGTACCAGCGCTTCCAAAGGCGCTGGTTCCGAATAAATCGTATCCAGGTCAATATCCAAACTCACTTCGACCACCTGGGTTGCGACCAGCACGACAGGGCGTCTTCCCTGGCTGTTGGAGCCCGCTGAACGACGCACTAGGCGCTCTTTCTGCAACCGATCTCGCATGTTGAACCGCCCGTGCAGCAGAATGACGGATATATCTTGGCCTGCCAACCGGGCGCTGAGGTCTCTGTAAACAGCTTGGGCGCGAGCGACGATATTGCACACGACCAACACGGACTTCCCCGCTTGTGCATCGACGGCAATCCGGGCGATACCCGTTTCTGAGGGCAATTCGCCCTCTATCAAGTGCAGCCGGTGACGCTCAAAAGCCTCGAATAGCGCCTGGTCGGCGGAAATTTCCGTGGGCGCGGTCAATGCCTGGCGCAGCCAGCGCTTGATCAGGGTGGGGAAGGTTGCCGACATAACCAGAAAACTGGCGTTGAAATCGGTTTGCAAGAAAGCGATGGTCTTGAGGATCATAGCCAACCGCTTGACATCGTAAGCGTGAATCTCGTCCAAAACAAAGGCTGCACCGTAGTAGTCGCTCAACAGCGCTTCGTATCCTTTGAGTTGGTACATGCTCTTGAGGATTTGGTAAGGACTGAGAACACGCACCGGGGGATAATTCAGTTGCACTAAATTGCGAGCCCATCGTGCTCGCCGGGCGGCTTCTTCTGGAGCGTAATCGTTTTCCAGCAAGAAGCGGTAGATGGCTAACAGACTGCGGCCGTGCTGCAACCCGACCATTTTCTCGCCGAAAGTGCCGGCTAATCGCAATTTCATGGCGTTCATGCTGGCCTGGTACGGCAGCGTGTAGAATAGTCGCGGGAGCGCTTTGCGGGCAGCGGCTTGTCGCGAAGCCCAGAGCAAAGCGGCCTCTGTTTTGCCGCTTCCTGTGGGGGCAGCCAGCAATGCCGAGCCCACTGTTGCGGCCGCAGTGCGCTGATGGCTGAAAAGCTGTTGCGGCGTGAGATGCCGGCTGGTCAGGACAGTATCGGCTGCGAATGACAAGCGCGGCAGCGGCCCAGCGTGGGCGGAAGCGCTGTGGTCGGCGTTGATCAGATAGCCGCGCAGGATCAGCGTGCCAATGATCAAGGCTCGGTTTTCGCTGTATTCCAGGCGACGGACGAAACGCCGGTAATCCCTCAGGCGGCGGCGAATGTGAGCGACACCTTGTTCGCCGCGCGCTCCGGACGTGGCTTCCTGTTGATCTAACAACGGCAGGGACAATACGCCCATGTCCGCGAGGCCCAAGTCTTCGATCCAGCGGGCTGCGCATTGGTGCAGCCAACGCCAAAGGCCGCGCACCGCTTCTCCTTTCAATTCGGGAATTAAGCTAATGAGTTGATCTTCCGCCAGGTCATCCGGAGATGGGTAAAGGCGCTGAATTTCGGTCGCGTCCTTATGATGCGAGACGATGGCTGCCGCGACCCAGGTTTGCTCGTCGACGGTCAAGCCAAGCGTTAGCCAATCCAAGAAGGCTAACGATAACACTTCGTGGCGGTGCGGCCACCGTTTTCCGCCGTGTAGCCGGGCTTGAAAGCCGGTGGCCGCTTTGCCGAAATCGTGCAAGAAAGCGGCCCAAAACAGGATTTGCCACAAGCGGGGGACGCCAAGCGTTTGTGGCAAATCCGGGCGCAAGCGGATCAACTCAGTGAGCCGTTCCAGGACATACCAAGTGTGCTGGGCTAAACTTTCCGGCTGCCCGAGTTCACCTTCCCCAGGGCTTTTGGCCCAGAGATCGTCTAACCAATTAGGCCAGCAGGAAGTTTTCACTGTCATCCCCTACAAAGCGGTGAAAAGGCAATCCCAGGTGCATGCCTTTTTCCTCCGGTGTGGTCGGATCAACCCAGTAAGGCCCGCCGGGCTGTCCTTCGAAATGCAGGAAATTGGTGCTGAAAACTCGATCCTTGATGACCAGATACTGGGCGTATGCCGGCGCCCGGTTGTGCACGTAATCCAAGAAACGGGGCATCAGCACAGTTATCCCTTGTGTGGCTTGGAACGCCATGGCGTGGGGCGCCAAAGTATGCTCGAAATAGGCGTGTTCCGCTTGTTCCAATTCTACGGTGCCAACGTGGGTGTAGGTAAACAGGTCTTGTGAACGGCCCAATACCACCAGGTAGCGAGGGCTATGGAAAGCGGGCTCCCATTCCGGCCGGTTGATGTACAGCGTCAACCGAGGCTGGAAAAGTAGCTCCCGCTTAAATGGATTGACTTTACCTTCAAGCACTTTGGGGATGCGCGTCTCGGGCAAATGGCCGGTGGACGCGCTCAACAGGATGATGTGCTCGAGATCGCGCACACTGCCTTGATAGGTGAACTGGTAAGCAAATTGGACACCGTCCGGATCGACCCACTCGCCTAAAGCGCTGCAAATGTGCCCGTAAATGGTGGCCGGCGGCGGCATGGGCAGGCTGGGGTGGATCTGCTGCATGAAATACGGGTAGCGGAACGATGTTGTCAGGCCTTCCGCTACGATTTTGAGTACGCGCATGATTGCCTCCCCGGCAAGCTTATGCCAGCCAGTCAGCGTTACGCGGATTCCGCAAGTCGTCTACCAGCGCCTGGAAAGCGTCACGCGGGTGGCTGATACGAATTTGATCGGCAAAACCTGCCAGCGGACCATTGCCGGCTAATGCCGCTTCGAACCTGGCCCGTTCGTCGTCCAGGTATCCTTTCACCCAGCCGATGTACACCGCCGAGAGAAGATCATCGGCGAAGACGTTCAACGCTTCATACAACGCGTCTATTTTCACGGTAGGCAACCCGCGACCGGTGGCACCAACAACGTGGCCGAAGATATTGTTGCCCCCTTTGGTCACGGCGAAAATGGTCAACGCCGGGGCGACATCGGTGTAATGCAGCGTCTGTTTGGCGCCGCCTTCTAAACGGGCCAATCCCTCGAATAGAGCACTGATCCGCTTTACACGTTGGTCTAGGGGAAGTCGGTAAGATTTTTGCTTTTCCAAAGGTTCCAAACCTTCCTCTACGGCCATTTTAGTGCGCACGTCATCCAGATTGCGGAAACCAGTCCTGTTGAGATAAGAAAACGTGCCGCTGGCATGCAAATCTAAAGAGAACAAGCCTTTGAGCGTGGTGCGGTAGAATTGGTGTTCGTGGGGAACCGGATCGCCTTCGTGCCGGGACATGGTACCAAAGTCGTTGGTGGGGTTGACCGGCGCGATGGAAACCAGGGTGCTGACCCGAAACGGCGAGATGCGGGTTACCGTGTCAGTGGTGGGTGTCTCGACACGACTCTCCGCGCCGGCCTCCCTGGCTTGAACGGCATCCGTCTTTTTCGACGGCGCCCGCATGTAGCCGAACAGATCGTCATCCCACCACAGAATAGGATTGGCGTCGGTGTAGGCGACTTTCTTTTCACGGAAAATGGGCGCTTTCCGCCAGCCCAAATCTTCCCGTTCCAGCGTTTCCCGCAGCCAGTAGCGGAAGGCCTGGGCGGAAACGTAAGGGTAGGCGCCGTCTTTGGTTCGGATGACCTTGACGCCGACGGTATTATCAGTGCGGGCGCCGGGGATGCTGCCTAAATTGTTCAGTGCTGACGCCGGGGCGTCGATTAGTAATAAGCCAGTTACGAACGACATGGTAAAAAACCTCCTTTTTGGGTGATAACTATCTGCTCAGCCCCTGTCAAATAGAACGCTGATCACGCAGATTTCACGCAGATACCGCAGATAAAGAAAAGATCAGCGAAAATCAACATGGATCAGCGTTATCTGCGTCTCATTGCTGGGCCCGCCGATAGTCATAAATTGTTTTGATCCAACACAACTTCTTCTTTGTCGGATTCCGGGATGATATCAGCGTTGCTGCTTAACCATCCTTGTGCGTACAACTGTTCGACCATGCGGATCAAGACCAAATCGCGAGC
>WFQU01000134.1 GCA_015486845.1 Anaerolineae bacterium | reverse complement strand
TTATAACACAACGTCCCCGGTCGGGCAAAGGCCGAGCCAGCCAACCAGCAATTCTAAATGTTTCTATCCCGGTTTTGTGCTTGTAACCGCGTCTGCATAGGCGGGTGAAAAGCAAGTATCCTCGCGCTGGGCGGTTTACAGTCGCCGCTACAAGCTGTTAGGTTCGCCGGTGTGGATTATTTGGGAGACACCGTAGAAGCGGCTTGGCAAGGGTAGATATGGTTTCTAACCGCTTAACTCTCGAACTTTGCTATGCTCTGTGTTGAATTTGGAATTGCTGCGGCATGTCCTAAATGATTGCGATCTGCTTTATCCTATGTTATACTTTTTGCTGCTATTTTCAGAGGCGTTATCATGAGCCTGCGGCCTGCTTGTACGGGCACGCAGACAGGCGCACCACGGCGGCTGAAAATGCCCCCTATCCCCCAACCTTGGGGGGGAGCAATACGCCCCCAGAATGGGGGGCCGGGGGTAACGACTCGGCCCAGCGACTAAAAGTCGCGGCAACATCTGCAAAATTGCCCTACGGCGATTGGCAGGCAACCTGCGCAGGCAGGTTTTGCAGTTGTAGCAGCGATTTCTAATCGCCGGACAAGGTAGACTGCGTGCGCAGCATGCGTTTATCTACGTCCCATTTTATTTTCAGCGTTCTATATTTTTTAGGGGAGAAACGCGTGGAAAAGCCCAAAAAAATCTTAGTGGTCGACGACGAAGTCGCTACTTTGGTATTAGTGCGACGAGTTCTCTTGCCGGAGGGTTACGAAGTTCTCACGACGACGGACGGCAAAGAAGCTTTGCGTCTCTATGAAGCGGAAAAACCGGACCTGATTCTGTTGGATGTCATCATCCCGGAAATCGATGGGCTTACCGTGTTGCGGAAGATACGCAAAAAGGACCGTTTTGTTGGTATTATTGTGATCAGTGCATTGACCTCGGAGAAAATAGCGCGGGACGCGATTTTGTCTGGCGCCAATGACTACATGACGAAACCATTCACGTTTCATGATTTACGCGAACGCATCAAAGAGGTCTTACACAATACCACATTGCTCCGAGAAAATGCTCGGCTCCAGGAAGCATTGGATAGGGCCAATACTAAGCTGAGGATACTTTTTGAACGTTATATGGCGCCTTCAGTTGCAGCCAGATTAATCGCTTCGCCTGGCTTGCCCGATTTAGGTGGTACGAGGAAAATAGTCACAGTTGTTTTCATGGATTTGCGTAACTTTACGCCTTTAGCCGAGCAATTAGAGGCACATCAGTTGATGAATACGCTCAACCGCTATCTTTCCGCCGCGGCAGGGGCTATTTCGGACTATGGTGGCACGATTGATAAGTTCATCGGAGATGCTGTTATGGCTTTTTTTAACGCGCCGCTGGAACAGCCTGGCCACCAACAGCAAGCGGTGAGAGCTGCCTGGGCGATGAAACAAAGCCTCTTAGCCACTTCTCGTGAATTAGGCGAATTGGCCCTGGATTTCGGCATTGGCATCCATACAGGCGAAGCTATCGTGGGTAACGTTGGTAGCCACCAATTGATGAACTACACGGCTATCGGGGACGTAGTTAACGTCGCTAATCGGCTGCAAGAAGCAGCCCGGCAGGGACAGATCCTCATTAGCGAGGCCACTGCTTCCGCTTTAGATGGCACTGTGGAGCTTATTTCCCATGGTAGGTGGCAATTACGGGGACATAGCGAGCGAATCAGTGTTTTTGAAGTCGTCGATATTGCTGAACAGGAAGCAAGTACAGAAAAAAGAGTATGAAAGAGAAACGACGCCCAAATCATCTTTTGGCTATAGGGTTATCCATGCTTTTGCTCGCCGTGACCTTCACTGTCAAGCAGCCTGGTTTAGCAGCCGACGGCTCTCCTACTCCCACAGGCACACCGGTTACCCAACAGGATATCATGCGCGTGGCCGCGACCATGTACTGTCCGCTGTGCGTCGGCGAGCGGTTAGATGTCTGCGAAATTCCATTGTGCCGGGAAATGAAGGTTGTCATCGGCGAGAAGTTAGCCGTAGGGGAAACGCCGGCGCAAATTAGGACTTTTTTCGTCAAACAGTATGGCCCCGTCGTGTTGGGCGAGCCACCTAAGCAAGGCCTTCACTTGATTACCTGGCTATTGCCGGCCGCAGCGTTGCTCCTCATCGGCATTTGGCTTTTCCTGCGGTTACAGAGAGAAACAAGCGCACCAGTGACAATAACAGCAGGTACCCCGGACGCCCAAACTAAAGCCACTGGTGTGTCAGATGATCCTTATTTGCAGCAAGTAGAAAAAGAGACGGAAAAATGGTGAAATTGTGGCCATGAATGGAATGAAGGCACCACGTCGCTCTCTGTTGGCGTTGCAAATCACGGCGGCGCTCATTGTCTTGGCTTTTTTAGGATTGTTGGGCATAAGTCTGTTCACTCAAAACCGAGGGCAGCGGCACAGCGGGCCGGCGCCCGATTTTACTTTGCAGCTTTTCAATGGTGGCGCGATGACCCTTTCGCAGCAGCGCGGCAAAGTGGTGGTAATCAATGTCTGGGCCAGTTGGTGCCAGCCGTGTAAGGAAGAAGCGAGAACTTTGGAGGAGGTCTGGCAACGGTACAAAGGCCGCGGCGATGTGCTTTTTATCGGCGTTAACTGGTCGGACACGGAGAAACAAGCCCGTGCTTACATCAAAGCGTATGGCATTACCTATCCCAACGGCCCAGACCTGGGTCGGCGCATTGGTGCTGCTTATCACGTCCGGGGTGTGCCGGAAACGTACTTTATCGATAAAAATGGCAACGTCGCCGAGGTTTATATCAGCGTCTTAAACGCCAACACGTTGACACGAAAAATCGACAACTTGCTGGCCAAGTAAGCGTCCAGGAATAATCTCCGCTTAGAAATTTAACTTCTAAGCAGGGAAAACCGGGAGAACTCAACATGTTGTTCGATCAAATAGGATATGTCGCTCTATCCCTCGCTCTGGGCGTGTCTTTATACGGCATGATCGTTGGTGCCTGGAGCGCGAAAAACGGCAACCGTTCGTGGCAAGAAAGCGCTCGCCGAGGCATTTATATCGTGACAGGACTGGTGGCCATTGCCAGTGCAGCGCTGGTCTACGCTTTGGCGAGTGATGATTTCACGTTGCGCTATGTTGTCACCCACACCGAGCGCAATTTGCCCCTGCTATACAAATTAGCGGCTTTTTGGGGTGGACAGGCTGGTTCCATTCTTTTCTGGATTCTTGTTTTGGGCATATATGCGTCTATTGCCGCGCGGCAACTACGCCGGCAAAACCAGGCTTTAGCACCGTACGTTCTATCTATCCTACACGGCGTCTTGGCTTTTTTCCTGATTCTGTCACTCTTCGCGGCCAACCCTTTCCGTATCATGAATTTTGTGGTGTCAGATGGCCAAGGTCTTGATCCGTTGCTTCAGAACTATTGGATGGTCATCCATCCCATCGGTCTCTATTTCGGTTATGTCGGTTTCACCATTCCTTTTGCCTATGCCATGGCAGCGCTAATCAGCGGCCGGTTGGGCAACGCATGGCTGAAAATTGTGCGGCGCTGGGCGTTGGTAGCATGGGTCGCGCTGACTTTCGGCATTATCATGGGCTCGCAATGGGCCTATATCGAATTAAGCTGGGGCGGCTTCTGGGGCTGGGACCCGGTGGAAAACGCGTCCCTCATTCCCTGGCTCACCGGTACGGCGTTCTTGCATTCGCTCATCATTCAAGAGCGCCGAGGGATGCTCAAAGTGTGGAATTTGCTGCTCATTTTTTTGACTTTCTGGCTCACTATTGTTGGTACTTTCCTCACCCGCAGCGGTGTCATTGAATCCGTGCATGCCTTCGCTATTTCCAATATCGGCCCTATTTTGTTTGCGTTCATTGTTTTCTTAGTTGTGAGCTTTTTAGCACTCCTTTTTTGGCGTTGGCCTCAGTTACAGAGCGAGCAACATTTGGATGCGCTGCTTTCCCGGGAGACCAGTTTTCTTTACAACAATCTGCTTTTTCTTGTTATTGCGTTTGCCACGCTATTAGGTACGATCTGGCCGATGGTTTCCGAAATGGTGTTGAGGGATAAACTAACTGTCAGCGCGCCGTTTTTCGATAAAGTCGATGGTCCCGCCTTTCTCTTGCTGCTCATCTTGATGGCCGCCGGCGCGTTGCTCAGTTGGCGGCGTACGTCCTGGTCAACGTTGGTGCATCAATTCCGTTGGCCATTAGTGTGCGGTGTCATTGCTATGGTTGTCGGGCTTGTTGCCAACGAAAAGCGCCCTTGGCTCTTAGCCACGTTTTTCGTCTTAGCTTTGAACTTGGCTGCCGTGCTCCAGGAATACATCTTGGGGATGCTGGCCCGACGTCATGCCCACCACGAGTCGGTTTCTGCCGCGCTATGGCGACTTTTCCAGCGCAACCCGCGTCGCTACGGCGGCTATTTGGTACATATTGGCATTATTGTCATTGCTACCGCCATTGTTTTCCAGCACAATTACCAACTTGATCGGGAGGTTGCGCTCATGCCGGGGCAAAATACGACCATCGGCCAATATACGCTTACGTATGAGGGATTGCGTAGCCGCACGGTTGGTAATCATCAGGAAATTTATGCTACGCTGCAAATGCAGAGAAACGGCCATCTGGTGGGGATCCTGCGTCCTAAACGTAATCTCTATTTCAAAGGCAACCAGCCTGTCAGTGAGGTTGCTTTGCACACTACGCTCAAAGGCGATCTGTACGCAGTCCTCGCCGGCTGGGAAAATGGCGGTCGGCCGGCCAGTTTCTCGCTCTATTTCAATCCGCTGATGATCTGGCTGTGGATCGGCGGTTACGTTGCCCTTTTGGGTAGCATTGTGGCCATTTGGCCTTTTCCACGGGGAAGGTTAGCGGCCGCGGCGGTGTCAGCTCGGGCCCCAGTTCGCCGGGTAGAAGCGTGAGGAGCGTACTATGACCTTACTATTGTGCAGCGCAGCGCTACTGATCATCGTTCTATACTTGTTGTTACGTCCTATTTGGTGGTCGCAAGCGGAGGACGACCGTGTCGCCGATCCGGTGTTGGCTGACCTTTACGCCCAAAAGGAGCTGCTCTATAATAACATTCGGGAAATGGAGGCAGACCGACGCGTAGGCAAATTCAGCAATGATGATTTTCAGCGTTTTTCCAAACAAAGCAAAGAAAAAGCTGCTGCAGTCTTGCGGCAAATTGATGCTTATCAGCAAGGCATCTTTCTCCCCGGATTGGACGAAGCCATCGAAACAGCGATTGGTGCTAAGCGCTCTGTTTCTCTCGTCGGCGTGTCCCGAGTTTGTAGCCAGTGCGGCGCACCCTTGCAGCCAGGAGACCGGTTTTGTGGTCAATGCGGCGCACCGGTACGGAGAGAGGCAACATGACCAATTTAGCGAAATTAGAAAAAGTGCTGGCGCCTTATGGTGTCGGCAATATCACGGTGAACCCAAGCCGTTGCCTAAATAACCGTTTCAAACAAGTACAATGCAATATTTGTGTTAGCCAGTGTCCTATGTGGGCTATTTCTTTCAATTGGGAGGATCGAGATCACTTGGTCGAGCTGGATCCGCTCCTCTGCGCTAATTGTGGCTACTGTTTGCATGCTTGTCCCACCGGCGTTTTTGATCATCCGCAGCGCAGTCAAAGCATCATCGACTTGGTCAAGGAATTGGCCGGGGCTAACCAACAAGCTGTCGAAATTGTTTGTGGCCGCAATCCACAGATTGGCGAAACCGATGCACCGGTGGCGGGAATTCTGCCCCTGGAGAGCTGTTTAGCTTCCCTTTCTCTTTCCCAACTGGTCGATTTGACTCGGCGCCAGGACGCCGATATCTGGCTGGATGATCGGTTTTGCTCGCGGTGCGCTTTAGGTATTGGCCAGGCTCAGCAACAAGAGGACGGCTCCACGGCTTTCGTGAGTGGACTGCATCCGCATATCAAAAGCTTGGCCGCTCAGGCCAACGCACTTTTGGCTGCTTATGATGTGGCTGGACGCGTTCGTGTGCACAGTGAAGCCACGCAGTTGGCTGAGACGATGCAGGAAAAGCCAATTATCACCCTGGCGGCGGCGGACGTAAGCCGGCGAGATTTCTTCTCTTCTTTAGGCAGCGTTATTACTCAGGCTACTGCCACCGCTGTGGCTGAGCAAATTAGCGAGCACAGTGCGAAGCAACATAACCCGGTGGAAGCGCGCCTGGCACAGGCGTTGCCACCGGAACGGGTGCGACTGCAAAGCGTGTTGACTAAGTTGCCGCCGCCCACCGTCGATTTTATCACCCAGGCCGGGCTGCCTTTTGCCGACGTTGTAGTCAGCGATTCGTGTACTGCTTGTGGCAACTGCGCCCGATTCTGTCCTACTGGCGCATTGCGCTTCGCCACTGGCCAAGCAGATGGCGAAGACGGTCAACCGGATGTACCCACATTGTTTGCATTGGGCTTCATTGCTGCCGATTGCGTCGATTGCAACATTTGCGTCTTGGCTTGCTCGGACAAAGCGCTGACGCTGAAACATGAGATTCCTGGGGCCGAGATTCAGCACCGGCAAACAAGGATCCTCATTCAAGGCGAGCTGGTGCCTTGCGAGAAGTGCGGCACGCTGACGCGTAAAATGGAAAATGGTCCCTCGCTCTGTTTTATCTGCAGGGAGAAAGAACAGCGTTGGGGGGGCACAGGGGCGCAGCTTGATCATCTTGGGTTCCAGGATGATATTTTGCATCGCTAAAGAAGGTTGTGCCGCGTTCGTCAGCATCTAATCTGAGCAGGAGTGAATATTATGACACAAAAGATTATGACTGGAGCGGAGCCTTTTTACTGGGCAGGAAACGATATCGGCTGCTTGCTGGTGCACGGCTTTACCGGCACGCCTAAAGAGATGCTCTGGTTGGGGGAATATTTGCGGGATCAAGGGTACACCGTGTTGGGCGTGCGGTTGGCTGGACATGGCACTAGCATGGCCGACATGGAAAAGACGACTTGGCAAGATTGGTTCGGGTCGGTAAAAGATGGTTATGAGCTATTACACAGTCAAAAGAAACAAATCTTTGCTTTGGGGCTTTCTATGGGTGGGGCATTGGTTTTGCATTTGGCCGCACATAAACCTTTGGCCGGCGTTGTAGCGATGAGCACACCGCTACGACTTAGTAATCCATTTATCCCCTTCCTCCCCGTTATTCGCTATCTCATGCCCCGTATGCCCAAAGGGGAAGGCACCTGGGTCGATCCGTCCATCGAATCATGGCATATTTCATACAGCCACTATCCATCTGTGAGCATCATGCAACTGGTCAAGTTTCTGAATCACTATCGGGACGATTTGGACGAGATTATCGTCCCCACGTTGCTCATGCAAAGCAAAACTGATAACTTGGTCTTGCCGAAGAACATGGAAATGTTGAGCGAGTTGTTAGCGAATGCTCCGCTGGAGACTTTTTGGGTGGAACAAAGTGATCATCTCCTTACAGAAGATGCGGAGCGTGCGAAAGTGTTTCAAAAAGCGGATGCGTTCATCCGCGCCCATGCCCTCCCCTGAGAAGCGCTCAGCCGGGACGTCTGGCGCCTGAAGAAGACCATCGACGTTATTTCGTCCAACGCATTTTGTGTTAAAATGTGAGCTGTTGGGGTGCGGCGTTTTGAGCCAGCAATGCTTTTGGCACACCGACGCGTTGCTGTCCACCGCTATCCTGTTGGCAGCGAGTTCTGACATAGTGTTGGCAGCTCGAGTCCGTACCAGTTTGGTACTATTCACTAGTGTGCACCAGGCTCGAGAACAGAAATCATTCGTATTGCCGGCGCGACCGACTGGCCTAAGCAGCGAAAACTGACCTGTTTAATTCATTTTACCGTCGACATGGCCGTTAAACTGTTGGAATCGCTGTTGGGCAAGCGTATTTTGTAGGCACGCATCGCAATTTTCGACTACAATTCGATATCAAGTAAAACAGGAGGTACAAAGGGATATGCTTATTCTTATTTCGGACCCATTAGGGCCAGCGTTACCGGAAAGGTTGACTCCATTTGGCGAAGTGACGATGGACAAAGCCCGCCTGCCGGAAGCAGGCATTGTCGTGGTGCGCAGCAAGACAAAATGCACGCCGGCGTATATTGACAGCGCACCAAATTTGAGACTGATCATTCGCGGTGGTGTTGGCATTGATAATATCGATGTTGCTTACGCTCGCAGTAAAGGAATCGTGGTGCGCAACACGCCCAAAGCGCCAAGCATCGCCGTGGCTGAATTGACTATGGCGCTAATGTTAGCGGTGCCCAATCAGCTTATCCCAGCCCATCAAAGCATGGAAGAAGGAAAATGGCTGAAAAAGTCGTTGATACGCACGGAGCTTTACGGCAAGACCCTCTGTCTGGTGGGCTTGGGACGCATTGCCATGGAAGTAGCTAAGCGGGCGCGTACATTTGGCATGAAAGTGGTTGCCTATCATGCCTCGGGAACGCCGAGCCCTTACGCGGAAGTAGTGCCGACTTTGGCAGCGGCGGTCCATGATGCCGATTATGTCTCGCTGCACTTGCCGCTGACAGCATCGACGCGTGGTTTCATAGACAAAGAGATCATTGCTGAAATGAAGCCGGGCGCAGTGCTGATCAACACCGGACGCGCTGGTTGTATCAATGCCGATGATGTCAAAATGGCGCTGGAGGAGGGGCGGTTAGGGGCTTACGCTACCGATGTTTGGCCTAATGATCCGCCGCCGCCGGATTATCCTATTTTGCACGCGCCAAAAGTGGTGATGACGCCACACATCGGTGCCAACAGCGTGGAAAATCAAGACCGCATCGGCGCCGAGATTGTCGAGATTGTCAAGACGTTCACATAAGGAGAAGAAAAATGACCCGCAAGTTCAATTTTTATGCTGGTCCGGCTACGTTACCGTTGCCGGTATTGGAGCAAATTCGTGATGAGTTCGTCGATTATAAAGGAATGGGGCTTTCGCTGGTGGAGACCAGCCATCGCAGCAAAGTGTATGACGAAATTCACCATCAGGCTATGGCTTTGGTCCATGAGTTGCTAAACGTGCCGGACCGTTACAAAGTACTCTTTTTGCAAGGTGGCGCAACGCTCCAGTTTGCTATGGTGCCGCTTAATTTGTTAGGTGCAGAGGACCATTGCGACTTTACTGTGAGCGGGGCCTGGGCCAAGAAAGCTTTGGCTGACACGACGAAGATTGGCCGGGTGAATGTGTTGTTCGACGGCGCTGCTGAGAATTATACGGCGCTGCCCGACGCAGCCTCGCTGCAGGCGAGTCCTGACGCGGCCTATTTGCATCTGACATCTAATGAGACTATTGGCGGCATCCAGTGGCATGATTGGCCGGACACAGGGGCGGTGCCAGTGGTCGCCGATATGTCCAGCGATATCCTCAGCCGTCGCGTGCCGGTGGAGAAATTCGGCTTGATTTACGCCGGCGCCCAAAAGAACTTGGGCCCTGCCGGTGCGACCATTGTAATCATCCGAGATGATCTATTGGCGAAGAGCCGCGACGATTTGCCGGCCTACCTCAACTATAAAATCCACGCCAAGAAAGATTCCATGTACAACACACCGCCGGTTTTCGCCGTCTACGCGCTGAAATTGGTTCTGGATTGGATCAAAACTAACGGCGGCCTGCCGGAAATGGAACGCCGGGCGGATGAGCGAGCTGATGCCATTTATAACGTCATCGATACCTATTCCGACTTTTATCGTTCTCCTGTGGCTAAGAAAGATCGTTCTAAAATGAATATCGTCTTCCGACTGCCCACAGAAGTGCTGGAAAAGCAGTTTGTATCCGAAGCCGAAGCTGAGAATATGTTGGGGTTGAAGGGGCATCGTAGCGTTGGTGGTTGCCGCGCTTCCGTTTATAACTCTATGCCCCTGGAAGGCGCTCGTGCCTTGGCTTCATTTATGGAAATGTTCGTGGCTAAGTACGGTTGAGCGCGTTTTTGACGTCCGGCTTGTGACGCTTGAGGCCTTACAAGCCGGACGTGTCCGGGCAGTACAGATTAAACAAACTAACCCGACATTGCTGCGTCAGAAACAATATCAGCGGTGACAAAGCTGTCGTTGTATTCCGCGCGACTTAGAATCGACTAAACATCATGCCACCAACGCCTACGATACTACCGAGAAGCATGCCAACAACCATCATCACGACGATAGAAATCAGGACGGTGAGCACAGCTTGAGTTGTATCCACATCCAGCGCTTCGCGCACAGCAATGATCCCGGCCACAAAGGCCCAGATACCACCAATAATGCTGCCGAGGCAGGGTATGACACTAAGGATCATTGGCGTGTAAGCATAACCTAAGGTACGGCGTAATTCACCGAAATCGGCTGTGCCGTTAAAGAGGTTGACACCGATAAAGTAGGCCAAGTAAGCATAAATAAAATAACCTACCACGGTCCAGATCACGCCAAAAATGAGCGTGATGAACGCACTGCCAATACCTTTGCCCAAAAGCACGTCAAAGATGAAGCCTAAGAGGCCAGCGACAATAGCGATAAGTGCGACAACCGTCATGGCTTCTTGATCCAGGGAAGGATCGTTTTCCACTTCTTCGTAGAGGCCTTTGTCCAACATAGCTGCCCGCATCATGCGGTTAAGCATTTCAGACGAAATAGAGAAGTCCATACTGTAGCTCCTTACTCAATAAAATTCGTTGTATGGGGGACTGAAAAAACAGAAGGATAAAGCAATTCGATACCACACAACACAATATCCGGGATGGTCACCTCCTTTCTGTCTATCAAACAGCTACAGTTTAGCACAAAGGTATGCAATTCTGCAACTTTGTCGTGCCGGGCGGGGGCCGGCACGATCTCATTGTGCCATCAAAAGCTAAAACACACGCTGAAACAATAGATCGATACTTATTCAGCGACTGTTTGATTTTGTGCGGCTAACTTCTTTTTTTCTTCTTCTACTAAAACCCGGCGCAGGAACTTGCCAACCAAACTCTTGGGCAACTCGCTGCGGAATTCGACTAACTTGGGTACTTTGTATGGGGCTAAGTTCTCGCGGCAGAATGTGACAATTTCCTCAACTGTGGCTTGTTCGCCTTCCTTGAGCACGATATACGCCTTGACCGTCTCGCCACGGTAGGGATCCGGCACGCCGGCTACCACCGCTTCTTGCACTTTCGGGTGCATGTAAAGGACCTCTTCTACCTCGCGGGGCACAATATTGTAGCCACTGGCGATAATCAGGTCTTTCTTGCGATCCACGATGTAGAAATAGCCATCCTCGTCCATACGAGCAATGTCGCCGGTGTGTAACCAGCCTTCGGCGTCGAAGACATTAGACGTTTCTTCGGGCGTATTCCAGTAGCCTTTCATCACTTGCGGGCCACGCAAGCAAAGTTCCCCGGTTTCATCCACGGGTAAGGCTTCGTTGGTTTCTAAATCGACGATTCTGGCATCAACATCCGGGAAGGGAACACCGATGGAGCCAGCTTTTCTGGTGCCGTAAACAGGATTGCAATGCGTTACCGGGGCAGCTTCTGTCAAACCGTAACCCTCCACCAGCCGGCCGTGGGTCAATTCTTCGAAGCGCGTTTGCACTTCCACCGGCAATGGCGCTGCACCGCTAATGCACGCTTTAATACTATGTAAATCATAATTGTCTACTTGTGGGTGATTGATGATGCCAATATACATGGCCGGCACGCCGGGAAAGATCGTACATTTCTCTCGCTGAATGATGTCCATAACGTGATCTATGGGGCGCGGGTTAGGCACAATGATCAAATGCCCGCCGTTATATAAAGCAAAGCTCATGGCTACAGTCATTCCGTAGACATGGAAGAAA
The DNA here is from genome assembly GCA_015486845.1 of Anaerolineae bacterium. Lineage (GTDB taxonomy): Bacteria > Chloroflexota > Anaerolineae > JAADDB01 > JAADDB01 > WFQU01. The sequence goes on along the minus strand of WFQU01000134.1, from coordinate 11,979 downwards.
GGCAGAGCGCCCATGACCCTTTCTTTCCCCGCCTCGATGGTTGTGAGCCAGGCCGCCACTTGCATGGTGTTTGCTACTAAATTCAAATGGGTCAATTGTGCTGCTTTAGGCACGCCGGTCGTGCCGCCAGTATATTGGAACAGCGCTACGTCATCCCCTTTTACCTGAACATCCGGCGGCGTGGCCGGCTCGGCCATTAACTGATTCCACAAAAAGAGATTCTGATCCGGTTCCACCGTGGTCATCAATCCTTCCTGGCGCAATGTTTTTTCCACTAATGACTTCCATGGAAACGAAAGCGTGTCGGCTACATCGGTAATGATGACCTGCTTCACCGCAGTTTTGTCCCGCACTTTTTGCAAGCGCTCATAGTAAGCACTGAGCAGTACCACTGTTTCTGCGCCGGCATCATGAAATTGATGCTGAATCTCCCGGGCGGTGTACGTAGGATTGGTGTTGACGACAATGGCGCCGACCCGTAACGTGCCATAGAAAGCGACGACGTATTGGGGTAAATTGGGTAGCATGAGCGCAACGCGATCCCCCGGCCGGACCCCCATCTCGCGCAGGTGTCCTGCAAAACGTTCTGTCAACATTTGTAGTGTGCGGTAAGTCACCTTGCTGGCTATTTTTAGTCCCAAGGGAAGATAGCGTAACACCATTTCTACGGCGACTTGATCCGGGAAACGCTCTGCTGAACGGTCTAAGAGGGCATAGAGGGGTATGTCCGGATAATCGATATGCGTTGGCACGCCTTTTTCGTAGAAAGCAAACCATGTCTTGTTCATCTCTTCGTCTCCTTTGACTTGAATAACAACATGATCAGATAACGAGCTCGGTCGCCGACCGCCTGAAGCGGAGCAGGCAGGATCGATCAGTGCCGATCACATCCAGTGTAAGAATAATGATAATGTGTAAAGATTAATAGACGCGTTAATAAAGCGGTTAATGCCGAAAGAGAGCGAATAATCTGACTGCAAAACCGATTCTCGCAAAAGTCGAACTTCTAATTGACGGTGTTCTCCGCCCGAGCGCACGGAGCTCAAGGCTCCGTGCTACGTAGATAATAAGCCCCTTTCTAAGGGGCTGGTGTTGAGCAGCCTCTGGGCAGAGAACGCCACCTTGACGTACCCCGCCGCCGCGCCGAAATCGAGGCTTTAGCCTGTGGTAGATCCACCAACCCGCCCAAAGGCTTGACGCCGGCCGCATTATTTTCAGCCGCTGTTCTGCGCCTGTCTGCGTGCCCGCATAGGCAGGCTGCCGGCCCATGCCGAATCCTTTGTTAGTGCGTGTATTCCCTACCTAACATATTTACATTATAAAGTAATGATGCATATTTTGTCAATGTTTTCGATGCCGACAGCTTGGCAAGCGAGCGTTATTTTTGTCCGTGGCAGTGATTATCCTCTTGACAAATGGTGGTGATGGCTTATAATAAAGTAGAAGCAAGTTTGCTGCAAAGCCACTCCATTCTCGTTGATTATTGTAAGTTTAGGGGGGTCATCTTAACTCTTTTCAACGCCTAAAAGCTGGAAGGTTGTGGTGCAGGATGCCACGCATATAGAGGTTTTGATCTTTCGCTTTCACCATTCGTTTGTATTGTTTGTCGACGTGCGGAGCGGTCTCTGCACGGTTGTTCATTCACAAGGGGGTGTTACATGCGGCAATACATTGTTCACGAGGTTATTCGGCGTACATTGATTACCAATCCCGATCAAGTGGTGGTTTCAGGAAACACGCGGCTGACGTACGGGGAATTGTATGGTAGAGTATTGAGGTTGGCGAACAGCCTCAAACGTTTAGGCATACGCGCGGGGATGACGGTGGGCGTGTTGGATGTGAATACCCATCGTTTTCTCGAATTGCACTATGCCCTCTCTATGCTGGGAGCGACCTTGCATACCATCAATTTTCGGCTTGCTCCCGAGCATATGGTGTACAGTATGGTGCATGCCGGGGACGAATGGCTTTTTGTTTCTGATGTTTTCATGGGGGCGGTGCAACCTTTAGTTTCCAAGTTTCCCAATTGGGTGATTTTGAGTGATGATCCCGGAGTAGCTTTGCCGGCGAGCGCAGCCGCCTATCGCTACGAAGCGCTGGTGGCCAATGGCGAAGAACAGGAATTACCGGAAGCGGATAAAGTGCGGGATAGTGACATTTTTTCCATTTTCTACACTACAGGCACCACCGGCAAGCCCAAAGGCATCCGCTATCAACACAAACAAATTCTCCTGGGTGCGCTGCAATTATTCCACCATCTGGCCCTGCACATTACCGGGGATCGCGTGGATAGCAGCGATGTGTTCATGCCACTGATTCCTTTTTTCCACATTCATGCCTGGGGGATGGCTTTCTTCCCGCCGTATTTGGGATCGAAGTTGGTCTTGCCGGGCGCTGCTGGACCGACTGAACAGGTCGCTTTGATCCGACGCGAAGGTGTTACGTCTCTCAATATGGTGCCCACGCAATTGCACATGCTGCTTGCTAATCCCGATTTTGGTCACGTCAAAGTACTGACCGGCGGTAGTCCCCTCGCCTCCGGTTTGGCTCGACGCGCGACCGCGGCCGGCGTGAAATTTAGCCTGATCTATGGCGGGTCCGATCAATTGGGTACAGCCATTTCTGTTGTTCCCGAAGGTGTAGAGCCGGGGAGCCAGGAAGCGCTGGAGTGGCTGCGTGTGGGCATGCGTCCTTTGCCCATGGTGGAGGTTTCTTTGCGCGATAAACGAGGCCGCGAAGTGCCCCACGATGGCAAAACCGTGGGCATGGTTTGGGTGCGTAGTCCTTGGTTACCCGAAGGCTACTATAAGGAACCTGAACGCACAGCCAGGACTTATACCGACGGTGGTTGGTTCCGTTCTGGAGATTTGGGCGTGTTTTACGCTAATGGCGGGCTATACGTGGTCGATCGGGAACGCGACGCAATCAAAAGTGGTGGCGAATGGATTCCTACCGGCGTGTTGGAGGCGTTGCTATCCGAACATCCGGCTGTTGGACTGGTGGCTGTCATTGCCCGGCCGGATGAGCGCTGGGGAGAGCGTCCCGTTGCTATCATCAAGCCGTTGACGCCGGTGACGGGGGGGGAATTGCGAGCCTTTTTGCAGCCGAAAGTCGTTGAGGGCAAGATCGCGAAGTACTGGTTGCCTGATGCCTTTGAGTTTGTGGAGGACATTCCCTTGACCAGTGCAGGTAAGATCGATAAAGTTGCTTTGCGTAAGCAATTTGCGGCCTGACGTGAATTCAAGGAGGAAATGATGTCAGTTGATGCAATGTTGAATGAAGCTGAGGTGACGCTGCGTAGCCGAGTGCAGGATTTTGTTGCTTCTGTTCCCCGCCAGCTATTGTTGGATATGGACGCCGACAAAGTTAATTATCCCCAGGAGTTTCTGGAGGAAGCAGGGCGACAAGGCGTGTTGGGCCTGCGATTTGCTCCTAAATATGGTGGTGCCGGCTTGCCTTGGATGACGGAAATGATGGCCCTGGAAGAGGTTGGTGTTCTGGGCACTGCCTTGGGTTGCCTCTACGCTTTGGTGTCCATTGTGGGCGAGGCTGTTTCTAAATTTGGTACGGAAGAGCAGAAGGAGAAATATCTGAAGCCCATGATTGCGGGGACTTTGGGCGTGGCTGAGGGATTGACCGAACCGCGCGGCGGTTCAGACTTTTTTGCCGCTACTACTCGCGCTCGCCGGGAAGGCGATGTTTTCTACTTATCGGGGCAAAAGCGTTTCGTCGTTGGCGCCGAGGGCGCGGATCTTTTCTTGGTATACGGCAAAGTGGAAGGGATCGAAGACCCCAAAAAAGCAATGACTGCCTTTTTGGTGGAAAGGGGCCCAGGCGTAGAGATCGCACACGTGTATGGGCTCATGGGCACGCGTGGTGGGGGCACAGGGCGCTTAGTTTTTAAAAATGTGCCAGTTCCCATAGAGAATGTTTTGGGTGGCGAAGCCGGTATTGGCAATGGCACGGCCGTCTTTCATCAGATGATGATTCCTGAACGCATGACCTCGGCCGGCGCAGCGGTAGGCATGGGACGAGCGGCCATCGAGATTGCAACGCGCTATGCGGATCGGCGCCGTGCTTTTGGTCGCAAAATCCGGCGTTTTGAGGGTGTGAGCTTCAAGATTGCCGAGAGCTTGACTTTGTTAGATGCTGCGAGATCGCTCAATTATACAACCGCTTTCGCTATTGAAGCGGGCGGGGATCCCGGTAAAATTCGCCGACTTGTTTCTGAGGCCAAGAAATTCTCTACCGAATCCGCTTGGACTGTGGTTAACCATGCCATGCAAGTGCTGGGTGGTATTGGCTACACCAACATCTTTCCGGTGGAGAAATTGCTGCGCGACGTGCGTCTTATTACCATTTGGACCGGTACTAACGAGATCATGAACCTGGTTATCCAACATGAATTTTATAAAGAGTTTGGCACTGTTCCCCTGCGTGGCCGGGATGTAGAAGCTGACGCAGCTGGTGCCGAGTTCAGCGAGGAGAAAGAATATAACGAGTAATGGCGACTGCCGGCTAAGTGGCTATGTTTGGTCTATTATTTGTGATAGGTTTGTATACACCAACTATCCATTGACTTGAAGCGCTTTTAACTTGCCACGAGCACATTACGTAATGCGTAATATTTGGTACCTGTTGTTCGCAACATATTGCGCATTACGTGTTTGTATGGCTTGCCAAATGGTTAAATCTAAATGATTCCATAGGCACTATCCAGTCAAATGGTGCGCTTTGATGCTTTTCCTTCCTGTTCCTGTTATTATGTGATGGTTCCACTTGAGATAGCACGATTTTTTCTAAATCCGGGGCATTGCCTCTTGACAAACTAAAAATTATGCATTATAATGTAAGTAAGTTCATGGCATTTAGAACTTTTGTTGTGGAGGATGAATGTGCTGACGATTAGCCGTGAAACAGACTATGCTTCCCGCATCATATTACATTTAGCTTTGCTGCCACCCGGCAGCCGTACCACAGCCGATGAGATTGCAAGGCGCCGTTTGGTTCCGCATTCGCTGATTCGTCGACTAGTTGCCCGCCTTCGCCAGGGTGGGTTGCTGCTAACCACGAGAGGGCGCGGGGGGGGGATTACTTTAGCTAAACCTCCCGCCGAAATATCCCTTCTTGACGTTATCCAGATCATAGAGGGCCCGTTGGCGCTTAATATTTGTACGAATGATCCTTCTGCTTGCCCGTTGACAGCGGCATGTCCGGTCCACGACACGTGGGTTGAAACCCAACAATTGCTTGCCGAGCAACTGCGTAAGGCGACTTTTGCAAAGTTGAGCCAACGGGAGCGGGAAAAGAGACACCACCACGAGAAAATCGCGGCTAATGTTGTGCCGGAAGGGGCATCGGTCTCGATAGAGGGCTAACGCGACGCGTTGGTCATAGTTCGATGAATAATGTGTTGTGAGAGGGGGTGATGCGACTACGGGAAAACTGACTTTGAAGAGGAAGGAAGTTCTGTAGGGAGTAAATCTTTTGTCATTCCGCAGTGCAAATTTTTAATGCTGCGAGAAATTATTTCCGTACTGGAGGTTGACTATGAATGCGTTAGTTGTTTCCTTAGGACGTTGGCAATTCGCAGTGGTCACAATTTATCATTTCTTTTTTGTGCCGTTGACCCTGGGCCTTTCCATTTTTGTAGCTATTATGGAAACGAAATATGTCACCAGCGGCAATGAGTTATATAAAAGAATGGCAAAATTTTGGGGGAAACTTTTCCTCATTAATTTTGCCATTGGTGTGGCCACCGGCCTCGTCCAGGAATTTCAGTTTGGTATGGCGTGGTCGGGGTATTCTCGTTTTATGGGTGATGTTTTTGGTGCGCCTTTGGCTATCGAAGCGTTGCTGGCTTTCTACATTGAATCGACGTTTTTGGGCGTTTGGGTATTCGGCTGGAACAAACTGCCTAAGAAGGTGCACGCAGCGATGATTTGGCTGGTGGCTATCGGTTCCAATCTCTCGGCCTGGTGGATTTTGGTCGCTAATTCGTTTATGCAAGAACCGGTTGGCTATGTCATCAAAGGTGGGCGGGCCGAGATGACTAATTTCTTCGCGGTGGCGTTCAACAAGCATGTTTTGTTCCAGTTCCCGCATGTGTTTACGGCGGGCCTGACTACGGCCGGCTTCGTAGTTCTGGCCATTAGTGCTTACCGATTATTGCAGAAGCCCGCTGGCGATCGTGATTTCTTCCAGACTTCGTTCCGATGGGCCGCAACGTATGCGCTCATCGGCTCGATTCTGGTAGTTAGTATTGGTCACTTGCAAGGCCAATATGAGATCAAAGTGCAGCCGATGAAAATGGCGGCGGCGGAAGCCCTTTGGAACACGGAAAGCTCGGCACCGTTATCTCTCTTCTCGACTATTGACACGAAAGCGCAACGGAACCCAGTAGAAATCGCTATTCCTGGCTTTCTAAGCTTCATGTCTTACAACAATTTTACCCAACCGGTGGCCGGCATCAAGGATTTACAAGCTAAGTTTATGCAACAATACGGCCCTGGCAACTATATTCCTAATGTGCCGTTGGTATTTTGGTCGTTCCGCATCATGGTCTTTGCCGGACTTTTGATGTTGTTGTTCGCACTTTACGCGGTCTATCTGGCTAAAAAAGGGTCTAAATATCCGCGTTGGTTCCTCAAGTGGCTGGTTATTTCCTTTACGTTTCCATTTATCGCCTGTTCCACTGGCTGGATCATGGGAGAGGCGGGACGCCAACCGTGGATCGTCTATGGCTTGCAGAAAGTCGCAGATGCTATCTCGCCCAATGTTTCCGTTGGGACGATATTGTTCTCGTTTATTTCCTTGTCGTTGCTCTATGCCGTGCTCATTGTTGCTGAGGTCTACTTGTTCTTCCGCGCTGCGAAAGAGGATCCCAATGCTACCGAAAAGCGCGCTCTGAGCGGGGCTTACTGAGGAGGTCACCCATGGATCTGAATACTTTTTGGTTTATCGTCATTGCAGTGCTCTTCATCGGATTCTTTTTCTTAGAAGGATTCGATTATGGTGTCGGTATGTTGCTTCCTTTTCTGGGGCAAAATGACGAAGAACGCCGGGTTGTCATTAACAGCATTGGGACATTTTGGGACGGCAACGAGGTCTGGATGATCACTGCCGGCGGTGCGTTGTTTGCATCATTCCCTCACTGGTACGCCACCTTGTTCAGCGGTGCTTACATTGCGCTGACCTTGCTCCTGTTGGCGCTTATCGCGCGCGGCGTTTCGTTCGAATTTCGCAGCAAATTGGAAAGTCCCACCTGGCGCACGACTTGGGACTGGGTTATTGCCATTGCCAGTTTCTTGGCTGCCTTACTTTGGGGCGTCACGGTGGGGAACTTGATGCGCGGCTTGCCTATCAAACAAGACATGAACTATTACGGTGGCTTACTGCCGTTGTTGAACCCATTCGCCATTCTGGGCGGATTGGTTTTCGTGTTTCTGTTCCTGCTGCACGGTGCCACTTTCCTGAGCCTCAAGACAGATGGTGTCGTCCGTGAGCGAGCTGAAGCCACAGCCAAGAAAATGTGGTGGCCGGCGGTTATCCTGACGGTGCTTTTGGTGGTGTGGACCTTCTTGGGTGGCGCTGACACTTTCAGCAATCCGCACGGACAAATCATTGCCATTCTCGGCGCGCTGATTGCGGCGGTGGCCTTGTTGCTGGACGGTTGGTTCCTTTACAAGGGTAGCTTTGGTTGGGGTTTCATCATGGGGGCAATCACCATCGCCTTTGCCGTCGTGATGGTCTTCGCCGGCATGTTCCCGCGTGTGATGATCTCCACCCTGAATCCTAAATTCAGCCTGACCATCTACAACGCCTCTTCCAGTGCCTACACCTTGAAAACCATGACTATTGTGGCCATCATTTTAGTGCCTTTCGTCCTGGCCTATCAAGCTTGGAGCTACTGGACGTTCCGGCAACGCTTGAGCACGAAATCGGAACTGGATTATTAGGTCATATCTTTGTCGGTTGACCGAGATTTAGCAGGCAGCGTGGGGAGCGCGTACGCCTCACGCTGCCTGGGCATTTTGTATACGTAAGTTTCCTGAAAAAGACGTTGGACTGCAGGGATTACGGAGAACGCTGAGAAAAGAGCAACGATTTCAAAGGCAAAATCCTGTTACAAATCTGCTACTTCTTTCTGCGCGCTTTGCGTTCTCTACTATGTAAAGGGTTTTTCAGTAAAGCCATACATTTGGAATGGTGGGATGATGGAATTACATAGCCAAAGTTTTATGCTTTGGTCGCGGTCGGGGGCAGCGCTATGAATATCGACAAAAGGCTCTTGAGCGAAGCTAAAGCGGTGCGCGTCGGTTTTATACTCACCATCACCTTAGGTTTCCTCGGCGGCGTTGCCACTGTTTTACAAGCCCGCTACGTCAGTGATATTGTCAATGATGCCTTTTTGGAACATGCTACGCTGGTCCGCTTACAACCGCTATTTCTCATTTTACTCTTGGTTATAGGTGCCCGGTCGCTTTTCATCTGGGGTGGTAATATCGCAGCTAACAGCGTTGCCGGGACCGTCAAGCAAACGCTGCGTGAGAAACTCTTTGCTCATATTGTGGCTTTGGGCCCCACGTATGCGTCGGGAGAGCGGACCGGCGAACTGACCAATACGGTTGTAGAAGGTATAGAAGAGCTGAATGCTTATTTCAGTCAGTATCTACCCCAACTCGTTTTGGCTGCTTTGGTGCCTTTGACCGTACTTTTTTTCGTGTTTCCGCGCGACCCGCTATCCGGCCTGGTTCTACTTCTAACTGCGCCTCTCATCCCTGTTTTCATGGTGCTCATTGGCTATCTTGCTGACGCACTCACCAAAAGACAGTGGCGTTCTTTGAGTCGTATGAGCGCCCATTTTTTGGACATGCTACAGGGTTTGACAACCTTGAAAATATTGGGACGCAGCCGGGAGCAAATTGACACCATTGCTGAGATTAGTGATCGTTTTCGGCACACGACGTTGAGTGTGTTACGGGTAGCATTCCTTTCAGCGTTGGTGTTGGAGTTAGTAGCAACCATCAGCACCGCCGTTGTGGCTGTAGAAGTTGGCTTGCGGCTGCTTTACGGACATATGGTGTTCCGAGAAGCCTTTTTCGTGTTACTTTTGGCGCCAGAATTCTATTTGCCATTGCGCATGTTGGGCACCCGGTTCCACGCCGGCATGTCTGGCGTGGCGGCCGCTAAGCGTATTTTTGAAATCTTGGAAACGCCATTGCCGGTGTCAGTTTTTCCTGCAGTCAATGATGCGCCGCCGCTGCGGATGGATATTCATTTTCAGAACGTGTATTTCGCCTATGAAGGAGGGGGGCGTCCAGCGCTGCAAGGGGTTTCGTTCCGCATTCCTCCCGGGGAAAAAGTCGCGCTGGTCGGCCCCACCGGTGCCGGCAAGAGCAGCATCGCTCATTTGCTTCTTCGCTTCATTGAGCCGGATCAAGGCGAGATCAGCGTGAACGGCGTCCCTTTGGGTGCGTTCCGTGCGGACGTTTGGCGGCAGCGGGTAGCTTGGGTGCCCCAGCGGCCCTACCTCTTCCACGATAGCGTTGTTGCTAATATTCGCGTGGGGCGGCCGTACGCTAACCGGGCAGAGGTTCTGCGCGCTGCTCGATTAGCCCACGTTCACGAATTCGTGGCATCATTGCCAGCGGGATATGATACGATTATCGGGGAACAAGGCACTCGTTTCAGCGGTGGCCAGGCTCAACGCATTGCTTTGGCCCGGGCGTTTCTTAAGAACGCACCGTTACTCATCTTGGATGAAGCGACTTCTAACTTAGACCCGGAAATTGAGGCGTTGGTACAAGAAGCCACGTCGTCGCTCATGGAAGGGCGTAGTGTGCTGATCATCGCTCACCACCTTAGCACGATCTACCAGGCGGATCAGATTGTTGTACTGAACAGAGGACGGGTTGTAGAAAGCGGGCAACACGCAGCGCTGCTCCGGCGAGGCGGCCTCTACCAGCAGTTGGTCACAGCCTATGGGGGGGGCGTTTGATGCACATCATGCGGCGATTATTCGGCTTAGTTTGGCCGTTTAAATGGTGGATGGGCTTAGCCGTTCTGCTGGGCGCATTTACTGTTGGCAGCAGCATCGGTCTCATGGCCACGGCCGCATTCATCATCGCCAAGGCTGCTTTGCATCCTTCTATTGCCGATTTGGAAGTTGCTATCGTCGGCGTGCGTTTTTTTGGCATCGCGCGGGGTGTTTTTCGCTATTTCGAGCGTTTGGTCTCGCATAATGTGACTTTCCGCTTGCTGGCGCAACTACGGGTCTGGTTCTATGAGAAGATTGAGCCATTGGCGCCGGCGCGACTGATGACCTACCGTAGCGGGGACTTGCTCAGCTTAGTCATTAACGACATTGAGACGTTGGAACATTTCTATGTACAAGTCATCGCACCGCCAGCCGTGGCTGTGCTGGTGGCAATTATCATGTGGGTGTTCATGGGCAGTTACGGCGCGCGGCTGGCCGATACCCTTTTAGCCTTTTTATTGGCGGTTGGGTTTGGCGTGCCACTTGTCTCACGCTGGCTGAGTCGCGGCCTTGGTAAAATTATCATCGAGAGTCGCTCGGAATTGAATGTCGTATTGGTAGATGGCATTCAAGGACTCGGCGACTTGCTCGCTTATGGTCAGGAGAGTCGCCAGTTGGCGTTGGCCCAGGCGCGTAGTCAGGAAGTCATCGACGCACAAAGGCGTATGGCGCATATCACCGGGCTGAGCGACGCCCTGAACAGTTTGTTGGCAAATTTGGGCATGGTGGCTGTCATTGCTGTGGCAATTCCTATGGTGCAAGCAGGACGTTTTTCCGGCGTTCAATTGGCCGTGCTGGCCTTAGCAGCACTTTCTGCTTTCGAAGCGGTCTTGCCGCTGTCGTCTGCGGCCCAGTTCTTGGAGAGTAATGTGGAAGCGGCACAACGCCTTTTCGCTATTGTTGATGCCACACCCATGGTCCAGGACCGACGCGAGACATTGCCTCCACCCTCTAACTATGGCTTGCAGGCTCACAATTTGCACTTTCGTTATGCAGAAACGGAACAGCCGGCGCTGAATGACGTTAGCTTTAATCTGCCGGCCGGTGGCCGTTTGGCTATTGTCGGCCCCAGCGGTGCCGGCAAAAGCACATTAGTGAGTCTATTGCTCCGGTTTTGGGAATATCAGAAAGGACAGATCGTGTTAGGCGGACACGATTTGCGCGCATACCGGCAAGAGGACGTGCGCCGGCGCATCGCTGTCGTTTCGCAGCATACGCACCTCTTCAACGATACTGTCCGTGCTAACCTGCTCCTTGCCAAGCCGGAAGCTGATCAGGATGAACTCTACGCTGCAGCGCGCAAAGCACAGATTCACAAATTCATTCTTTCATTACCGGATGGTTACGATACCTGGATCGGCGAACAGGGCTTGTTACTGAGCGGCGGCGAGCGGCAGCGGATATCCATTGCCCGGGCTTTGCTCAAAGACGCACCGATCTTGGTTCTGGATGAGGCGACGACGAATTTGGATGTGCTCACCGAGCGCAATGTTCTCCAAACTATTTACAATGCCATGGAAGGGCGCACGACTTTGATGATCACACATCGATTGGTCGGCATGGAAAACATGGATGAGATCATTGTCTTGCGCCACGGGAAAGTTATCGAACGCGGCACACATACTACCTTGTTGCAGCAAGCCGGCTTTTACCAACGCATGTGGCAATTACAGAACCAGATTTTGCCCACTCAAGTAGCGTTTGCCAGCGAGCGTATTCAACAGAGGGAAATGGCTATGAATTCGGTATCCGCTTTCTCGTGAGACGGAGAACCCCGGCGAATAGAAGTTCAACTTCTTCGAGAAGTTGAACTTCTAAAATAGCAAGATCGCCCTACGGCGATTAGCTTGCAACCTGCGCAGGCAGGTTTCGCAGTTGTAGCAACGATTTCTAATCGCCGGACCGACCATTGTTTTTTATCTGCGTGCGCAGCCTACGTT
>WFQU01000133.1 GCA_015486845.1 Anaerolineae bacterium | reverse complement strand
GGGAGGGGAAGGCTCGCTGCCCATTTGGGCGGTAAGCCAGGGGAGAGGTCTTATTTTCAGGGGAGTTATCATGAGCCTGCGGCACACCACAGCGGATGAAAATTAAGATCAGCGTGCATCAGCGTTAATCTGCGTTCTATTTTCAGAGGAGGTTGCATCGCGTGAGAAACAAACCAACGGCGGATACACTGATTTTCAACATCGGCCAAATCACCACAGCCCGGGGAGCCACGCCGCGCCGGGGAAAGGAGATGAACACCCTATACCAAATTACCAACGCCGCCATCGCTATTCAAAAGGGGCGCATCATGGCCATTGGGCCAGAACCGCTGGTCCGTGCTGAAACCCAGGGTGCCGAGCAGGAAATCAATGCGGGAGGCAAAGCAGTTGTGCCTGGCTTCGTCGATCCCCATACCCATTTAATCTGGGCCGGCGAGCGACGCGACGAGTTCGAGATGCGACTACGCGGCGCTACCTATTTGGAAATCATGGCGGCCGGCGGTGGCATCATGAATACGGTTCAAGCCACCCGTGCCGCGACGCTAAACGAATTAGTCAGTCAATCCCACCGTCGTTTGGACAAGATGCTGGCTTATGGCACCACCACGGCGGAAGCCAAGAGCGGCTATGGTTTATCGTTAGCGGCGGAAATGAAAATGTTGGACGCTATCCACTTGCTAGACGAATCACATCCGGTGGACTTGGTACCGACGTTTCTGGGGGCCCATGCCGTCCCAACGGAGTATGCAGGGGAACCGGACGCATATGTGGATCTCATAGTCAATGAGATGATCCCGGCGGTGGCAGAAATGCGTTATCGTGTCGAAGCGGCTTCCACTGAAAATGAACGTGACCCTGTCAGCTATCTCCCAGCCGCCGAGTTCTGCGATGTTTTCTGCGAACGGGGTGCTTTTACTTTAGAACAAAGCCACCGTATATTGCATGCCGCCCAGCAAGCCGGGCTGAAGCTTAAAGTCCACGCCGACGAATTTGCCCCGCCGTTAGGTGCCACGACGCTGGCCGTAACAATGAACGCTATCTCCGTAGATCATATCGTCAGCACAACACCGGCGCAAATCAAATTGTTGGCCAACTCGCCAACCATCGGCGTCTCGCTCCCCGGCACACCATTCGGGCTGGGGGAGATGAGGTTTACACCGGCGCGCCAACTCATCGACGGCGGTGGTGCGCTGGCCCTTGCCACCGATCTCAACCCCGGCACCTGTTGGTCCGAGTCCATGCAGTTTATGATGGCCTTAGCCTGCCGTGCCATGCACCTCACGCCGGCCGAAGCTTTGACGGCAGCCACGCTCAACGCCGCCTTTGCCATTGGCCGGGGCAAATGGGTCGGCAGCATCGAGATCGGCAAAGCCGCCGACCTGCTCATCATAGACAGCGATGATTACCGGGATCTGGCTTATCATTTCGGCACCAACTTAGTGAAGACTGTTTTCAAGCACGGAAAGATCGTGCTGCCGTCCGCTGAAAATAGGACATAGTTTTAACCTGATACTTGGAATATCTCGCTGCCGACTAAAGCAAGAAGTCCAACTTCTACGAGAAGTTGGACTTCTTATCAGGAAGATCATTTCTGCTAAGTGGCTGTCTAAAAATAACTTCCCGTTTGTGTCATTGCGAGGCCGATAGGCCGAAGCAATCCCCAAGTTTGCAAGTCGGAGATTGCTTCGGGGCTGCGCCCGCTCGCAATGACAGTTGGGGGATTTATTCTTGGACGATTACTAAGCCTGCTTTTGAGGTTGCTTGGTGGCACGTCTGCGTTTCCGTACTAACCAGCGAACCAGCAAAACGAGCAAATAGATAGGTATGGCGATCATCAACAGGAACGGAATGATCACCAGAACAAAGTAAATCATCGCTTGAAGGAAGCCTCGGGCGAGATTCACCAGCATGCGCACGGCATGGCGAATTGTCACGGCTGGCCGCCATGGCTCCGTAACCACCGGCTTGCTCAGAACGTCCGGCACGATGGTGACATTAATGGTAGCAAAAGTGGTCAGTTTGTCCAGCATCTGCATGCGCCCTTTAACCTGGTCGATTTGTCCACGTACTTTGCTCAATTCACGGTAGACGTCCATGATGTCGCTGGCCCGTTGGGTGCGTTTGCGAACATCGGTCAACAGCGCCTGCAGCTCTTTTTCCGTTGCTTCCAAATTGTGCAATTGTGCTCGTAAATCCACGTATTGGTCGGTGACGTCCCGGCTGCTCAGGCGTTCGTCGTCGACACGCAACGCCAGGCCTCGCAATGTACTCATAAAACCATCAAAAGCGCCTAACGGCACCCGGACGGTCAATGTTGCCCGCACCTGGTCATTTTCCAACCAAGTATGTTCATCGGCAACATAGCCGCCAGCCGCTTTAGTCTTTTCTCTAATCTGCGATACGCTCTTCTTGCTATCTGCAACGATGAGCTTGATATCATCGGTGTAAATGATTTTGCGCGATGCTGCTGCTTCGGCCACAGCTAAGCTTTCTCCGGAATTAGCATTGCCTTCTTGTTCCGAAGCAACAGGGGCAATAGTTTTATCGGTAAAGGAAGGAGATCTCGGCGCTGAGGCAAGCTCTCGTTGTGTTTGTTCTGTCGATCGGGCGCAACCGGCCACCAGCAACGGCATAACGATGAGCAGCACTAATAGAGCATAACTCAATGATTTCCCCTTTAGTCGCATTTTCTTTTCTCCTTGGTCGGTCTAACGGCTCGTCCATAGAAACAACACCTTAGAGACGCAAATCAGCAATAGTCAGTTCCAGCCACACTTTTACGGAAATCGAATAGCAGATATACACAATTCTAACAGAATAGTCTTATCCTGGAAATGTTAGCGCGAGAATAGGAAAGGAGACTGCCATGCTAAAAGAAGCAACGCTGTGGCGACCACTGCATAAAGGTTATGTGCAGTGTACAGCTTGCGAGCATTGGTGTGCGTTGGCGCCCGGCGAGACGGGCAAATGCGGTGTGCGGCGCAATATCGACGGTAAATTGCAATTGCTGGTTTACGGGCAGGCGGCAGCTGTCAATATCGACCCGGTGGAAAAGAAGCCGCTCTTTCACTTCTTGCCCGGCCGGCCTATTTTTTCCATCGGCACAGTGGGCTGTAATTTCCGTTGCCAGTTTTGCCAAAACTGGGATATTTCCCAGGTGCGCAATGTGGAGCCGGACTCGCCTCGGGCCGGCAAAAAACTTTTGCCGGCAGAGATCGTCGCTTACTGCCGGAATGAGAACATTCCGCTTATTGCCTTCACTTACAATGAGCCAGTCGTGTTTTTCGAGTACGCTTACGACACAGCCAAACTGGCGGCGCAATACGGTATTCGCAGCGTGTTTGTTTCCAGCGGCTTCGAGACGTTGGAAGCAATTTGGAACATCGAACCGTATTTAGCAGCTATCAATATCGACCTGAAAGCTTTTACAGAGCATTT
The DNA here is from genome assembly GCA_015486845.1 of Anaerolineae bacterium. GTDB lineage: Bacteria > Chloroflexota > Anaerolineae > JAADDB01 > JAADDB01 > WFQU01. The sequence continues at coordinate 6,866 of WFQU01000133.1, read as the reverse complement.
TTATCGCACGTACAGCGGGGCACGTCTACAACCAGTTCTGCGCAACATCGAACATATCGCCAAAAACACGCACATCTGGCTGGAAGTGACCACGTTGTTGATCCCGGGCCTCAACGATTCCGACGAGGAGATTCGCCAGATGGCGAACTTCTTAGCCGACATCGACAAAAATATACCGTGGCATGTAACGGCGTTCCACCCCGCCTATAAAATGCAGGATCGTCCCTCAACACCGCCCTCCACTTTGGTGCGGGCTTACGATATCGGCAAAGAGGCCGGCCTAAATTATGTTTACGTGGGCAATGTACCGGATCACACCCGTGAAAGCACGTATTGTCCGCATTGTGGCGCTTTGCTGGTGGAACGTTCCTGGTATCACGTGCAGGAACATTGGACAGAACCAGGCGTTTGTCCCGTTTGCGGTACAAAAATAGCGGGAGTATGGAGGTAATGACCATGTATCGTAGCAGGGTACAGAAACGATTAGTGCGCCCGCCAGCAGTAGCGGGGGCATTTTACCCTTCTGACCCCAACCAATTACGACAAGATATCAAATACTATCTCGAGACAGCCCAAATTCCACCGATGAGGGGCGTACGGGCGGTTATCTGTCCCCACGCGGGCTACATTTATTCTGGGCTCATCGCTGCAGCCAGCTACAAAGTGTTGCAGCAGCTCCCCCGCCGTCCACGCACCGTTTACTTATTAGGGCCGGCCCATTATCTGCCCGTTTCTGGGATCGCGTTGGGCGATTTTTCCGCGCTGCGCACGCCTTTAGGTGAAGTACCAGTAGCGACAGAGATGGTTGATCTGTTAGCAGCCAGTGGTGATCCTTATTACAAAGATGTACAGCCCCATTTGCCGGAACACAGCTTGGAAGTGCAATTGCCTTTTTTACAGGTAACATTGGGGGCAGAAATCCGCGTTGTGCCCATGTTGTTTGGGCGGGTGGATCCGCGCCGGGCCATGGTGCCTTTGCTTGACTTAGTGCGTTCTGATCCCAACGCAATGATCGTCGTCAGCTCCGACCTGAGCCATTACCATAGCTACGATGTGGCGCGGCAGCTAGACCAGCAATTTCTCAACGCGGTTCTGGCCAACGATACAGTCCAAGCAGCGCGGGGCGAAGCGTGTGGCATCTACCCCATTTTGGTGTTAATGGGCATTGCCCGGCAATTAGGCTGGCAGCCCGCCTTGTTGGATCGCCGCAACTCCGGCGACACGGCCGGGGATAAACGACAAGTGGTGGGCTATGCGGCCATTGCCTATGCCAAGAATAACCATGAGCAGTAAGGATAAGATGGCAGAGATAAACTATCTTTCGGAAGCAGACGGCAAACAGTTATTGGAAATCGCCCGGCGCGCCTTGGAAGCGAAATTGCAACGGGGTGAGACCCTCAAACTACCGTTGGCGACGCTCCCGGCCAAATTACAAGCCGACGGCGCCAGTTTCGTGACGTTAACGCAAAAGGGAAACCTGCGCGGCTGCATCGGTTCGCCCATAGCCCACCAGCCACTGGCCAGCGACGTACGGGATAACGCGATCAAAGCGGCGTTGCAGGATCCTCGTTTTCCGCCGCTGTCGGCAGCCGAGTTGCCTGGCACGGAGATCGAAGTTTCGGTGCTGACACCGTTGCAGCCGCTCCCTTTTCGAGATGTGACGGATTTACTGGAAAAGCTACGCCCCGGCACGGACGGTGTGCTGCTGACTTCCGGCTGGAACCGAGGGCTCTTCTTGCCACAAGTGTGGCGCCAATTGCCCAAGCCGGTGGACTTTTTGCAGCATTTGTTCCTAAAAGCCGGTTTGCCAGCGGATGCTTATCGTTATCGCGATTTCTCGGTGGAGATCTTCCAGGTGCAGGAATTCCGCGAGCCTTCGCCACGTGAGCGGGCCCAAAGGTAAAGGACGTCGCTCTTAGCGTGCCGAATCGTCGTCACGCTCCTTTGGTGTCGTTAGTGATGTCGTAAGCATGGTGCAAGCCGTGCTCAGGGTTTTCGCGCAAAGCGGCAGCTAACTCTGGTGTCATGCGGGCGCCGGAACGGTATTGATACGGCCACATGCTCACCTCGGGGAAAATACCGACTCGGTCTTTATCGGCTAAACGGTGTTGTAGGTCTGGCTGCAAACCGGCCATGGCACTGAGGATGCTGTTGATGAAAGTCGCGCCGCGTGCCTGCGCCGGGATGCGAAGGCGGCTTAAAAGATCAGCCATCACGCTCCCGGCCGGCAGATCCAGATAAAGGTGGGCATAAGCGCCCTTGTCCTCGTCCCCACCATAATGGGATAGCTCGCCGTAAAGCCATACTTCAACCGTAATCATATTCCCTCCTCTGAGAATAAAAATAGGACGCAGATTAAGGCAGGCTGCGCACGCAGTCTGCCTTGTCCGGCGATTAGAAATCGCTGCTACAACTGCACAACCTGCGCAGGTTGTGCATACTAATCGCCGTAGTATTAGCTTGCCTATGGGCGAGGTCTGGTCGAAAGATAATATCGCCTCCTTTTTCTTCTTCGAGGGCGCTGCCCTCGAGCTCTCGGCAGGGGAACCCCTACGGTTCCCCTCCAACCCTTCCGAAAAGCGTTCCCCCGGCCTCCAAATCTGGGGGTGTGTTGCTCCTCCCAAGGTTGGGAGGATAGGGGGCGTTTTCATCCGCTGTGGTGCGCCTGTCTGCGTGCCCGCACAGGCAGGCTGCAGGCCCATGCCGACTTCTCTGAAAATAAGACCTCTCCCCTGGCTTGCCGCCCCTTTGGGCGGCAAGCCTCCCCCTCCCCATATCGGGGAGGGGAAAAAGCTAAGCACAGAGCGTCTTAAAAATCAGGGCCCCTTTAAAAGTTCAACGTCGCTGCGCTGAGGGAGCTCGGCTGGACTCTATACCAGGAGCAATTATCCGGTGAAAGACGGCGCACCTACAATCATTACGAAGCAACAAGCCGGGGTAGGCAATGTACCCCAGCTTGCTAAGCACTCGTTAAGACTCTGAAAATCAAGTGTTGACCTGTTCTTGGGCGCCCATGCTACGTCTCAGCTTTTCCGAGCCGATGGACATGGCATAGGAGAAAATGAAATAGACAATGGCAGAGAATATCAACAAAGAAAACGTGCCATCGTACTCTCGATTGTAAGTGATGGTTATCGCCCGGAAGAACTCTACCACGCCGATGAAGTATGCCAAGGAAGTATCCTTGAAAAGGGCAATAAATTGGCTAACGATGGGCGGAATCATCCGTTTGAGAGCTTGCGGCAGGACCACCTCGATCATCGTTTGAACGTAGCCCATACCCAAAGAATGAGCCGCTTCCCATTGTCCAGAATCAATAGACTGAATGCCGGCGCGGACGATTTCGGCAATGTAAGTCGAGGTAAAAACGGTAAAAGCGATTAGCGCCGACTCCCAGTTGTCAACATTCTCTAACCCTTTGACGACTTGCGGAATGGAAATAAACATGTAAATAATGAACATGAACAGGGGAATGCCACGAATAAGCTCAATGTAAGCAATGGCCGGAATACTAATAAACGGATAACTGGAAAGCCGCATCATGCCGGCCACAATGCCAATGAAAAAACTGGCCGTGATGGCAATAGCGGCCAAGAAAAACGTCAATTCCAGGCCACCGAACTTGACATCAAAAGCTGGAATGGAGATCAGATGGAATTTCAAAACAGAATAGATTACCGCAACCACTACAATCAATGTAACTGTGGCGACCTTGCTATTGGCCTGGAAAAGCTGGAAGAGCAAGAAAAAGGGCAATAGAATCAGGAATACACCCACTAAGACTTTGATCAGGAAGAAAGCAACGGCCAGAAGCGATGTGCCGACACTAGCCCCAGCTAACGGGAACCCCCCCATCAAGAAGCCAATGTTGCGGGTGATACTGCTCCAGTCCACGCGGGTAGGAGAGGGCATTCCTTTGTTGATGTGGGTAATCATTGGCGGTACGCCAGGGATGGCCATGGCGATAAAGAGCAGCACAACGCCGGCAATGAGCCCCACCCGGCGACGCCGGCCTAAGAGGTGCGGGTGTTCCGTTTCCACCAAATGCGCTTCCACGCCTAAATAGATGAATAGTACGCCTACCAGTGCAATCCACAACCCCATATCCAAATCGTAGAAATAGACATCGCGGGCATTGTTCGCTGCGATAGTCCAAATAGCGTAAAGGAGAGGCGCTAACGGCAGTAACATAGCGGTGAATAGGACTTCCACTTCTGCTTTATCGCGTAAAGTTTCCCAGAAATGAGCTAATAGGCTCACAACCATCACTACGATAGCACTAATTGGCACAAGCCAGAAAAGTAAAGCTATCAATGTATGGCCGGTGAGCATGTAATCCCCAGTGCCACCATGCGGTAAATGCAAGAGCCCCTCGGCAAAAATACCATTGAACCAATTGCCGAAGAAAAAAGCAAGCAGGATAAGCCAACCGCCAATTTGAGTGAGTTTTTCTCCAAAGTCTAACTTGACAAGGTTATCGGGTATTTTCCAGATGAAACCGGTGATTTCACCGGTAATTTCACCTATTTTCCCGGTAATAACAGACACTCTATCCGGTTCAGAAACAGTACCCGTTCCGTGAGTACGTTCCTCCGCCGAGACTAAATAATTAATGAAATTCATGATAGCCGAAAGTATTAAAGTGCCGGATAAATAGATAATCACTGCTGCGGTAAAGATCTCAAAGCCTCGGAATGTCTGGGCTTCCACCTCATTAGCGTTAAACAATAAATCCGTGACACCAATAGTCATAACGACAGTAGAGTTCTTATATAAATTAATGAACTGGCTAGTCAAAGGAGGAATAACTATCCGGAAGGCTTGTGGCAAAATAATATACTGTAATGTTTGAATGGGAGAAAGCGCCAGGGAGTGCGCGGCTTCCCACTGCCCTTTATCAATAGAGAGTATGCCGGCCCGAATAGCCTCGGAAATATACGCGCCTGTGTAGAAAGAAAGACCGAAAACACCAGCGGAAAAAGAGGTTAACCGGAAACCTAAGTCTAAGTTGACCAGTTTCAGAACCTGTATTGAGCCGAAATACCAGAAGAAAAGCTGGACGATGAGCGGCGTATTGCGGAAAAACTCTACATAAGCCGTCATAATCGCGTTGAAGATTTTGCTTTTGCTGGTGCGGCCAACACCGGCCAGAGTGCCTAAAAAGAGTGCAAAGACCATAGATATAAAAGCGATTTTAATAGTGATGAGAAAACCGCGCCAAAGTGATGGCTGGGTCGGATCAGCGGGATTCCAATATTCTGTTACCATGCCCCAATGATATTGGCCGGTAACGACGAAAGCAAAATAGACGGCCCGAGCGAAAATAGCCGTAATGAGAACCATCATACTAATAGTCAGTAACATTTCGCCCATTTTGCGCGCTTCTTTAAGCTCACTGCGTTCCAAATAGCGCCAAAGAACGATTCCGACGGCAAAGAAAGGTATAGAAACAAGGTATTGCACATGCGTCGACCAATTACCGACTAAGTTTCCCCACAGCAACTGGTGAAACACGAATGGCAACCAAATGGACGCTCCGATGAGTGCAGTAATGAGAGTAAGCAAATAATAGCCAAGTTTTTGTCCGAGAGGGACCTTTTCTACCATAATTCTCTCCTCTGAAAATAAACTTCTCTGAAGGGTAGCCGAAGGCAATGCCTCCGGCTACCCTCTCCTTCGAAAAATAGAACGCTGATCAACGTAGTCTGCTTCGCCCGGCGATTAGCTTGCAACCTGCGCAGGCAGGTTTCGCAAGAGTTGTAGCATTACTTTGCCTATGGGTGATGTCTGGCCAAAAGATAATCTCGCCTTCTTTTTCTCTTTCGAGGGCGCTGCCCTCGAGCTCCCGGCAGGGGAACCATACGGTTCCCCTCCAACCCTTCCGAAATGCGTTCCCCCGGCTAAGACGGTAAAACAAATTAAACAGGTCGCTGGTCGCTGCTTAGGCCAGCCGGTCGCGCCGGTAATACGAATAATTTCTGTTCTCGGGCCTGGTTTACAATAGTGCATAGCATCAAACTAGTCCGAACTCGACCCGCCAACGATATGTCAGAACTGACTACCGATAGGATGGCGGCGGGCAGCAGCGCGGCGGCAGAAAGTGATAGCCCGCAACGAACCGGCCACGGCGAAGCCAAAAACCTTTTTCAGGGAGTCTGAGGGGTGAAACGCCCCCAGTAGGGGTTTGGGGGCTGGCCCCCAAGAAAGAAAATAAAACAGATTGTCAGTCGTCATCAACTAACCCTATTCCCATCTCCTATCCCCGTAGCATTACCTCTTAAGCCTGCGACCCCCAATCTTGTCAAGAGATGTTCATCCGCTGTGGTGCGCCTGTCTGCGTGCCCGCACAGGCAGGCCGCAGGCCCATGCCGACCCCTCAAATAATAAGATGCATTATGCATGTTGCCTTAATGGAACAGCAGCAAAAAAGACAGATCAACATGATGTCTCCGCCGTCGCATTGATCTGGCTTTTGTTGCCTTCTCGCGAAACAACATTGCCAGAAGAGCGAGGGATTTTTACCCCTCGCTCTTGGTTAGCACTGCGTGGATATTACTTGCTGAGCTTGATATAGCTTTTGCCCGGCCAAATGTCCAAGTTCCATGGTGTCATGTTAGCACCAAACCACTTGTGGTAAATCTTATCATACGTGCCGTCAGCCTTGATGTCCTGCAACGTGAAGTTCACTAAATCGCGGAATTTGGCATCAAACCGTGGAACGCCCATACCATAAGGTTCGCTGGTGAAGAGCCCGCCAACGACTTCTAATTCAGGGTTATCTTGCGCAGCAACCATCAACATGGTGGAATCGGTAGTCAAAGCATCCGCGCGGCCATCTTTCACAGCCTGAATAGCTTGTGGGTATT
>WFQU01000132.1 GCA_015486845.1 Anaerolineae bacterium | reverse complement strand
TGGTATCAGCGTCCAATTGGAAGTCGCGAGCAATGTCTGCAAAATCGCCCTGCGGCGATTGAATTGAAAGACAAGCAGAACGCTGATGACGCAGATTTCACGCAGATACACGCAGATAAAACAGAAAAAGATCAGCGCAAATCAGCGTGCATCAGCGGTATCAGCGTTCAATTGGAAGTCGCGAGCAATGTCTGCAAAATCGCCCTGCGGCGATTAGCTTGCAACCTGCGCAGGCAGGTTTCGCAGTTGTAGCAGCGATTTCTAATCGCCGGGCGAGGTTTTGTGTATAGGAAAGGAGACCCGCAATGACATCGCAGGCCCTTGATATCATCCTGGTGGAAGACAATCCGGCGGACGTGGAACTCGCGCTACGCGCCCTGAAAAGGAACAACATTGTCAACCGGGTGGTGGTCTTACGCGACGGCGAGGAAGCACTGGATTATCTTTTTGCCCGTGGTCAGTATGAGGGACGTACCCAACAACGCCCCCGGCTCATCCTGCTAGACTTGAAACTCCCCAAAGTAGATGGCCTGGAGGTGCTGCGAGCACTCAAATCGGACGAAGAACGAAAACTGATTCCCGTAGTCGTGCTCACCTCTTCCCGTGAAGAAATCGATTTGGTGCGCAGCTATAAGCTGGGCGCTAACAGCTATATTGTCAAACCGGTGGATTTCGACCAGTTCGTGAAAGTAGTACGGGATTTAGGCTTATACTGGATGGTCTTGAACCAATTACCGGAGAACAAAATCTAAAGCAGTCGAGGGCTTGTTGATATGAAAAACCTTAAAATCTTGATCATCGAAGATCTCTCTTCCGATGTGGAATTAATTAAACGTGAATTGAGAGCGCTGGGTCGGCCTTACGAAACCAGGGTGGTTCAAGACGAAGCCGGTTTGCGCCACGAACTGGCAACTTTCAAGCCGGATGTGGTGCTTTCGGATTACATGCTGCCCCGCTTCACCGGCATGGAAGCGCTCAAGGTGGTGCAGCGCTTTGATATGGACCTGCCGTTCATCATCGTCACCGGCTCCATGAATGAGTTGGTGGCCGTGGAGTGCCTGAAAGCCGGCACCTGGGATTATGTCATCAAAGAAAAACTGAGCAAGCTGGTACCGGCTATCCAATCCGCTTTGCAAAAAAGGGCGCTCATCAAAGAGAACAGAGCGGCACAGCAGGCGTTGGAAGAGAGCGAAGCGCGCTATCGTGATCTGGTAGAGAACAGCACTAATCTGATCTGCACCCATGATCTTGAGGGTAATCTGTTGTGGGTCAACCAGGCAGGAATTCTCGAGACGGGTTATTCCATGGAGCTCCTTTTAAAGATGAACATCACGGACCTGCTTTCCTCTGAGGAGAGGCCTTACCTTCAGGACTATTTGATGGAAATAAAAACTAAGGGGAAAGCAAGCGGTGTGATGAAAGTTCAAACGGCCGATGGGGAAACACGTTTTTGGGAATACAATAGTAGTTTGCGAAGCGAGGGTGTGGAAAAGTCCTTCGTGCGGGGTATCTTGCGCGATGTGACGGACCAGATGCAGGCAGAAGAACGCCTGCGCCTGCAAAGTGCGGCTTTGGAGGCGGCAGCCAATACTATTGTCATTACTGATCGGGATGGTACCATCCAGTGGGTAAACTCAGCCTTCACACAACTTACGGGCTATGCTGTTGAGGAGGCACTTGGCGAGAACCCCCGTCTTCTCAAGTCTGGCAGGCACGATCTGGCGTTCTACGAAAACTTATGGCGGACTATTTTATCCGGCCAGGTCTGGCACAGCGAACTCATTAATAAACGCAAAGATGGTAGCCTTTATACTGAAGAGATGACTATTACACCGGTTCAGGATTCCCATAGGCAGATTACTCACTTTATCGCTATCAAACAGGATATTAGCGAGCGCAAGGAGGTAGAAGCGGAACGGGAGCGTCTACTGGCCCAAATTCACGATCAGGCTCAGCAGATGGAACAAACCCTGAATACGGTGCCGGATGGCGTGCTGCTGCTGGATGCCGATCGGCGGGTGCTGCTGGCTAACCCTGTGGCGCAGGGCGATCTGGCCGTGCTGGCCGCTGCCAAAGAAGGGGAAGTGCTTACCCGTTTGGGCGATCATGCTCTCTCGGAGTTGCTGGCATCACCTCCTAAAGGCTTGTGGCACGAATTGATAGCTCAGGGCCGTATTTTCGAGGTCCTCGCCCGGCCCGTTGGGAATAGCGCCCACACTCCAGGGTGGGTGCTCGTCATCCGTGAGGTTACCCGGGCGCGCGAAGAGCAACAACGCCTCCAGCAGCAAGCGCGGCTGGCAGCGGTGGGGCAACTGGCCGCCGGCATTGCCCATGATTTCAACAACATCTTGGCAGTGATTTTGCTCTATGCCCAGATGGAACGCAAAAATAGGGATCTGTCCCCTAAAACGCACAAACGGTTAGAAACCATCGCACAACAGGCCAAGCGGGCCAGTGCATTGGTGGAACAAATCCTCGATTTCAGCCGGCGCGCCGTTCTGGAACGCCGCTCCATGGACTTGTTGCCTTTTCTGAAAGAAGAAGTCAAATTGTTGCAGCGGACGTTGCCGGAAAATATCAATATTAAGTTGCATTATGGGCCTGATGCGTATAGGGTCAATGCCGACCCAACCCGTATGCAACAGGTCTTGCTGAATTTAGCCGTCAACGCGCGGGATGCCCTGCCAACCGGAGGTGAGTTGCTGGTTAGTTTGGAGCAAATCCGGGTCGAGGATAGCAAGCAGGCGCCGCTGCCGGAAATTACGGCCGGCGAATGGGTACGGATCACGGTAGCAGACACGGGAACCGGTATCCCGCCGGAGATTTTGGCGCACATCTTTGAGCCCTTTTTTACCACCAAAGCGCCGGGAAAGGGCAGCGGCCTGGGCTTAGCGCAAGTGTATGGCATTGTGAAGCAGCACGACGGGTACATCGACGTGACCAGTAAGGTGAGAGAGGGCACCAGGGTTACTATCTATTTGCCAGCGTTATTATCTGCTAATAATGTTTCATCGCTGGCAACAATGACAGAGATGCCCCATGGCCAGGGGGAACTTATTTTGCTGGTGGAAGACAACGAAACCACTCGGGAGGCCGTCGCGGAGAGCTTAGCCCTGCTGAACTATCAGGTGCTGATCGCTGCCAATGGCCAAGAAGCGCTGTCCCTGTACGAACAGCATAAAGCGCATATCGCCTTAGTATTGAGTGATCTGATCATGCCGGAAATGGGCGGAGAGGAACTATTCTTTGCTTTGCGTAAGCGTGATCCGGCCGTTAAAGTCGTCATTCTGACCGGTCACCCGAAGGAACAGGACCTTAAGCGTTTGCAGGCAGCCGGGTTGAATGGTTGGTTACTGAAAGCGCTTAGCCTGGAACAGTTAGCCCAGGTGGTAGCCCATGCTTTGCGTTGATTGACGTTCTATTTTTTTCAGAGTGTTCTATTTTTTGAGGGAGAAACTAAAGACATGACAAAAAGCCAGCCAATAAACAGACAAATCGCTTTCGTTTTGGGCGGAGGCGGTTCCCGGGGCGCATTGCAGGTCGGCGCGTTACAAAGCCTATTAGAACACGACATCCACCCTGACATTGTGGTTGGCACATCTGTCGGGGGGGCCAACGGAACGTTTTTTGCCTTAAACCCAACCCTATCTCAAATCAATCTCCTACGACAAGCGTGGCAAGATGCCATGAAATTGCAGCTACTGGAAAAGAGTCCGCTGCGTATTTGGCTGCGCACTTTGATGAACCGTTTCGAATGGCGGCCTAATAAGAAGCTCATTCGCTTTTTTCTTGGTCACTTGCCCCAGTCAGGCCTTACGTTTGGCGATATCACGGCGGTAAGCCTTTACATGACGGCAACTGATTTGAAAACCGGTGACCTCTATCTTTACGGTAAAAACACCAGCGAACGGGTGTTGGACGGGTTGGTTGCTACTACGGCCATTCCCCCTTGGATCCGGCCCATCGAACGAAAAGAGCATCGCTTCATGGATGGCGGCTTAGTCAGTAATCTGCCCATTTTGCCGGCTATCGAGCAAGGGGCTGGCATCGTCATTGCTTTGGATCTCAGCAATCCATACCGGTTACAGCGATTAGACGAAGGATTTTACGCGCTTTTCACGCAAATGATGACGGTTGTCGAGCGCCGGCAACAGTCACTGGAAAAGCAAATTGCTGCCGCGCTGGGCATACCAATTTACCATATTCCCCTTTATGTTAAGGACGAAGTGCCCATTTGGGACAATAGCCGGGCTATGGAATTGATCGAAATCGGTCACCAATTAACCGAAGCTTATTTAGAACAGAATCCCATAACATTGACACGACAAAAGAAGCCGCATCGATCGTGGTGGCGGAAAATTGTAGGTTGGTGATGCGTTGGGGGACTTCTAACCTGGACGAGCCAGAGCCAGAAAACTCAACGCAGAGACGCCGAGAGGCAAAGCCGCAAAGATTTTTTGATTCTCTTTTTGCTCGTTTTCTCTATTTTATACCGTCGCTCTTGCTAAACCTGCCGTTTCTGAATAGTGATCTCAGGGAGTGCGTCGCGCCTGGTAAGCAGCCCGGTTTTCATGTCGTTTCTGTTGATCACTGATGCGATAGGCGGCGAGAAAATCGTCCTTGAATTCTATAAATCGTCCGGCGGCGATGGCCTCACGGATGTTTTCCATCAGCCGTAACATGAAATGCAGGTTGTGTAGCGTGGCTAACCGTAAGCCTAAGATTTCCTTAGCCTGGAGGAGATGACGCAGGTAAGCCCGGCTGAAATGCTGGCAGGTATAACAAGTGCAACCTTCTTCGATGGGCCGACGATCTTCTCGATATTGAGCGTTGCGAATGTTCAGTCGCCCGTTGTGGGTAAACAGACCGCCGTTGCGGGCCATCCGGGTGGGGAGCACACAATCGAAGAGATCTATGCCTCGGGATACTGCCTCCAAAATGTCTTCCGGCGTGCCGACGCCCATCAAATAGCGCGGCCTGTCAGTGGGCATGGACGGCATCAAGCTATCCAATGTTGCATACATTTGCTCTTTCGTTTCGCCAACGCTCAGACCGCCGATGGCGTAACCTGGTAAGTCCAGCCCCGCTAAAAATTCGGCGCTCTGCCGGCGCAGATTGGGAAAGATTCCTCCTTGCACGATGCCGAAAAGTGCCTGATCCGGTCGAGTCTGAGCGGCCTGGCAACGAGCTGCCCAAGCGTGGGTACGCGCTAATGATTGTTCTACGTAAGCGCGGTCCGTGGGCGGTGGACATTCATCCAGCGCCATGATGATATCTGCACCGATGGCTTCTTCTGCCGCGATGACTGTTTCCGGCGTGAAGCGGTGTTTGGAACCGTCAATGTGTGATCGAAAGGTCACGCCGTCGTCGTCGATGTCCCGGCGGTGTGCCAGACTGAATACCTGAAACCCGCCCGAATCGGTCAAAATTGGGCCATCCCAGCTCATGAAATGGTGCAACCCGCCGAAATTAGCTAATAGTTGCGTGCCGGGGCGTAGGTAAAGATGGTATGTATTGGCCAAAATGATCTCAGTGCCTAAAGCGTGCAAGTCATCCGGCGTCAATGTTTTCACCGTTGCTTGTGTGCCCACCGGCGCGAAGTTCGGCAGGTGGATAACGCCATGGGGCGTGCAGAAACGTGCTAAACGTGCTTCGCCATCTTTCTTTGTGAGGTCAAATGAAAAATAGTCGTTCATGGTGGCGATTATAAAGGAGCACCCGGCAAACACAAAATTTTCGTAGTTGGCTGTGCCTGTCGTCGCCGCGAACGGTTACTTGTCTTTTCACTGACAGACCGCTATACTTGATGGTGTAAGGAGGCGTAGTTTTTTAAACTGCGCGGTCGGTTTCAAATGGCTTCCAGCATGATCCAAGGAAATTAATGCCATGGCATCCAGCGCGAATCGAACAGAAAATCAGCCGCGAGCCAGCGTCATTGTGCCGGCGCACAATGCCGCGCCCGGCATCGGGCGTTGTTTGGTAGCACTGCAAGCTCAGCAAGGTGTGGAGTCATTGGAAATTATTGTAGTGGACGATGGTTCCAGCGACGACACGGCAGCAGTGGCCGCAGCACACGGTGCAATGCTGATCCGCCAGCAGCAGCAGGGGCCGGCAGCGGCCCGCAACGCCGGCGCACAAGCCGCACACGGATCGCTGCTCCTTTTTACCGACGCGGATTGCGAGCCGACACCCGACTGGGCGTACCATTTGCTGGCGGCCTTTGCCGACCCGAGGGTTGTGGGCGCTAAAGGGAGCTATCTCAGCCGCCAACGGGAGATCGTCGCTCGCTTCACCCAGATGGAATATGAGGAACGTTACCGGCACATGCGCCGCTACGACACCATTGATTTCATCGATACGTATAGCGCTGCCTACCGTCGAGAAATCTTCTTAGCTGCTGGAGGCTTCGACACCGTGTTTTCCACCCCGTCTGTGGAAGACCAGGAATTCTCGTTCCGTTTAGCCCGGCAAGGGCATAAACTGGTCTTCGTTCCGGAAGCTACGGTTTACCACCGGCATAACTATACTGTTAAACAGTACTGGCGGCGCAAATTTAGTATCGGCTACTGGAAAGCGTTGGTCATGCGTCGCTATCCGGAACGGCTGGCTCAAGATAGCCACACGCCGGGCGCCGTGCGTTGGCAAATGATTTTGCTGCCATTTATCATCGTGGCGATGCTGTTATCGTCGAGGCGGCCAAAAGTGCGGCGGTTAGCCGGAGCCGAGGCGTTTGTATTTTATGCCACCGACGCGGGATTCTTGAGACGCCTTTGGCAAAAGGACAAACCGGTAGCTGGCGCAGCGTTTTTTCTCTTGCCGTTGCGGGCTGCCGCGTTGCTCAGCGGTTTTTTCTTAGGCACTGTTTTCGTTTTAAGGCAGATTCACTGAAATTGACATGAGCCTGCGGGCTGCCTGTGCGGGCACGCAGACAGGCACACCACAGCGGCTGAAAACGCCCGCTGAAGGGGGCTGTGGTGAGGCAGCCCGCTTCAGCGGGCTTAGGCTTGACGTAGCCCGGCGGCTTTTAGCCCCGGGCATGGGGTGGCTGGTGTCAAGCCTTTAGGTGGGTTGGTGGATCTACCACCGGCTAAAGCCTCGATGCCGGTGCGTCAATTGATTTTGAGATCGGCGTTGATCAGCGTTCTATTTTTCAGGGCGCAACACACCCCCAGAATTGGGGGCCGGGGGGCTATTTTCAAGAGAGAGCAAAAATTCAAAACTGGCACTGGAAATTCGTAACGTTTGTACTTGTTCTATTCGCGATTGCTGGATTTTGGACGCTGACGCCGGGCACGGCACGAGCGGATGGCATACCAACGGCGACATTGGACGTGCCAAGCGAGAATTTCATCGGCGAAAACTTCGATTTCACCGTCACTTTCGATAATACGTCGGGCACAGACCCCGGTTACGGCCCCTTTGTGGATTTGATCTTCCCGGTCAACGGTGCCGACGGCGCTGGGGGGGCGCTGAACGACTACGCTGCCAATGATAGTGCCGCAGTGACCGTCAACACGGTGCAGTTCGCCAAGAGTGTGGTCACGACTTCGTTAGCCGATACCGGCAGTGGCCAGTACGATCCCACGGTGACCGATTTGGCCATCGGCGAGCAAGTCACTTTTTGGCTGACCACCACATTGCCGGAAGGTAGCATGCCCATCACCATCACCGACAACCTGCCGCTGACGCCGGGCAAACTGAGCGTCGTGAGTTCGCGAGTGGTCGCCATCGGCAGCAATATCTCCGGCAGTAACCTCGCGGTTGGCAGTGCGGGAACAGTTAGCGACAGCAATTCCGATGGACTCGATGACCAGGTGGAATGCGATTTTGGCACACTGACCAATGCGCCGGACGGCGTTGTCGATGATAACGACCGGATCATCGTGGAAATAGTCGCGTTGGTCAACGATGTGGCGGACAACAGCGGCGGCGACAGTCTGACGAACAATGCCCAGGTGGATTACGGCACCGGTACAACCAGCGCTTCGGCGAACGTGGAAATCGTTGAGCCCCAGTTAGCCATCACGAAAACCTGGACGCCGCATTCCGCCGCGCCTAACGACACCGTCGTCATCACATTGACAGTGACCAACAACGGCTCGGCTACGGCTTACGACGTCATCGTGGAAGATCCGCTGGCGGACAACGATTTCTCCGGCATCACTGAGGGGAGCACGCCGGCCGGGTTCACCTTTAGCACGCAAGCTTCTTCGCCGAACACCATTGTGCGCTATACTGGCGGCGACATCCCGGCCGGGGAGAGCCGCGTTTTCACTTTTCAGGCGACGCTCACGGATAATGTCACGGCCGGCGAAACGCTGACGAACACGGCGACGGTAACGCAGGACACGACTTTGCCCGGCGCCAATAGCGATGAACGGGCTGAGCCGAATGTATCGGCGCAAGACACACTGACTGTGGTGAAGCCGGATCTGGTCCTGCAGAAAAGCGACGGCGATATCACGGCGGTGCCCGGCCAGACCATTATTTACACACTGACGCTGAACAACGTTGGCCAGCACGACGCAGACGGCGTTGTGATTACGGAGACTGTGCCGATTCATACCCGTTTCGTGGCCGCGGCCAGCAGCAGCGGCTGGAGCTGTGCCGACGGTGCGCCGGCCGGAACGATTTGCTCCATGGCCGTGGGCGCGCTGGCAGCCAATGACGGCAATACGTGGCAATTTGCTGTGGCCGCGGACGATCCGCTGCCGGAAGGCGTGGATAATGTGACCAACAATGCTTCGGCGGCGGATGACGGCACGCATGGCAGCGATCCGACGCCGGCGAATAACAGCGCCACCGAAGGCACGCCGGTCAACAACGGCCAAATTGGCGACACGGTGTGGCACGGCCTGAATGGCGATGGCGTGCAGGGCAGCGGTGAAACCGGATTGGCCGGTGTGGTTTTGCATTTGACTGAAGCGGGCCCGGATGGGACATTCGGCACCGGCGATGATGTCGCTTACCCGGATCAAACCACGGACAGTAACGGCAATTACCTGTTCCGGGATTTGCCGGCCGGGCAGTATCGCGTCGATGTGGATGAAAGCACATTGCCGGCCGACTACGTCTTGACTACGGGGAATGAGCCGCTGGACAAGACGTTGGCCAGCGCCGAGCACTACTTCGATGCTGATTTCGGCTATGTGCATCCGCCCATCGTAGCTGTGGACAAGAGCATCACGGCGCCGAGCTATACGCCGGTCTTAGTCGGCGATTGGATCACTTACACGATCCGGATCACCAATACCGGCACGCTCACCATCACTATCTTGCCGCTCCTGGATAGCTACGACACCAGTTGCCTGAACTACCAGCCGAAGTCTGCTAACCCGGCGGAGCAAACAGAGAGCGGCGGCGACATCAACTGGACTGACCTGGTACTCTCGTTTGGCCGTCATTTGGGGCCTGGCGAAACATTTACCATCACGGTGCCGATGCAGGCCATCGCGGCCAGCGCCAATTGCGTCAATACAGCCACAGTGCACGATTATCAGGGCGGATCTTATCCAGGGCAAGGAACGCCTAATGATAGCGCTACTACCGCTATTGCCGAGCCTGCTTCTATCGGTGACCGGGTCTGGCTGGATAGTAATGGCGACATGGCCCAAGATGGTTCGGAAATAGGCATCAACGGCGCAACTGTACGGTTGTACCTGGACGATGGCGATGGGATTTTCAACGGGGGCGATGCGTTGACGGCCACCACGACCGCATCCGGCGATGGGGATTACGATTTCACCCATTTGCAGGCAGGCAGCTACTGGGTCGAAGTGGTCACGACCACTTTGCCGTCCGGTTTGGTGTCCACTACGGATAATTCGCCTTTGCTGGTCTCGGTGAATCCGGGTGATGATTATAACGATGCAGATTTCGGATACGCTCAACCGGTCACCATTGGTGACTACGTCTTTGTGGACAGCAACGCCAATCAGGTCGCCGATCCCGGCGAGACGGTGGGCATCAACAATGTGACCATCACGCTGACGGACACAGTTCGCAGTCTGGTTTACACGCAAACGACGGCTAACAACGGCGATTATCTCTTCCAGAATTTACCGCCGGGACAGTACGCCATCGCGGTCGGGCCAGTATCGGGCATGGTGCGCACGACGCCTTCGCCGCAGACATTCTCTATCAGCGCCGGGGACAACGATTTGAGCCGCAATTTCGGTTTCATTTCGCCAACCGGCATATATGTGACCGCTTTCTCCGCTCAAGCTGTTGCGGATGATGCAGTATTGTTGCGGTGGGCGACGGTGGATGAAGACGGCATCGATGCATTCGCTATTTGGCGGCAAGCCGATTCCGATTGGGTGCAAGTGGGCCGGGTGGCGGCGGTTGGCATGGGAGCCAACAATTACCAATTCCGCGATGAGAAAGTGCCGGCCGGCCATCATTCTTACCGCCTCGTGGTTGAACCCGGCGGTGTCATTGTGGGGCCGGTGAGTGTCGATGTGCCGGCACATGCCGCGATACAGATTTTCATGCCGGCTGTGTTGCATTAATCACATAAACAATATCCTTTACTCGGCGCGTGGGGACAACACAAAGACTGGTCTCCACGCGTGCTTGTTCCTGCTGTTTGATCCCCGAATATGATTCCACTACGGTTTAGCATACCTGAAGCATGGTTTCTCATTGCAGGCCGCCGGAGTTGGAAGCCATCCAGCTAAAAAGTGGCATATCCTGCCTGACGATACGCGATACGCCATGTTCCGCAGCCCTGATGTTAATCCTGGCGGAGGCCTACCCATAAAATAATGGCCCTATTTGTGCCATGGTGTTTCCGTATTGGATTTAGAAGTGCTGGCTTATCAAATGATGTAATGATAGTATAAAATGTTGGTAATAAAAAGAATGTCATTGAGAAGAAACCTCGCCAAGTAGTGCGCAGCCAGAAGGATGCTGGCCGGTATGAGACCAATGTCTCACATTTTCAGGTTCTCACTATAAGAATAAGTACAGAAGATTTGTGGGCTTTCCATAATAGGCTTGGAGAACACTATTTTGTGATCGGCCTTGAAAGGATGGCCGCTCTCTGTTCTCGTTGCCGGCAAGGTGCCGGCCCTCATAAGTACCTTGAAGGAGGCTTTGAGATGAAGTTTGCTCCGATCGCCGTCGCTTACCACCGTATCTTGTCCCGCAAGCGCACTACCTTTTACGTATCTTTCGCCCTCGCCATTATCGTTTCGCTTATAGCCATGGCCTCGCTGGCGTGGGCCTTTGCCGAGGAACCGCTGCATTTCCGTGATCCATACACGGGACAGACAGGTGAGGACTGGGAAGAAGTGAGTACTATCCACGATGATCTGACTTATGCCCTGGCCCTCGCCGCTGGTTTCTCCATCAGCGATAGCATCAAGCTACAAATCTGGGATCAGTTGGTTGATTCCGAGGAAATTGGGCCGGGGGATACAATTTCCTACACCAATTGCATTGGCGGAGCGTTCTATCCGGCGCCAGATCCAGATCAGGTGTGCGGGTTCAAGCCTCATCGCCATCTCATTTGGCCGATGTGGAATAGCGTTAAAGATCCAAACCGATGCGTGACTTCCAGATTCGGTCCCTACTCCCCATATTTCCATTTCCCTCACAACAACGCCCGGGAAATTGGCGCTATTCACGACTGGGCATGGGGATTGACGGATAAACTGGTGGCCTACGAAGCCTATGCCTGGGGCGGCCCGGGGGAATTCAGCGTCATTCAGGCATCCTGCCGTTACACCCGCACGGCGGAGATAACCACGAGCCTACAAGCCGGATCGTTAGAGGCGTTTGCCACCTATATCCATTCCCTGGCGGACTACTACTCCCACAGAGATTGCATCGCCCTTATGGACAGTTTGGGGATGCCCTGGGCTACCCACACGCTTTCCGGATACCCTGCCTGTGATTACAATCCGCTCGATCCGCAGGCCGACGATGTCCACGGGCGGGAATTCTACACTTACACTGATTCCTTGCGCACGGACGCCGCGATTCAGCATATCTACGCAGAACTAACCGCCCGGAGCACGGCGGAAGAGGGAAAATATTACCCCATTAGCATGAGCACCCCCCTGACGGCCATCGAAGGTTCTCCCACCCTAAGCGAGACAATGCACATTTTTGTCCATAGCTGGGATTTCGAACATCCCGGCGAACGGCGAGCCTGGGCAGACAAAGTCTCGGCAGCAGTGCTGGCTCAACGTGTGCCTATGAGTCGTATGTGCCTGCCCGTAGTTGGGCCATAACGTAGTGGCAATCTTGCCAATAACCAATGGAGTTGACCAATGAAACAGTGTAATCCGTGGGTCCGCCGTATAGCCAATGTCTTGGTGATAGCAACTATTGCCATTGTAGCCGCTTTCTCTCTGATGTGTGATACCGTGCCGGCTTCTTCTGCCTCGTTTGCAAACGAACCGGCGCCAGCAAATTGGGGGAAACCGGTCGTTGGGATGACTGCCACTTACACGATTTACCAAAAGGATTTTGTCTACGGCATGGCCCCTTTCACCGTCACTGATATGCGTGCCGATGACGGCAGTAAGGTCTACTCGGATAAAGAAGGGTATGAAATACGCTCCTTGAGCGTGTATCGACCGTATGATGGTCAAAAGTTGCTCGACCACCGCCCGGTCGTGTTCTTCGTCCACGGCGGTGGATGGACCGACGGCTATAAAGATTGGTACCAGTTCGTAGCGCGCCCGTTCACCGGCGAGCAAGGCTGGGTCACGGTGGTAATAGACTACCGCTTGACTTCCGATCAGGTCTTTATCGCCGACCAGTACTGTCCGGATCGGGCTACTTGTGGTCTGCCGGAGAATGAGAGCCTGCGCACTAAATCGGCTTGGTATCCCGATGATATCAACGATGTTGCCAGTGCTTTCCAGTGGGTGCTGCATCACATCGGCGGGAACGGCGGGAATCCTAACGAGGTCGTGCTATTCGGTCACTCTGCAGGAGGGCACTTAGTGTCGTTGCTGGCTGCCAGTGATGATTACGAGACTTCTTTGCGGCCTAAGGTGGAGGGCGTGGTTAGCATGAGCGGCGCTTATGATCTGAATAGTTTCAACCATGTCTTTTGGGGCGACGTGGTGAGCCAGACATTTCAGGGTGGGTTTAGTAACTATGACCTGCTGGCAGAGGCATCGCCGGCTACTTACCCTGTTTCCGGGACAGTGTTGTCTCCCTTTTACCTGTTGTACTCCGAAAACGACCTACTCAACCTGACGGCACAGGCCCTCCAGTTCGACAATCTGCTGGAATCAGTAGGGGATAATGTGACAATCAGCTATCTCCCCGGCTATGGCCATTACTCGGAGATGGAAGCCATCGCGCATCCCGACGAACAGCCAACTCAGTTGATCGTGCAGTGGATTAAAGGAATCTTCCGAGAGAAAGCGTTGTACTTGCCGCTCATTTATTTTTCGTCATAGTTGCCCGAGGCGTTGTGTTCGGAACTGTAACTTGTACGTCTGGGGCGACCACGTTGGGGTTCAAGTGATCGTCCCAAACGTTCACAATTCATGGCAGATCAGGGGATGAAACGAATGAGAAAAGGAATAAGTCTATTCCGCCCTATCTATTCGTTTCATTCTGCTGTTCGTTTGTCATAACGGACTTACGGTGACTTTGTTGGCACCGGATAGACGATGATTGGTTTCAACGGAATGAGGAACAAAGGTGGTGCCCCTCGATATATCACAGCGCTGGACCACACAGCCCAATCCTGAGACGACGAAGCGCCAGCGTTTACCCGTAAGTAGAAAGCGGTTACTTGCTTGCCTCGCCAGGCTGATAAGGGTACTTTGATTTCTTTGAGTTTGCCATCGTATGTATCAATAACATCCGCTATCAGCTTGAAGTCTGACCCTGCGGGTATGACATAAACCTGGAAATGGACATTCCCATCCGTCGCGTTTTTCAAGAAGCCCACCCAGGCGTAAAAGTAATCGTCCTTTTTGATCGTGTAGTGGGACATGGCATACTGTCCTTGCAAATAGCCGTTGTTGACCCATTGTGGATGCGTCTCCAGCACTTGCTTGTATTTGGTATTGTTCTCGAGGGTTACGTTGGTCAGCAACTTCACAAATCCTTTGTTGTCCGAAGTGCTGCCATTGAAAGGCAGTATTCCGGCGCCGCTTCGCCAGTGGGCGTGGCTGGCGTTAGCGACGAAATCGTACATAACAACGGACGTCAGGTTCACTTTCTTGTCACCCGAGGTCGCATGGTTGCCTGCTTTGTCCCAAGCCGTAGCCGAGTAGGTAACACTACTTTGCTCGGGATATGGCCCGCCAATATACGTGCAGGGCGAAGCAGGACATGTTTTTACTTTGGATGCATCGACAAACAATTCAATTTTGGTAACTGCCTTATTATCGCTTGCCGTCGCCTTGAAAGTGATCTTATCGTTTCGGGTGGGTTTGCTTGGTGCCGCCGAAACATTCACCGCGGGCGGTGTTTTATCCTGCGGGTGCAGCGGGTCAGGATCGACACCATCTTTCAAGCCGTCGCCGTCCGTATCGGGGTTATTGGGATCGGTGTGTTTGGCGATCTCTTGGGCATAAGTAAGTCCATCGTGGTCCGTATCGCTCTGTGCAGTTGCTTTGGCGGCGGCAGTTGCCGCAGATCGAGCCGCCGCAGTCATCGTGATTTTAGCGACGGCGGTGGCAGTCGCTTTTGTCGCGGCATTGGCATTGGCTAACTTCGTCGCCTCGGCCATCGCGGTTGCCGTGGCGGCGTTGTTCAATGTCGCCTGCGCCACAACGGTCTGTGTGGCCGCCAGATCCAAGGCTGGAACTGGCGTTGTCGCCGGCGACGTCGCGCCGACAGTCGGCAAAGCGGTTGGCGATGCGAGAACGGGTAATGTTTTCGCTTTACCCAAGAAATGTGTAGCCGCGTAGGCCACAATGGCCAACACAAGCACGGCTGCGATGGCCGCTGCCACCAGTGGTAGCTTCGATTTCTTGGTCGGAAGTTGCACCCATTCTCCCGTGGTTTTTTTCACCAGAGCAGGGATTCCCTGAGTTTTCGCAGTAACGGTGAAATGATAGCGCTTCTGCTCTCTTCCAGGTTTGACTTTTGGCGTGAGGTTCAGTATGGCCTTTGCTTCTCCCCCGGCCGGCAACGGCACTTTTGCCGGGGTGATGGTGTAAGCGCACCCTCCTTCCGCATCCTCGGCTTCCAACGAGATCGTCAGATCAGCATTGCCTGGATTATGCAGCTTAACCGTGTATTGTGCTCCCGCACTCCCACTCTGTTTCTGTGGCTGCAACGAAATAGTTAAATTCGGATGAGCTGTTACCGTTAGATCCAGCGGTGCTATAGTGCGTTCGGTTGGCTTTTCCTGAGAAAGTACCTGAACACGCACATCGTAATGCCCTGACTTCGCATCGGCGCCTGCTGGAAGGGAGAACGAAATTTTCACCTGATCTTGATCTTTTGGGAAGAGGGAAAGCTCTTCCCTGGAGATGGCTACCCAGGTCGGTTCGATGCCATCCACCGTGATCTTATAGCGGTCCACGATCTCGCTGAAGTTCTGGACGGTTAGGGTTACCTCAGCTTTCTCGCCTGGATTAATCTGGATTGCCTTTTGGGAAAGCAAGACTCGTATTAGCGCAGACATTGACCTCTCCTCCACAAAATGAAATGATTCCGACCTTATTCGATACGCAGGTCATAACTGGTATGGGCGGGCTTTTCTGCCTCGATTATACGACGCACCCTTGCCTCAGCCACTGATTTTTTATTCTCCATTCGCAGGACTACGGAAAAACGAAATGGGCCACCATCCGCGGCAGTGAAATGTTCTACAATCTCCGGCTCCACGCCCACGTAAATTTTCAAGTAGGTCAAGAGACCACGCCTCGTTCCCCGCCACTGGTAAAGTTCGACGCCCCGGCGGATCAGTTCCCGGCGGTGTGCTTCCGGCCAGTTCTCGTCCAAGACTAAATCGATCCAAGAAGCCAGCCATGTCAGGAGAGACGGCGGCGCTGTGCGCGGGTCGAAATAAAGATGCGTCTGATCCAGGACATCCTCCACCGGCGCGACGATTTCCTCAAAGATGTGCAGGAAGCGTCCCATGAAATCGCTTCCCTGGTAAATCGCTGGCAGATATTGCAACAATTTACTCGGTTCGGGCTTTTCCATAATTACCTCTCTGTTTTTGGCGCTTTAGCGTTAACCACTTATCCCTCCACGACAACCAGGTGCCGGTACGACGCAATTAACCCGCCCTCTGGCACTTGAACGTGAATCGTGTCTGCCTGCAGCTTGCCGGTGGCGATCTCGATGGGGAACAGTTTGGCTTCGGAGATGAACTCCACGCCCGGCACATCGTGTACCACAGCGTAAATGTCGGCAATGTAAAGATCCCGGCCGAAGAGCCAGCCTTTCCCCTCACTGCCCCCCATTAACGGGTGCAAGAACCGGTACAGCGCATCCTCGACCCGCTGTCGTACTGTTGCAGATTCTAACCTGTTTTGCACTTTGATCTTCACTTGAGCCGAGATCCAGACATACGGAGGCGTCTTGATATCTAACGCCGTGCCTAACAGCCGACGATCGTCTAAGTACGCCCGCACGTCGGCGGCCAGGGCATCCGACACGCGTAACTGCCGCGGCGTTGGTTTCATTACACCCTCTAACGAAGGCACAAGATAGAGCCGCACGGTCCCGGCTGGCGGATCGTTGCGCCCCGGCCCCGGCTGGACGCACCGGGCACGGACAACGCTGCTGGAAGCTTCCAGCGCCAGTACCTCGAAATCCTCCGTGGTAACAGCGCGGTTGCGGGTACGCAACTGCTTCGGGCCACGCATCTTGGCATGCTCTATCGTTTCGGCATCCCGCCCGCCGAATGCCGCTTCCCGGTTGACCACGCTGGCAACGAATGGAATGGAGGATTTGAGCACGGTCAAGGTTCCCGGTCCCACGTTGCCAACGGTTCCTCCACCAATCCGGTATTGGGAGAGACGTATACGCGCCCCTTTGGCCGGAATAGCGCCGTATTGTCTGGTTGTTCCATCCGGCTGACGTATTGACGGCCCAAATTGAATTTCGCCGTGAATGGGGTCGCAGGTGAAATGCTTGTCTCCGGAGCCGGAAGCGGAGAAATCGGATACCTTTTCCCATTGCGCCCATCCTGCTTTCACCTCTACTTCCACAACTTCATTCTTGCGCAGTGGCAGCATCGGCGTCTGAGCGACCTGGAACTTTTGGCCGGGCTTGCCGTCGCTCCGCCCCAGCACTTCACCTCGAATTGGCGAGGCGTGTGTGGCCGGAACTGTGCCACCGATACTGTAGGAATCGGTCAGCAACACTTTGGGTGATCCGGTGTACATCGGCTGTTCCGGCCCCGGCTCTGCGACCTGGCAGCGTACCCAATACGCCCGTTTCATGCCCACTTCCGTCGCCCCAAAATCGTACGGCAATGCCAGCTCCACGGTGCCTCGGCGGTTCAGTCCTCCGGTGCCATCCTCGACCATAGGGACCGAAACCCACGTCTGCTTAGCGCTGCTCCAGCATTCCCACGCTAACGGCGGCTCATCGGGATCTATGCCAATCCCTTCCGTGGCGCAGCGGAAGGAAAGTGCCAACGTATTACCGGACAAATCCTCCTGGAAACCGAGGTAGAAAGCGTTCCCCGGCTTCGGGCTTTCCTCGAAAATCGGCGACAACGGCGAGGGCCGCACGAGCGAATCGGAGTAATCATGGAAATTGCTGCCATTCGGCGAGACCAGGAAATAGATCGCCGTGGGTGGCACGATGGTCAGATCGTGGTCGGTACTGAACACAATGGCCTCTGTACTGCCGGTTCGCACGGTGGCAACTTCCGTCCCCCTGGCGATCACCATCGGTTCCTGCTGGGGGGCAGAAAGCCGAAAGGTGAGATCGACGCTCGCTGCTGCCGGTGGCATTAATCTGACACCGATGAGATCAAGAAAGGTGATGAAATTCTTCTCTGGCACTTGGTTCACCCGGTAAAGGAGCATTTCTGTCATCCAGGCAAAGAGCTCGACCAGCGTGATGCCTGGATCGGACAGATTGTGATCTGTCCATTCCGGGCAATAGCGGGGAATTAGCTCCCGTGCCTCGTTCACGATGTCCTGAAAAGACCTATCGTCCAGTTTCGGAGTTGGTAATGTCATATTCACGCTCCCCCATCAGTTCAAACAGCCATTAGCAGCAAGCTGTTGGCAGCCAGCAGCAACTGAACTATTGACCGTGCGCTAACCGCTAT
The DNA here is from genome assembly GCA_015486845.1 of Anaerolineae bacterium. Taxonomy (GTDB): domain Bacteria; phylum Chloroflexota; class Anaerolineae; order JAADDB01; family JAADDB01; genus WFQU01. The sequence continues at coordinate 17,524 of WFQU01000132.1, read as the reverse complement.
CAGCTATCGGCTGGCGGCTCCTGTTACTCCTCTTCCGGTATCCGGTAGAAGGGATAGACCAGGTTGCGGTGATCGTTAGTGCTGCGAATCGTGTAACGAATTTCAATGAGCAAGACCGCATCACGGTATGGGTCGGGATGCACATCCACCGATTCTACTTCTATCCGTGGTTCCCACCGCCCCAGCGCCTCTTGGACGTGGTAGGCAACGACTCCCGCCGTCGTCGGGCTATTGGATGCGAAGACCAGGTCGTGGATGCCGCACCCGAATTCCGGGCGCATGACGCGCTCCCCCGGGGATGTTTCCAGGATGATCCGAATAGATTGTTCTATGTTGTCCTGCCCGTTGGCCATCGCCATGCCGCCGCGGCTATCCACGCTAACCGGAAATGCCCAGCCACGCCCCAAAAAATCTTTGTTCATCTCCGCCTCCACTAAAAGCAAGGATTAAGTGGCTGTCTAAAAACAACTTCCCGCTTGTGTCATTGCGAGGCCGATAGGCCGAAGCAATCCCCAAGTTTGCAAGTCGGAGATTGCTTCGGGGCTACGCCCGCTCGCAATGACAGTTGGGGGAACTTATTCTTGGACGATTACTAAGTGCAGAGGCGGGAATCTTAACGCAACGACGCGAAGATTCATAAGACGCAAGGGAGAATAAAAAAATAGATTTCTTTGCGCTTTTGCCCCTCTGCGGCTTTCTGCTGAAATGATTTTCCCACATCTGCGTCAATTCCATTTCGTCAAGCCCATCAGTTCAGGTTGATCATCAAACCTTTGACATTCACTTGTCCGGTAGTGCTTTCCACATCTACACCCATTAAGCCCTTCAAAGTTGCTTTGCCTTGCTGCGTTTCGATCTCAACGCCCGTAGCGCCTTTGATAATGGCTTTCCCTTGCTCCGAATCCAGTTTAATGCCGCTTTTCCCTTTGATGATGACTTTCCCGCCAGCCTGAATGGTCAAATCGCCTTTGGCGATCACCTGGAGGCTGTTTTTGGCAGCATCCAGCACTACTTTGTTCCCTTTCTTGTCCTCGATGGTGATCCCGCCCCCACCGGAATCGTCGTTGAAGGTAATGGTGTGGCCGGCGCGGCTGCGGACTATCCTTCGCACTACTTTGCCGCTGCCGTCTATAGCGTCCTCCGCACCATCGGGCGGCGTATCCTTGCCATTCCAGATGGCACCCAAGACGTACGAGAAGCGCATGTCGCCATGCTCGAACGCTACCAGGACTTCATCCCCGACCTCTGGTGGGAAGAAAAACCCGCGCCCTTTGCCGGCCATGGGCGTCGCAATCCTGGCCCATGTGCTTTCCGCTTTGTCATCGAGCCAGGGGAAGCGCACTTTGACACGGCCCAGTTTATCCGGGTCTTTATTGTCGGTGACCACGCCTACGAACACGCCTCGAACAGCTTCATCGTCCGCCTTCACTATATCTAAAAGTGTGTGGGCTTTGCTCCCGCTGGCTGTGAAATAAGTCTTGTAAGGTGCATCGTTGCTGATGCTGTGCACCACCGAGGTGACGAAATATTTACCACTGAACCGCTTGCCCACGTTTTTGCTCTCCACCTGCTTGCCTGGGAAGAGCTCCGGCGTGCCGGTGGTTTCTCCGTCTGCCTGGATGAATACCCCGCTCAGTTCGTCGCAGAGTGCCTGGGCCAGCGCATCCGCTTCCGCCTGCGTCCGGATGGGGCGGTGCACTACAACTGCCGAAGCGCTGCCGAATGCACTTTTGGCTGTGTCGCTGCCGCTTTTGGCCTGCCCGATTTTTGCCTCGTTCTGCCCTTGGGTGGCCCGGCCGACGATGGCTTTTTTCTCCTTGACGTTCCAGCCGCGTACTACTACTTCGTTTACCTGGCGGCCTGCGCTCAACGCCGGGTGGAATTTCTGCAGCGTTTTGCCCCATTCCAGCGCGATGGCTTGCCCCTGATCGGCTGCGGCTTTTCGGAAATGCAGCTTGCCGTCACCCACCCACACGGAGAATCCAATGCGCTCTGCTCGCTCTCGCAGGAAATGGTAATTAGTACGATTATCCTGGATGACGTAATCGTAAACTTCGGAAGTGCTTTCCACATCAGGTCGCAGTCCCACTTCTTGGGCGATTTTCTTGGCTATGTCGCTATCGGTGATCTGAACGAACGAACGCGTTTTGCGCCCGCGGTGGAGGCGGTGTGACTTATCATAAGCTTTGACTACCAGCACCATCGCGCCGTGGTAGCTGGGCTCCATCTCCAATCCCACTACCTCACCGTCAAACACCGGTTTGAGCTTCTTTCCCGCGCCCATCTCCACCCGTATCTCCCGTCCGATGTCGAAATCGTTGCTATCCACTATTTCCATCTCGTCGTCCTGCAAACGCAGCAAACAGACGGCCGGCAAATCAAGCCCGTGCTCCACCCGAACGCTCATCACAGCTTGCAGGATTCTCTCTGCAGCCGTGGTACCGTCTATTAAAATTTGGCATTGATCTTGCATCGGTTTCTGCTCAGGCATATTCCCTCTCTGAAAATAAACTTCTCTGGGGGGTAACCGAGGGCATTGCCCTCGGTTACCCCCTGACGCAATGCCTTCAAATCAGTCGTGTCATTGCAAGCGAAGCGATAGTGTGATCCTCTTTTTGGTCAAGCAATCTTCAACGCCAATGAGGTGAATTGCCACGGCCCTGCCGGGCTCGCAATGACGAACTCCGCTGAAAATCAGTTGACGCAGTGGTGCCGAGGCGCAGAGCGTCTCAAAAATTCAGGCCCCCTTTTAAGAAGTTCAACTTCTGCGAGAAGTTGAACTTCTATTCGACGGCGTTCTCCGCCCGAGCGCACGGAGCTCAAAGCTCCGTGCGCCTCTCTGAAAATAGCCCCGCGGCCCCTATCTTACTCCGCCGGCACGATCACTAATCTCTGCCCAGGCTGAATGTCCATCGGGTTGGCGATTTCGTTGGCCTCGGCGATCTGCTTCCACAGGGTTGGGTCGCCGTATTCCTGATACGCAATCAAGTCCAGCCTATCCCCGGGCTTCACGATGCGGATGCTACGATCAAGATCGGCCTGCGTAGTCGGGTTCTGGGGTGGGTAGGAACCTTCTTTCTCCACCTGCTGGAAAGTCACGTCCACCGTCGCCCGCACCGGCGTGCCATCCTCCAAGAAAAGTGTGAACCGCTGTTTCATCTGGGTGATAATCGCTTTGAACCCCCATTTTTTGCCCCAATTGAACATGCATCGGGGGGGACGCCCTTTCTTGTTCTTCTTGTTTCGTAGCTTTCGATCCACCTGCATCAGCTTGAAAAGTTTTTCCGTATACGTCCGAACGTCTTTTTTGTTCTCATAAGTATCGAAAAATAGTGTCATGGTCAGCTTCATGGCGCCACCGCTGATGAATTTCGGCATCGGCACGTCGTCTCCCATCACTTTGACCGAATCCCAGCGATTGTTTTTGGCAATGGCGTATTCCGTGGGATTGAACAAGCATGGTATCTCTTCGTTCGTTTCCAGATTTGTTATGTGCGCCTTTTCTAAAGCCATACGCACTGCCTCTCATTCTCCAATGCCGAGGTACCTCAGCCCTGGTCAACTATTAATCAACTCCATTTTTATCACCGTCGCATTGCTGCTTGAATAAGCTAGCCTCAACCTTACACGGAGTTTTTCATTCGCTGTAGCGCGCCTGATTACGTACCGCCCGCAGGCAGGCCGCAGGCTCATGACTGCTCCTTCAGAATCCTCGTCTTTCACGTTCCATCTTCAAGCGATGTAAGAGGCGTTGGTAGATTTCATCCATGAGTCCGTCCATGTCCGGTGGCTTCGCGCCTTCCTCTGTCTCGCCGGGGTACTTTCCAATCTCGGATTCCACTTCTGAGACTTCCCCCTTGGGAATCGAGAATGGAAGTGTTCTTTCTACTTCTCCGGCAGCGCCGCTGAGTCCACCGGCTGTTATTTCCAACGCCCCGGCAGGGGGCGCTAAGGGCATTTCTGGCTTGCTTACAGATCGTTGAAGCGTTTCCAAAGGATGCTCCAGGGCGCTGCTCACCGATGCCGGCAAACCAATCGTTCTCTCAGCAGCCTCCAACGGATGCTTCTCCATCAGCCCGCCAAACGATGGCCATTTCATTTCCCGCCGAGCGGCTTTTAATGGATGTTCCACCGCGCCCGTGAGCTCAGAAGCTGTGCTGCCGAGCGCACCCGCAGCGTTCTCATTTAGTGCCTCCAGGGAAGCCGGAATAGCCAGTTCTGGCAATAGTTTCTTTGTGACGCCGAATGTAGCAGGGATGTGTTTCTCTACGATTTGCCTTGCCCAAGAAACGGCACTACCAGCTTTGCCTTGGTTCTCACTCGTTGCCAGCGAAGCAATTGTTCCTTTGACCGGGGACTTCGTTGTCTCTACCACTAACGGCATCTCTAACTTTTCGGCGCCGGACGATGGTTCCTTGCCGGCTTTCGGCAGCACCAATTCGGAGGATATCTGGTCGTTACCGAGGAGCGGTTCTGATGTCCTCCCCTCGATGCTAACGACGTTTTTCGCGTCGCTTGCTTTCGCAATGATCTTCCTGGTCTCGGTCTCTGGCCAATGCGATTTACTCGCTGCTCCGGAGGACGCAATAATTTGCCGTTGTGTCGCCTCGCCCAACTTCTCCACCGACTTCTTGCCTACTGAAGGAAACTTTTGCGCTACGTTTGGGACGATCTTCTCGACGTCTTCGGCAATCTTTTTAGAAAATGTTGCCGCGGATTTAGCGCTCAATGGTGGTGGCTCCGCAGTGCGTTTCTCTTCAGTCAGCCCGGCGTCGGTTTCCGCTGCTGTCGATCTCGAGATTCTCTTGGCGTGACCAGTTAGCGGCAGCAATTTCGTAGTAAGCTTGTCGCTGGTCATTTTTTCGCTGCTTGTTGCCTCCGTAAGCGCATAACTACTCTCCGGCACCCCGGAAATCTTATTCGCCAGCGGCACGGTCAATAATCTCGGCGTTTCCCCTGTGGAAATGACCGCTTCCTCACGCTTGCCCTCGGCAAACGACGGCGCTTCGTCTGTTCCCCCTTTCGGCGCTGGCGCGACCTTACCCATCAAGTTTTCGACTGCGCTCCAGCCCACAGAAACGGTTTTATGAAACGGCGTGAAAACTTTTGCTAGCAATCCCGACGCACTGCCGGCCACTCCGGGTGTCCCTTGAACGATTTTCTCTGCCGTTGGAACGATCATGGAAGCAACTGCTTGTTCGACGTTTTTTTCCTGCTGTGGCAGTTGCTGCGTTGCTGGCAACCGATGCGTTGGCGGACGGCGCATCGCAATCTGCCCGACGCGCTGGGCTGAAACTGGCATCGGGCCGCTGCTCTTTCCCCACACCTGGCTCAACTGATTGAGGATCGCGGAGTTGGCGGCTGTATGCCCTCCGATTACGTTTTCCCCCGGGATTGCCGTCCCGACGGCAGGAAGCGTCGTGTCCAGCGAGAGTCCCTCGTTGCCTGGAAGATAGCGATAACGGTTCTCGTGATCTCTCACGAAATCTAGCAAAGACGCTGCGTCGGCCGGCATACGAGCCACCGTCACTGGCGATCGCATTATGCTGTCCAAATAACCGATCCAGGAAGTTCTTGTACTGGTTCCTGTCGGGGGCGGCACGGACGCACCAGTCCACGCCGGCAGATGCGTCAGGTTCGCCCCGCCTAAGCCGGAGCGTAGATTACTCCGATTGGCAAGGAAATCCTTGGTGCGCGTCAGCGTGCTGGCCATCTCTAAGGCTGGAAGCGCCAATTCCGGCGGAGCGCTCGGTGCTAACGTCGAAGTGGGCGCGCTGGGCTCCGCTATTCGCCGCCCCAAAAGTTCCGTCAGCAACTTTTTTGGATCGATATTCATCTATCCCTTTTCCTGGTTGTATGGGCGTATTATTCTATGCCATGTACCTCTACGTTCCCACTAACCCGCGATGGGCGATCACCAGCGTATCGATAGCTACGTTCTTGGAACCGGCTTTGAAACTTGGGCCGTTCCATTGAACCGGATACGCGCCGCTAAAATTCCAGCGGCGTACTTCCTCTCCGGCCGTGTTGAAAAGCAGCACCGAGAGGTTCTTCCGTTCGATCTTGCCTTGACACACATCCTGATACCAATTCCATAGCTCATCCGAGCCGGCGCTGCCGTGGCGCAACGTCAGGTCGCTGTATTTGACGCGGCCCGGCAGCTTGTGCGTGTAGCTGTTCAGTCCACCTTCTTTGTACTCTTTTACCTCGACCTGGCTTTCCAGGCCGGAGCACTCACTGAAAGCAGCCTGGGCTATCCCACCGATTTCCACGAAAAACGCGTAGGCCGGAAACGGATCCTTCTGTTTTATGTCAGGCATATTTCTCCCCAGAACTTGATGACGCAGTGCCGCAAAGGCCACAAGGCGTGAAATCCCTGTGCGTCACCTTCCTCACACACGCAATCGGCGGTTAAGCTTGGCTATTTCCTCCACCCACCGCCTTCGATCCTGGTGTTCCAACATCAAAACATCAAGCAACGGCCAGTGAAAATGGTAGGCGATATAGGCTACCTCCTCGTAAAGATTGTCGAGGGGGTAGCCTGTCATCCCCCCGGGTGACCAAAATCCACCTCGAACTCCGCGCCGCACTGCGGACACTTCACCTGAATCTTGATAGTGCCATCCCCGTTTATCCGTTGATAGAATTCCTGCAAGTAGGCTAAATCGGCTGCGAAAAGTCCTTCGATGACACCGGGATTCACATCCGCCAGGGTGCCCAGTTTGGTGATGACCCTGGAAAGCAGAATGATCACCAAGTACGCCTCGTTGGCCCGCACCCGAGGATCCCGCAACGGCGCGATTTCGTCAATGGCCGTAGCCAGACGCATTACACCGCGCCGGTGCAGGTTCCCGTGTTCGTCCACATAGCCTTTGGGCAGCGTAAACTCGAATTCTGTTTGCAGCGCCATATCACTTCACCCGCTCGTAGCCCTCGACAACAATTTCCAACTCTTCGATGGCGACCTCTTTGGATTTTGCATCCGCCGTCGGACCGGTCAGCTTGGATGGCCAGGCATTGACGAAATTCCAGCGCGCTACTTCGTGTCCGTTCTGATCGTACATCACCACCGAGCCGTTTTTCCTGGCGTCGTCGATCTTGCCCTCTTCCACCGTCTTACGCCACTTCCAAAGGTCTACGGAATCGGTGATGCCCCGCTTGAGGGTGATGTTGTTCCAGGTCAGATGGCCGGGAATTTTCTTGATGATATATTGTCCTTTTGGGCCAGAAGCCTGGTATTCTACGACATCGTTGGAAGAGCCCATGCCGGAAACTTCCTGAAAAGCTCCGGCAATGACGCCCTGAAACTCAACGGTAAAATACGCTGAGACAAGAGGGTCTTTGTTGCTTCCGTTAGGCATAATAACCTCCTATTAAACTTTCTGTCTGGTACCGCGTTTTTGCCTGTGACGTCCTGAGTGCGTTACGTTGTCGCTGACTCGTATCACTCGGAGACCTCGCCGCCGCCCTGCCACTGGCTGATGCGGAAGATGACGAACTCGGCCGGCTTGACCGGCGCCATCCCGATCTCGATGATCAACATACCGGCGTCCCGAACCTCGGGCGGATTCAATTCTTCGTCGCATTTGACATAGAACGCTTCTGCCGGGGTATTGCCGAAGAGCGCCCCATCCCGCCAAACTAGCGTCAGGAACGCAGTGATGTCCCGCTTGACGCGCTCCCACAGGTCCACGTCGTTGGGCTCAAAGACCACCCATTGCGTTCCCCGCTCGATGGACGCTTCCACGAAGTTGAAAAGCCGGCGGACGTTGATATACCGCCAGGCCGGATCGCTGGAAAGCGCCCGGGCACCCCAAACGCGAATGCCTCGGCCCGGGAAGGAACGGATGCAGTTGACGCTCACCGGATTGAGAACATCTTGTTCGCCTTTAGTGATCTGCAACGCCAGTCCAATGGCTCCCCGCACCACTTCGTTGGCCGGGGCTTTATGGACGCCGCGTTCTGCATCGCTGCGGGCGTAAATGCCGGCCATGTGGCCACTGGGGGGAATGGAGATGCTGCCTTCGCCCAACGGATTGCTCACGGATATCCATGGATAGTAAAGCGCACCGTACTTGGAATCGTAGCCCGCTTTTTCCATGCGCCATGCTTTGACTTCCTGCGGTGAGAGGCCCGGCAGCGGATCGATGAGTGCAAAGCGATATTTCATCTTCTCGCAATGCGTGAACATGGCGGTTTGTACCGCTTTGACATCTTCTTCTTTGAGATCACCGGCTTGCAATGCCGCCATCAAGTCGGGGATAGCCACCATGGTGACCTCATCCACCGCTTCTAAACCGCCGAGACCGGTGCGTGCGTCCGCGTCGCCGATGAAAGTTTTGGCAGAAATAGCAGCTTTGGCCGGCTTTTTCTTCGGCTCAGGCTTAGCTTCTTTTTCACCTGCCGCCGCTTTGGCCGGCGCAGCAGCCTCCTTGGTATCGCTTTGTCCCCCGACTCCACCGGGCACGCGCACGACATAAGCTGTGCCACCGCCGTTGTAAAAATAGCCGTACACGGCGTGGGCAAGGTACGAAGTTTCCTGAAAATCGCCGAAAGTGTCCTTGAACTGACTCCAATTGGTGATGAGGGTCGGTTTGTTCACTGGCCCTTTTTCGGCGAAGCCGATGAACGCGGCGACGGAAGTCCCTACCCCTTCGATGGGCTTAGCGCCACGGTCTACCTCTTCTACATAGACGCCAGGTGAGAGGTACTGTGGTGACATGTCTTACCTCCTTTACTTGCTCTTCTGGAGTGCCACCCGAGATTCCTGGGCCTTGTGGCCGGCTGGCACTCCACAATGCCGGACCTGGGCCAACTTTTTAGACCGGTATCAGCCGATGAGCACGGTAAACTCCCCGGTAACAATGGGATTCGGGCCTCCGCCGGCTTCCATAACTTGGTCCCCAACGCGCGCTGCGGGCAGGTTGTTAATGAAAACAGTTGTGCTTCCCATGGCGACCACGCCCGCTCCGTGGGGCGTTCCGGCGGGGGTAACCATGGCACACACATGGGTGTCCGCCGTAGCCCGCCAGGCCGGCTTCTTGCCGATGAACACATTCACGCTGCCCGGCCCCGGGGCCAGCGGTGTTCCGTGCGCCGTCATATCTCCCACTCGTGCTGCCGGTTGTCCCATTACCACCTCCTTTCTAACGGAATCAACGAACGGGCGAATCAGCGGATCAGCGAATCAGGGAAACAAATTCGTCCCGTTCGCTCCATTCGCTTCATTCGCTTCATTCGCTCTTCTTTCCTTCCTGCATGATCTCCTCGAAGGGGCCTTCGCCTTCCAGTCCCTGTTCCACTTTGATCACTTTCTTGAGCACCAGCGGGCCGGTGAACCGCTTGGCCACGTCCAGCGGCAGCACGACCCGGTAATGGATCGCCGGGCGGATGTCGTTGCTGAGGACATTCCACAGGTCAGTCGGGTTTAGTATTTCATCTTCGGGCGGCAAGCTCGCCTTGATCTTTACCTGCGCATCCTGTAAGTCGCCTTGCAGTATGTCCTCCGGTAAATCCGAGTGTTTCAAGAAGACTGCCATGACTCGCCAGAGGAGATGGTGTTCGTCCTCTACGTCGCCGGCCCAGGCAGTGACCATGTAAGTAACGTTAATCCGCTTTGGCGGACGGTGCTTTGTGGCCTGGTCATCCGTTTTCTCAACCACCCAGTCGTTTCGTCGCAGTTTGATGTTCTCGGCGATCTGGTAGAGGTACAGGTTGATAGTCGGCTTCACCCGCCCCGCAGCCCAATCACGATTTGGTGGCTCGAAATTGATTTCCACTTCGCCATTCTTGATGGGCAATTCAAGAACCAGAAGCTTCCGAAGCGTTTCGTCTAAGTCATTAATCATCGTGTGTCTTCCGCATCAGATTTCATATCTCCCTGATGAGCGGCAAGCTGGCTCATATGCCAAGCCATTCGCCCAACTTCCAGCCCAATGTTTGCGTATAGGCCGGTTTACTTGGGTCGGCCCACAATCTGGAAACACTTTGATCGGCAGAAGTCATCAGGCTGGCTATCCCCCCGGAGATGGTATAGTCTTTGTTCTTGTTGCCCGTGATTGCCTGGCCAATGGCACCAACTCCCGTATCTAACAATCTGCCTATGCCATATCCGGCCAAACCGGCACCGATGACTGCGCCGGCGCTGCTTGCTGCAGCGCCGGCCCCCAGTTCTCCGGTCAATGCCGCGCCGGCCCCCGCCGACAGTCCTTCCGCGCCGCCGGCCGAAAGGGCACTGGTGCCAAAGAACTCGCCCATGTCACCCGCCACGCCTGTCAGGCCACTGAACGCTCCCAGACCACCGGAGACACGCTCGCCGGCTGTCTTGTTGCTGCCGAATAGATCCATAGCTCCGCTGATGAGCCCTATGGGGCTTGCTACCTTACCTAAACCGCCCAGTGTGCCGGCGCCGGGCACTTCGGTCATCGCTCGGGTAGAAACGCCGGCTAAGGTTGCTAACGGTCTGTTAGCTTTTTCGGCTAATCCGGTAATGGCACTCACTCCCAGACCGACCGGGCCGGACGCCCCGCTTAATAAGTCCCACAAGCTGCGTTGGACTGCCCTGCCGGCCGGCGTCGCATTGGCTGGTGCCGGGTCTACATAGCGTTCGCCGGCTTGTTCTGAAGATGGATGCGTCGTCTCGGCAGCGATCTGTTCCGCCTGGCGTTCCAAAGGATCGTTGGCCGGCCCTACGGTAATTGGCCCGCTGTCACTCATTGAACGTTGTTGGAGGACATGGGTGATTTCGTGGGCCAGCAATCGACTATCCCGCGGGTTGGCGGTTTGGTGGAAAAAGATGTCGGCGCCGATGGTAAAAGCTTTCGCGTTTATGCTGTGGCTAAGGGCATTAGCCTCAGCATCTGTGTGAATGCGCACATCGTCCAGTGCCGAACCGAATGTGTCTTCCATTTCCTCACGCGTGGTCGGATCAAGCGGTGTTCCCTGGCCGCGCTGTGCCTGGATGCGTGCTGCTATCGTTTCACTGAGGACACCGCCTGCCAGACCGACTTCAGGTCGTGTGCCCATAAACGAATCCATCTCCTGTTCCACCAACATACGCGCAATTTTGGCGTTTCCTACGACCTGCTGCCAATGGAGCAACGGATGCTGCGCCGGGACAACCCGCACATGGCTCTTTGTGTCTGCTTTCTCCCGCTTCTGTGGTGCCGAACGGTGCTGGCGACTTGCCGCTGATTTTTCTTTGCTCATATCTCACCTTCACTTAAAAGGCCTTTTGTCAATGCTTGTTTATCATGTCTAACCTGAACAAACCAGAACTGAGAAATCCAATGCAAAGTTACCAAGAGGCAAAGGTGCGAAGGTTCTTTCTTGGCGGCCTTGTTTCCCTGACGGCTTCGCGTTAAGCTTTTGCTTAGTGTACAAGAATCTCACTGATAGGGCACTAATCTGAATGAGCCCGAACTATAATAAACAATGCAAGAGAAATGCTGATTTGTCCTCCGACGATGGGGACACACTACAGTACAGGCGCCTTCAGGTTCCACGCTCTCCGTTCTGCAAAATCCTTTTCTCCCATTAGCCGGCCCATTTTCTGCAGCTCGCGGCGAGTGCTGTGGAGTAAGTGATCCATGGTGACCCGACCGCCGTCGCCGGCGGCTAGATAGGCGGCGTTGACCAGGATGTTACGGATGTTACCCCCGGACAACTTGAAATGCCGGGCCAGCAGGCCAAAGTTGATGTCCTCATCGCGAGGCACACCTGGGGGAAAGAGCGTTTGCCAAATGCGCAGGCGGTTTTCTTCGTCCGGGAAGGGGAAATCGACGGCAAATTGCAAGCGGCGAGTGAAGGCCTCGTCCAGGTTAGCGCGTAAGTTCGTAGCCAGAATAGTCACGCCGTCATATATTTCCATGCGCTGCAACAGGTAGCTGATTTCGATATTGGCATAGCGGTCGTGCGAGTCACGCACTTCGGAGCGTTTGCCGAAAAGGGCATCCGCTTCATCGAAAAAGAGAATGGCATTGCTGGCTTGCGCCTCGGTGAAGATACGTTCCAGGTTTTTCTCGGTCTCGCCGATATATTTGCTCACGATTGTGGAAAGATCGATCTTATATAAGTCCTGGTGTAACTCGCTGGCGATGATTTCCGCCGACATTGTTTTGCCGGTGCCGGATGGGCCGGCAAAGAGAGCCGTCACGCCGGCGCTGGAGGCCAGTTTTTCCCCGACACCCCATGTTTCCAGAACGAGCGGACGGCCGCGCACCGTATCCACGATTTCGTGCAGCAACGCTATTTGATCTTGCGGCAAAATGAGGTCATCCCAATCGTAACGGGGCACAACCTTGCGGGCCAGGCTGGCAAGGCGCGGGTTCGAGTAGGCACGCGCTGCTGCAAAAAGGTCTGTTCCTTGCCAAAGCGTGCCGCGTTGAGCAGCGGCATCTTGCGCCGCAGCAACAGCGTCACGAATTTGCCCGGCGGTTAGCAAGAATTGACCGGCCAACGCAGAGACGTCCACCGGCTCGTCGTTTCCCAAATAGTGGCGCCAAAGTGCTTGCCGTTGGGGATAGCCGGGGATTGGAAATTCGAGCCAAAGCAAGTTCCGGTCACGTTCCGTATCTGCCGGTCGCCAAGGCGCCCTACCGCTGATAATGGCCACTTCGGGGTAAGACAACACTTCGGATAGCAGATTGGGCGGCGGTGAACCATTGATCAGACAGGCATCCCAGCCGGAAAGAAACGGGATTGCTCCGTTTAGCCGTGCGTCGCACAACGTCAGCCGGACGGCACGCGCCGGCGAGAGCCCCCTGTCAATTACCGCATCAAGTTCAACGGTCAAAAGGACCCGGCCACGGCGCTCCGCAGCATAATGGGCCGCTGCGAACTGAGCAGTCCGGTCGGGACCGTAGAAAGCAAGAACCGGCATCTTAGCCATATCTTGCTCAAACAGGGCGCGCATTTCCGCCGGCAACATCCACACCGCCTCGTCATGGCGAGGAATCAGTAGCTTGGCATTTGCGCCTAAATCAGCATGCGGACGATATTCACCCAGAAGCCAGGATACGACCGCATCGTCTACACGCAGTGCCTGTCGTAGTAAAGGAGGATTTGTCTCGGTTTGTGAAACAATCGGTTCCACGAGATGATTCCTGAATAGAGGTGCTTCAGCGGAAAATCGGGAAAGCAAAGTAAGCCGTTCTGGGCCTGGCGCGGAGAGCAGATTGAGTATAAGATTGATGGTAGGACGCTTTTGCGTTACATCATCCTGCAAATAGCCGTACAGCCGTTCATAGCGTAAGTCAAGTGTTGGAGCCAGACAGATTAAAAGTGTGTCGAGATCAAAGCGATCGAGGCCGAAAACGTGTGCTAGATGTCCCAGACGTAACGGATGATCTTGTCGCTTGGCCATATCGGCCAGTGTCCGCGCCTGTTGCGCAGCCTGAAGCAGGGCTTCAGCATACCTCTGGTCTTCGTCCGGAGCTAATGTGGCTGTGTCCCCCCAACTGTTAGCGAAAGGGCGATCAAGTAGGGCGTTGGCTTCGCCATCGGAGATATACAGGCCGCGAAACGCGTCGTTCTGATCCTGTCCGGACAGTTGCCAGCGACGGACCTCACGCCGGAGCAGTACATCAATGCGGGCCAGCTCAGCCTGAAGGTGACGGAGGCTCAGATCATGCTTGACAGTACCACTCATTTCCAATGCCCCTTAATGTTCTATTAGCCGAATACGCCTGTCTCCTGAGTCTTAAACCATTATACCACATAAACCGCCTATTTTACCACTTATGTCACAGAAATTCCGAATCTAAAATAGCGTGCGATGCTTTTATGTTCTATGGTGTGATACTGGCAGGCATTCCGATTCTGGCGCTTAACCGTTGAAACGCCTATCCGATTGTGATCAGGCCAAACGAGCGTTCTCAATAAAGAGTTTGTAAAACAGGTGCACCGTCTGTTCGCAGGTTCTGCTTGTGAGCAGTATCCATTACCGCTTGGATCTGAATTTGTTAGGCCTCAGTTGGTAAAAATATGATGCAGTTCTGACAAAGAGAGGTTGCATTTTCCTAAAGTTGTGTTATACTATAGTTGGTCATGGGGATGACAGGCTTCGACGGGGAAGGCTGTTGTCAAGTTGCAAGCCGAGGCGCCTGACCTCGTTAAAACGGGTAAAAACATTAAGTGCCAAAAAAGTTAGTAATAACGTGTTGGCCTTTACCCGCCCGGTGGCGGCTCCTGTAGCTCTCGCTGCGTGAGGTAAAAAACAACACAACACAGTCATCATAAAAGATGGCTGCGGTGCCCAGCGCTGGGCCTCTAAGCGATGGTAACACCGTCAGAATGAGAGGATGCAGCCGGCAGGGGTCGCGGATGCTGGCTTAAGACATGCGACTGGCCCTTTGTATACTCCGTCGCCGGAGGATACAGAGGGCGAGAAGAAAAGCGGCGACTAAGCTTGTAGTAAACTTGTCAACGAGTTCTTCGGACCCGGGTTCGATTCCCGGCATCTCCACTGAAAAGGCAGAAGCGATTGCGCTTCTGCCTTTTGTTTTCCCCGTAGAAGTTCAATTTCGCAAAGAAGTTGAGTTTTTTAAATTCGGGATTCCGTTATGCCTGCAACCCTTGTAACTCCTGGCGTAAGTGCTCCGCTTTCTGCTTTAGCGTGTCCAGTCGCTCCTTCTCTCGCTGGACGACTGCCGTCGGCGCTTTACTGCGGAAATTCTCGTTAGCCAGGAGATTGGCCACGCGGGTGATCTCTTTTTCCGCGCTGGCCAGCTCTTTCTGTAATCGGGCTTGTTCGGCGGCAATATCGATCAGGCCGGCCAGGGGAAGGTAAACCGTCACCGGCGTAACGACCAGCGTGACCGTTTGCCCTGGCGCTGTCACCTGTTCTGCAATGACTAACTGTGCTTCATCCACATTGGCCAGGCGGGCGATCAACTTGCGCTGCGACTGTAAGTAATCGGTCATTTCCCCGGCGCTGAGCAGCGCTTTGATCTTGCGACCGGCCGGTACATTGTATTCGGCGCGGCTATTGCGGATGGCGCGCACCACTTCCTGGAAGAGCACGAAGCGGGCTTCTGCCTCCGCATCGGTGCCGCCCCCCGCCGGCCACGGCGTTACTATCAAAGCGTCACCGGTGTGGGGCAAATGCTGCCAGATTTCCTCAGTCACGAAAGGCATAAATGGGTGCAAAAGGCGCAGTGTGCGCTCTAACGTGTACACTAACACCCGGCGGGCCACTCCTTTGGCCGTTTCGTCATGGCCGTAAAGCCGCACTTTAACTATTTCCAGGTACCAGTCGCAGTACTCCCCCCACAGGAAGTCGTAGAGATCGCGTCCTGCTTCGCCGAATTGGTAGGCTTCGTTGAACCGAGTCACGCGTTCTGTCAAACCGTGCTGCCGGCTGAGTATCCAGCGATCGGCGGCGGTTAGCCCTGGCTCGGCCCAGAGCGCCGCACCGTCAATATTGTCGAATTGTTGCGGTGCCCCGCCTACATTGCTCACCACGAAGCGGGCTGCGTTCCATATTTTGTTGGCGAAATTGCGGTTGGCTATCAGTTTCTCTTCGGAAAGTTTGATGTCATTGCCCGGGGTGGAGCCGGTGAGCAGCGTGAAGCGTAAAGCGTCACTGCCGTGCTGGTCAATCACTTCCAGCGGGTCCATGGCATTGCCGGAGGATTTGCTCATCTTCTTGCCGTGCTGATCCCGGATCAAGCCGTGCAAATAGACCGTGTGGAATGGCTCCGTGTCGGTCATTTCGATGCCCATCATTATCATGCGCGCCACCCAGAAGAAGAGAATGTCATAGCCGGTTTCCAGTACCGAAGTGGGGTAGTAGCGGCGGTAATCCTCCGTCTCCTCCGGCCAACCTAATGTGCTGAACGGCCATAGCCCGGAACTGAACCAGGTATCCAACACATCTTCTTCCTGATGGATATGGCTGCTGCCGCAATGGACGCAGACTTGCGGCGTTTCTACCGCCACGGTCTCTTTTCCGCAATCGTCGCAGTACCAGACCGGGATGCGATGGCCCCACCACAATTGCCGGCTGATGCACCAATCGCGAATGCCTTCCAGCCAATTGAAATAGACTTTCTCGAAGCGGTGGGGGATGATTTGCGTGCGCCCCTCTTGCACCGCGGCCAAAGCAGGCCTGGCCAATGGCTCGATTTTGACGAACCATTGGGTGGAGAGAAGCGGCTCGATAACAGTGCCGCAGCGCTGGCAATGGCCGACGCTATGCACATAGTCCTCTGCGCCGATGACCAGCCCGGCAGCGCGCATATCTGCCCATAGTTTCTGACGCGCCGCTTCCCGGCTGAGCCCGGCATAAGGGCCGGCATTCTCGTTGAGTGTGCCGTCCTCGTTGAGGATGTTGATGAACGCTAAATTGTGGCGTTTTCCGATTTCGTAGTCGTTGGGGTCGTGGGCCGGCGTCACTTTCAGCGCTCCGGTGCCGAATCCGCGGTCCACATAAGCATCCGCAATGATGGGAATAGGCCGGTTAAGCATCGGCACCAACGCTTCTTTGCCCACATATGCTTTGTAACGGTCGTCGTCCGGGTGCACGGCCACCGCCGTATCGCCCAGGATTGTCTCCGGGCGGGTGGTCGCTACCGGTAGGTAGCCGTTGCCGTCCGCCAATGGATAGCGGAAAGTGTATAGCTTTCCGGTCTCCTCTTTGTGGTCCACTTCCAGGTCGGAGATGGCGGAGCCGCAGCGGGGACACCAGTTTACCAGATACGTGCCCCGGTAAATCAGCCCTTTGTCGTAAAGCTGTTTGAACGCGGTGCGCACCGCCCGGCTGAGCCCTTCGTCTAAGGTGAACCGTTCCCGCTGCCAATCACAGCTCACGCCGAGACGGCGCTGCTGTTTGGTGATGCGGGCGTGGTAAGCTTCTTTCCACTTCCACACCTCAGCCACGAATTTTTCGCGGCCGATCTGCTGCCGGGAAACGCCTTCTGTGGCTAATTTGCGCTCCACGACATTTTGTGTGGCAATGCCGGCGTGATCGGTCCCCGGCACCCACAGGGTAGGGTGGCCCTGCATCCGGTGGTAGCGGATCATCAAGTCTTCCAACGCCGAGGTTAAAGCGTGTCCCATGTGCAGCGCACCGGTCACGTTGGGCGGCGGCATGGAAATTACGAACGGTGTCTTCCGCGGGTCTGCTAAGCCGCTGGCCAATTGTTGTTCCGGGCGAAAATAGCCCTGCTCCTCCCACCACCGGTAAAGGCGAGCTTCTACCTGGATAGGGTCGTACCTGGTTGCCATTTCTTTTTTATTTGTCATTCTTTTCTCCTCTGAAAATAAAAATGGGACGCAGATAAACGCAGGCTGCGCACACAGATAAAAAACAATAGTCAAAAAATGGACTTCGTCGTGTCATGGCTTCTCTGAAAATAAGACCTCTCCCCTGGCTTGCCGCCCAAAGGGGCGGTAAGCCTCCCCTTCCCCGATACGGGGAAGGGGGAAAGTTAAGCGCAGCGGCGCAAAGACGCAGATCGTCTAAAAAATCAGGCTCCCTTTAAGAAGTTCAACTTCTCGCAGAAGTTGAACTTCTAATTGACAG
>WFQU01000131.1 GCA_015486845.1 Anaerolineae bacterium | reverse complement strand
GGCTGGCGCCGGCCACGTCCAGCACTTTGCCGCTGTGTTTGGCCGTGATACGATAATAGCCGCCAACTCGACTGAATTGCCATAACTGATTGTCGCCGCCGTGACATTGCCACTGGATCACATTGGCACCGTTGTCCGTCGAGCCGCCGGTCACGTCTAAACACTTGCTGCTATGCACGGCCACGATCTTATAGTAGCCACCAACCGGCTCCAGACGCCAACGCTGATTGGGCCCGCCGCCGCACGCCCATTGCTGGACGTTGGTGCCGTTGTCCTGTCGTGCTCCCTCAACATCCAGACACTTTCCGCTGTGCTTAGCGATGATTTCGTATGTTCGGCCGTTGCCGCCGCCGCCACCGCCACTGCTATCCTTGATGTAGCAAGCTTTGACCACACCGGGATTGGGATCGCCGAACATGCCATTGTTGCAATCGATGCCGCCGCTCACGTTGCGCCTGTAATTGAAACGGCCCTGGGCACCATAGGCCACATCTTTACGGCCGCTGAAACTGCAATGCTCGTTCTCATGAGCGCAAAATGTGTATCCGGCCGGCCCGCCGCCACCGCCGCTATGACTGCGTTCCCAACGGAACTGGGCCATAGCGCCGCCGCCATGTTCGTAATACTCCACTTTGATGTCATAATCCCCGCCGCCGACGCTTCGCGTGACACGATACTCGGTGGGAGGCTGATCCCGCCAGGCATTGATGATCAGTGTACCGCCGACCCACACCCGAATACCGTCATCGGCTTTGGCGATGAAATTGTAGGTGCCGGCGTCGATATGAGCACGGCCGGTCCAGCGAGCCGAGAAATTGTCGTTGGGCACGCCATGGCCGGGGCTGCCGCCGCCCCAGTCGTGATTGATGGGCCATCCTTCACACGTGGTATATACCGGGCTGCCGCCGAGTCCACGGTTGTTGAAGTATTCGGCACGGTATCGCCCAGAACAGCTAATGTCGGGAGATCGAACGGCTACATTCCAAAAGACATTCGACTGCTTCATCCAGGCGATGCCCGAGACTACAGGTGCAACACGCAGCCGATAAGTCCCCGCCGACATATTGCGCGGAGGGCAAATAGAAAAACGAAATGTCCCTGTGCCGCCGGGGACGACAGAAGATTCGGATAGGCCGGCCGGGCGATTATCACCAATCCAGGAAGAGCACGAGAAAGGTGAATGGTAATCATTAGCACCACTATTAGGGTCGAGCGTTCCTAACAGCGTGCGATGCGCGCCGCTCCGGTGCCAGGTTGTATTGCCTGTGTTGCGATACTTCACCCAGAGGTCGGTACGCTGCCCTGCAGTCAGCGTTGGGTAATTGCTTTGGGAAACCCAGGCAGCACTGTAACGCGCCGCAGGTTGAGTCGATTGTGTCGTCTCGATGCGATCCACGCAGAACCCCCACCGAGTAACCGAGCCATCCGAAGTCAACCGAACCTTCACACTACGTCCCGAAACAGGGTTTGACCAGACACCCCCACTGTGAGAACCGGTGAAACGGTTAACATGGTGGTTGTTTCCATCCAAAACGTAAACATAGTCCCAACCGGCCTCGGTCTCCAATCGACTAAAATGGACACGAGTGGCCGCCGCGTTGCCGTCAGGATTAGTCAAGGTCCAGGTTTGGTTGAAATTATCCGAGTATGGGTGTGGCGATTCAGCCAAGCAGTTCCCGCTTGAAGGTGTCCTGAAAAAGCGGTTCCAGACACTTCGGACACTTCGCTTGTCCTTTACGCTCGGAGTATACTTGTAAAGAGAGTAAGTTGCCCTGTTTCTGACATTGAATTGCCCTTCGTCTGCTGACCGTACGGTAAAGGGCGACGAAGCTCTATCGTACCAATGTTTGAAGGTATAAGCCGCACATCCCACTTGACGATTGAAACCACGAAAATCCCAGCGATGAACATCTTGGCTACAAACCCAGCGCCCGCTCACCCAATGTAGACTGACACCACAGCCCAAAGCACACTTTACCCTTTCATTCAGAGGCATTTCCACACCGTTCCTATAAGTGTGCTGCTGAGTAACAAGGCTTTGCTCTACCTGTAATTTCACAAGCAAGAGTTTCGGATTGATATGTCGGCTTTGGGCTACATCGTAAATGACCTGGTAAGCAGAGCCGCCTTGGATGCTTTTCAATGGCCCCGGCTGAGAGTTGATGAAATCTCGAATTTGATCACGGCTCAACGCGTTATAGTCGCTGAATTCATTATCTGAAATGACATACGCTCGATCGAAATTGGGGGGCAATGCTTTCGCCGTCATCGTCAAGAAAGGCAACAGCACAAACCCTAACAAGAGCAGCAAGCCAACGCCCAACAGCAAAGGCCAAATAGCATGCCTGGATTTTTTCACTTTACTCACATCATTCTTCTCGACAGATTTACGATTCGACTGCCACATGACAATCCTCCTTGTACTGAAAACAATTGGTCAGCCTCAAAGACCAAACTTATCGCATAAATGTTCACTTACGCGCTACCTCAAATATCCCCACGCCGCGACGCGCGTTTTTCTTCCATACTCGGCCACAAAACAAACAATATTCGCCATTACTCAGCGTCTCCCCGAAAATCGGACGCTGATGCCGCTGATGTCGACTTTCGTTGATCGTGTTGCGTTGCCGACCCCGGTCGCGGTTGAAACCGCACCGATGGAGCGACACCCGACTAGTCAGGTGTCGCCGAACGCCGACCTCCGTCGGCGTTTTCGCGACCACCTGCGTCGTGGCCCGGCGGTGGGCGCAGCGAACCGCCCCCGCGGCGTGGTTTCAGCCGCCTGACGCTTAACACGCCTCCAACGTACTATCCTGCACTTGCCACCGGCTGCCGGCCCTATTTTCATCCGCTGTGGTGCGCCGTAGGTTCATGGCGACCCCCCAAAAATCGAACGCTGATGCCGCTACACGCTGATTTTCGCTGATCGGTTCTGGTTCATTTGCCTTATCTGCGGGTATCAGCGTGAAATCTGAACTATCTGCGTTCTATTTGCCCAAAGATGAGCAGTGACCGATTTTTGATGACGATTCAACTTGCAGCTTTTCTTCGTCCGAGGCACACTTGGCCGCACCAACCATCACACCGACGTAAGCGCGCCAATACCCGCGCCACAACACCCCCAAGTTTTTGGCGGCTGACGGATGTAGGCCTATAATTGTGTATCTATTGTACACGCCGACTATTTGAATTTCAAGCAGTAAATTTGCAGAGAATTTGAAAATGACACCCATCACGTTAGGCGATCTCCTTCACCATCACCGCAAGAAGGCAGGCCTCACCCAAAAACAGTTGGCCAAAGCAATGGCTTTCGATCACACCATGGTGTCCAAAGCTGAACGCGGCAAACTCCTCCCTTCACCGGAGTTCATCCAGCGCTTCGTCCAGATCAAGGCGTTGTCGTTGACGGCAGATGAACGGCAAGTCATTTTCGACAAGTACCGAGAAGAACGGGAGCGCCAGGTTCCGCCGTTAGCCGCAAGTGTGGAGAAAAGCAAGGCACCGGGCAACAAGGAAATTGCCGGGAACCGTAAGCAACCTACCCAAAAACGCCACTTTAGGCTCCGTCTGCGCTCGCATTGGCTGGCCGCTTCGGTCATCCTGGTGCTGCTCTTCGCCGCCTCGCTAACGTTTTCGCTTTTGCGCCCTCCGCACGCCCTCACTCAAACACGCCAACAACCGCCCGATGGCCACCTCATCGTCAAGGACACTTTACAGCTGTCCGCCATAGCCCCGGCAGCCGGCCAACCGGTAACGGTGACCGTTCATTTGCAAAACCAATCGAGTAAGGTCATACATCTGCTTAAAATGGAAACCGCCGTGCGGGGCCCGCAGGCTCGGGCGCTTGGCTGGCAGGCCCCGCAGGAAGATTTTCCGGGCGTGGAGTACATTACGTTGCAGCCCGGCGAGGAATACATCTACACGCAAACGCGCAGCTTCGCCCTGCCCGGCGACTATTTTGCGGAACCGGTACGATTAGACGAAAAAGGGCGCTGGGGAGGCATTCTTCCTTACGTCCGGGTATGGTTCACTGTTACCGAAACGGTCAACGCCAGTACAAGCCATTGACTTGTCTTCGCTAAAGCAAGATGTTCAACTTCTGAGAGAAGTCGAACATCTATTTTCTGCGTCACTTCCACGCCACCGGCAACCAGACGCGATCCACATGGCCCAACCACACGTCCACCCGCTGCTCGCCGCTGTCATCCGGCCGAGCCACAACATGCCGGGTCACTGTTTCGCCCCGATAACGCACCGTCAGCGTGTAAACATCACCCTCCTGCAAGCCCACGTCTTGCCCGCTGAGATCGTAATACGGGACCGCTTCCACGGCACCCCAATCGCTGCGGCCGGCAATGCTCCGTCCGTCGAAAGAGAGCGTCACTTGCGCCCCGGCCACAGGACTCCCGTTCCGGTGCACGATGCCCCAAACGCACGCACAGTAATCCGGCGACAAAGGTCCCACGCCGCCACAATGCCGGCCGATGGACCCCACCGGCGCAGGCGCGCGGAAATAGGTACCGTCATTATTCGCGATCGCCACATTTCCCGCGTTGTCCACCACCTGCACCAAATAGCGCACCGGCCGCGTGATAGGAACCCGGCACTGCCATACTTCGTGGCCAAGAGGCGTCAGCGTCAAACTGCGCCAATGTCCCGTGCGGCCCGGTTGTTCCTCCGTGTAAGTCAACCAGACTCGATGCACGCCATTAGCGTCGCCGGCGTGCACCGTCACCGTCATCGCCCGGTCATGTCCAACGCTGTTTACGTCATCAATCCACGGCGCTGTCCGGTCGGCCGAGTCGGAAAGATAAGCGTTCACTGTGATTTCTTTGTAAAGGCGCTCCACCCCCAACCGATATTGTCCTTCCCGCACCGTCACCGCCTGGCGATCGCCGTCCGGGCCCGAAAACGAAGGCAGCAAAGAAGGCGACCACGCTTCCAGCCGATAATAATCCAAATCATCAACGCCCGTGACTTCATTCTCGGCGTGGGGCACAAAAGGCGTAAAATGCGCGGTGTCCGTGTAGACGCCACCGACAAACAGCACGCCGTGCAGATAATGGCCACCCAACCACATCCCCTGCTGGGGCTGCGCCGGCCAACCCGATTTCAGCCACAGCCCGTCCTCGCGATCGCGCGTGTAAAAATAGCGGCGCGAGGCGGCATGGTGCGAACCGGGAATTGCAGCCGCGTGCAATTCGGGCCGGAAAACATGCGTCTGCACCGTCAAACCATGCGGTCGAGTCACCTCCTGCGGCGCTTCGGGGCCAATCAGTGGCCGGGCCAGCGTTTTGGCAAAAGTCGGACGGGCTTGCGGAATGCCGTAATAGGTGAATTCCTGCACCACTTTCTGGTCGATGTCATCCATATTCCCGGCAGCCGCACGATAACGCCATTTGGCCCGGCGTAGCGCATCGCCAACCGTCGGCGCATTCGCTCCCAACAGCTCCTGCACCACATAACTGGTCAGTCGCTCGGAATAGCCGACCACGCCGCGAATGCCCCACCCAAAGCCAGTGTTGCCCAAAAAACAGGCCCGGGCCGCCGCAAAAGTCTGGGGCCAATCTCGCGGATGCGCTGGCTGATCCAAATCGTCCGGCACACTCAGTCCTGCTTGACACCCGGGGCTCAACACCAACGCGCCAGCCACATTATCGACACCGTGCAAATCCGTCGTGCGCAATCGGTCATCACCGACCGGCGCTCCAAAGCTCCAGTGCGATGCGTGCAGGTTCAGGGCGAGCAGCGCGTAACGCGCACTGCGCAACATGGTTCGCAAACTGGGCGCATCCCAGTTTTCCCCGATGAGATCGCTCTGCTGAATGCCAGTTTGCAGCAATAACTGCCGTTGCAAGCTGGCAGCGTCGGCCATGAAACTGTAGCCGGTCACCAAAGCGCCCTCCGGCGGCTCGGTACCCGCCAGAAAGCGCTCCACCTGCGCTTGCATTTCCGCCGGCCGTTCCACCAGCCTACCGATGGCCAGATCGGGCAGATAAAATGGCTGGCCGGAGACAGAACGCGCCTGCAAGCTGGCGTAATAATCGTCACTGAGGAAGTAGCCAGCCGCAAAAGCCGCGCCAATGGGCGAATCCGCCGGCACTTTACCGTACAACCGGTCCGCATAACGCGTGGGGTCCGGTAAACGGCGGAAAGGCAACACCGCATCATTTCCCACCAAAATCAGCGCCTCAACGTTAGGATAACGTGCCAAAGCCGGGCGCACCAGATAAGTTTTGACCGCCTCCGCCACGGCATTGGCCGCCGCGACATTTGTAGGACGAGCGTCCCAGGCTGCGTAAGCGGTTGTCACCGTGAGCGTTGTCGACGGGTCAAGAATGACACCGTGCACGCGGGGATCATCGGCCAATCGGGAAAGCGCAGACGCTAAATTCGTGACGTCCTGGGTCGGGTAATACTTCTGCAATCGCGCCCGCGGGAAAACAATCAACGTGTGCACGCTTTCAGCCGTGGGCGGCTGCACGGAAAAAGTGTGAACGGCAGAAGCAACTTTCCCCACGTTATTTTGCGCAACCACTTGCCAGACATACGTCGCCGCACCGCCGGGCAAAGTTGCGGTATAGACCGTTGTCGTTGCGGGCAACGACACATCGATCACTGGATCGTTCGTCGGATCGTCCCCCGCCGCCACTTGCAGCCGGTAACTGGTCACGTCATCCACAGCGCCCCATCGGAAGACCGGCGCCGGAGAAGTCAGCTGAGCATGATCCGCCGGCGAAATCAACGTCGGTTGTGCCGGAACGCCGCGCGGCTGCAATGTGTAGACGCGGTATTCCGTCGTGGCATCCTCCCAACTTTTGTCATCGTCAGTACGCGCTTGCAAACGCAGCAAGTGGCGACCGTCGGCGTACGTCGAAGTGTACCACCACGGCGCGTCGACATCGTTGAAGCAAGGCACGCCCAGCTCGTATAGAACATGCCATCGGCCGTTCGCGGTACCGTCCGTAGCATCGTTGGCGCTGAAACGCAACGTTACGCCGACCCCTGCGTGCCCTTTGGTGCAAGCATGCACACGCACTTGCATGGCATCGGACGGGGAAGGTGGATCGAAATGAATATCGGTGAAAACAACATAAGGGGAATCATACGTGAAATGCCAGGTGTCACTCCAGGCGGAAACCTCGCCGGCGGCGTCTTTGACTCGCGCTTTCCAGCGATATGTCGAATACTGCAAGCCGGCCGGCGTCGCACATGTGTCCGTGATCCAACCACTGTCCCACGAACTGATGTCCTCCACTTTGAAACGATAAGCTACGATGGCGTCACCATCAGGATCGCCGTTATCCCGGGCACACAAAGTCGGCATTTTGCCGACGAACATCGCCCAGTCGTAAGGGCTTACCAGCGTCGGCGCATTGGGTGCTGTTGCAGTTCCAGCCTGCGCC
>WFQU01000130.1 GCA_015486845.1 Anaerolineae bacterium | reverse complement strand
CACTTTGAAACGATAAGCTACGATGGCGTCACCATCAGGATCGCCGTTATCCCGGGCACACAAAGTCGGCATTTTGCCGACGAACATCGCCCAGTCGTAAGGGCTTACCAGCGTCGGCGCATTGGGTGCTGTTGCAGTTCCAGCCTGCGCCTTTCCGAAAAACAACACACTCAACAAAACCAGCCACATTAGACCACGCATCAAGCGCCGCATGTTCAACTTCCTCCCCGCATGACCACAAACGGCGCCCAAAAATAGGGGTGCGCCGTCGGGTCTGCCGCCAAAATCTCACGCATCGTGTCGGCCAACGCCTGTTCCGGATCGGAACCATCCGCCAACAACCGGTAAAATCGTTCCATCAAAGTCGCCGTGGCCGGATCGAAAACCTGCCACAACGAAGCGACCAACGAACGAGCCCCGGCGGCCAGGAAAGCTTGTGTCAAGCCCATCATGTCGCCGCCCAGCTCCCCACCCCGCCCCGTTTCGCAAGCGCTGAGCACCACCAAAGAGGCTGGCAAACGGATTCCTTCCAAATCGTGGGCAGTCAGGCGCCCATCGGCTAACTGCAAATAAGAAAACAGTGGATTGTCCTGCCGAAAATCAGCGTGGGTTGCCAGATGCACCAACGTCGCTTGCACCAACAAACGACGCAACGCCTCCGTCGTCATTTCTCCTTCCAACAACAAAACAGGCCGGGGCACCAACACGCCCACCGCGGCGGCTTCGTAAGCCACATGGGGCAATCTCCCCCGGTCGCTGTAAGCGCCGACCAGGGAAATGCCGGCACTGTCCGGCAACGGTTCCGCCGGTCGCACGAATCCCAGCCCCGGCAACAAGCTCACCCGGCGACGCTGCACCAGGTAAGCCTCGCCATCGAACAACGCCGCAAAAGGCACACCGTACAAATCACCGTTCGGAATGATCCACAACCGCGAAAAACCGGCGATCTGTTCCGCAAAAGGCAGCAACAAATGTCGATACAAGCTGTGAAGCAGTTGCTGTGCCACTTGCGTGAAAAACGCCCCGTGCTTTTGCAAATAGTCCGGCGCCACCCCTTGCACCTGGCTTAGATGTCCTTGCCAACGGTAAAGTTGCTGCAAGATCGCCTCTTTTTCACCCAACGAGCGAGCCGTCGTGCGGCCGTCCGGCGTCATGGCGAACCCCCAAATAGCTTCCCCAGCCGGGAAATAGGTCAGCAAGAGAACATCGGCCGGCAAATGAGCAGCCCAGGCGCCCT
Organism: Anaerolineae bacterium; assembly: GCA_015486845.1. Lineage (GTDB taxonomy): Bacteria > Chloroflexota > Anaerolineae > JAADDB01 > JAADDB01 > WFQU01. Next base: position 10,136 of record WFQU01000130.1, on the reverse strand, counting down.
CAGTTCGCCGGGCAGCGGCCGGCCCGCGCAAACTCTGCATTTGGCGCCAGGTGCGGTTAATGCGCTTTTCCAGCACGCGCACTTGCTCCCGGGCGCTATCCCCCCGCTTTGACGTTTCTCCATCGGAAAGATCAGCCGCCGGCTCGTCACGATACCAGCTCCAGGCCTGCTTCAATGTTTTCAATTCCTCGTGCAACTTTTCCCACGCTTCACGCAGTCCAGGATCTTCCGGCGGAACGAGCAACAGATCCACTAAAGCGCCGGACTGGGCCTGGGCGATAACATCCAGCGCTCGCGCAATTTGCTGATCCGCCAACGCACTACGCACAGCACGCTGAAAAATAGGCATTTTGTCGGCCAGAAAAGCGGCCCGATACGCCGCCCCGGGAATAAGTGTGCGCATTTCCGTGATCAATGCCAAAGCCTGCTGCTGATGCGCCCAGGCTGTTTCCCAATCTTCCTCTTGAGCGGCAAGTTGTCCGAGCCCATCGTGAGCCCAGATCAACAGTTGCGGCAAATGCACAGCTTCCCCCATGCGCAACGCTGCGGCGAAATGTTTGGCAGCTATCTCCACGGCGTGCTGTGCAAAAGCGGCCTGGCCGGCCAAGAGAAAGGCTCGCGCTAACAGCGCGTGTTGCTCATTGCCGGCCGCTTCCAGCGCCACCGCCCGCGCCGCGGCAAACGCTTCGGCCAGATCATCGCGGCGATAAGCATTCTCCGCCAACGACAATCGCACCCGAGCCGCTTGCAACGGCAACGTCAAACGCTCGTAATACGCCAGCGCCTGCTGTAAGGTAGTTTCAGCCGCTTCGCATCTCTTCTGGCCCAGTAACGCCCGTCCCTGCACGTAAGTGGCCAGCGCCGCCTCGCCATCTTGCGCCTGGGCGGCCAACACAGCGGCAGCCTGGCCGGCCAACGATTCCGCTTCGGGGAACAAGTTCAAAGCGATGAGCGCCCGGCTTTCGTACAAATCCACTTCAGCCAATTGCAACGGCACATCCAACGCCTGAAAGTCGGTCCGGGCCCGGTGAAAAGCGGTCAACGCCTCGCCGTAACGGCCTTGGCGCACGAAGAGCGCCCCCAAATTCAACGCAGCGCGTCCTTCTTCCAGCTTGGTGCCCGCGGCCGCGAAGACAGTTTCCGCCTGACGATAAGCTGTTTCCGCTTCACGATAGCGATCCATGTTCTCGTAGGCCAAGCCTATGTTGATCGTCGCCCGAGCCTGGTTGAAACGATCGTCTAAGCGACTGAAATACGATAGTGCAGCCTGGTACGAGACCACTGCCGTCGAGTAATCCTCACGTAGATCGTGCACCACGCCGGTATTCATGGCCAACAACCCCAAACGGTAAACATCATCGGCGGCGTTCAGCAAAGGGCGCGCTTCTGCAGCACGAGCGAAAGCTTCTTCGTGCCGGCCCAAATAAGCCAGTGTGAATACATACCCGACCAGCATTTGGCCCAAAGCCCGGTGGTGGCCGTCACGGCGCAGGACCGCAGCCGCCTCCGCGTAATGCTGCGCCGCCTCTGCGTGACGCTCCAGGAACAGTAGCGCGTTGGCGTTAATCCAATGCGCCAGGGCGGTGAGAAAAGGGAAATCCAGGGCCTGGGCAGCTTCCTGCGCTGTTTGGGCGATCTCTAAAGCGCGGTGTGGGTCAGTATGGTGATATTGCGCGGCGGCTTGTTTCAACGACCAGAGGAGGGACTCACCTTGATCGGGGTGTTCTTGCAGCCAGGGCAAGCGCTCGGCCGGCGCAAGTTGCTGCAAATAACGGGTGGCTAAATCGGAATTCACGTTGCCCGTCCTTCCTCGGTGCGATGGCGCAAAGTCGTCGGCAAGCGCGATTCAAGTTTGGGCCGGGAATCCTAGTGTGCCGACGACATCAAATATCCAGGTTCAAATCCACGACGACGGAACGGTCCGGTTCCAGATCGATGCGCAAATGCTGCGGGCCGGGCAAAACATCCGTGGCCAAAAACCCGCCGTTCTCGTCGATGGGAAAACGTTTGACCTCTCCGGCACCGGCTTGCCAGATGATTTCGCCTTTGAATCCAGCCATTACCTGGTCACCGGGCGGAACGAGTTGCCCCGCCACAACCAACGTTTGGCCGCTAGACGCCGGCAAAACAGAAAAAAGGATGTCTATTTCTTGGGTGTGATAATGACGCATCGCTTGCTTGCTGCCTCGCGCCGGCTGGAAAGATAGCGACGGGAGAGGATAAGCGCGAAAAACGCGGCGCACGCCAGTCGCCAGGGCAGCCAACCAGCCTTTGGCGAGCCGCTGTGCCGGAGCAACGACAAACGGCTGCAACGCCTGCACCTCTCGTTGACAGGTAACGCAATGCTGCACATGCCGGCGCACGTTTTCCGCTGCGCCGGGAGGGAGCACACCTTCGAGGTAGTCAACCAACTCTGCCGGCTCCGGACAGTGCAACCGGTAAAATGCCCGATCCAGGCGGGCGTGCAATGCGTATAAATCGTTCACTACTGTCTGACATTGCGAACATTGCCGGAGATGGGCTTCTGCTTGGGCGTCTGCTTCCCCAAAAAGAAACGCCACCATCTCCTCTTCGCTTAGATGTTTCGTCATTATCGTTCCCTCTTTGTCAAGTCACACGCCATGGGCGCGTTTTTTCTTCCATTTTCGTATATTTTCCCGCAATAATTCAGGTAACCGTGACCCACAAACGCTTCTTCCCGCGTCGGGGAGCAACCGGGATAGAAGTCAAAACCGCAAAGCGCAGTACCGTTATCGTTTCCATGACGCATCGTTATTCCAATGGCGCCGCAATCGCCGGATGACACGGTTCAAAACCACATAGACGAGATGAACATCGGGGAAGATGTCCGGATACTCGTGGGCCACCTCACGCGGGTACCACCCCTGCCGGTAAACCAGTTCTATCGCTAAGCGCTCTTGATCATCTTGGAGCGCTTCCTGCACCGATTTCCAAAGCTGTTCCTTCCCCATATTTCCCAGCACCAATTCATCCGCCGGGGGATCCGTTTTCGATGAAAGCTCTATTAAATCCTCCCGCGGCCGCTGGAAACGACAGACATCGTGCAAAGTGCTTTCCGTCGTGCGCCGCAAATAAGCCATGATCTGCAGCATGCTCCAAGGAGAGCGCCGTTCAAAACGCTCGGGGGTCATCGCCTTCCAGTAGCGGCTAAACACCATATCCACGAGATCGGGCAGAGCGACAGTCGATCGGTAAAAACGGGGATGCCTGCGCAGCCAGGATTCCACTTGTGGGCGATAAACGGTGAACAGCGCCGACCACGCTTCCTCTTCCCGCAGGATGATAGCCCGGCGGAAAATTTCTAAACAAGCGGAACGATTTGAATGCTCCCCGCGATGAAACGCTTGCTCCGCCTGTAAACAGCGTTGCAACAGATTTGTCAGAGAAAAGAGCATCTGGTTGACATACACTCCTTCGGCCGCCCACTCATTGTGCATCGAATTCCAATGCCGGGGACCAAGACATAAGATGGTATAAAAGTAAACAGTTACTTGTACCTAACCAGGACAAGCCAAAACCAACAAAGTTTACACCAAGTCGCAAAGACGCAGACTATTGCAAAGTAGCAGAGGAAAGGAATTGAAACACAACGTGCGTGCTATTCACACGACAATTGCCCATCCCTGATCCCTAACCGCAGATCTTTTTCTCTGCGTCTCCCGCGCCTCGGCGTGAAACCTTTATCTGGGGTACAAAGATTTCACTGGCAATATACTCCATGATTATAGTCCAGATGGCTATAAAGTAAGAAACGCGACCTGTGATAGTAACTATTTATGAAACGTTCTGTCGTGGCACCTCATCTGGGGCAGAATAATTGAGTAAGAGAGACTTAACGGACGCACCAACCCCTGGACACGTTGCCTGTCGAGTAATGAGGAGCCAGCGGCCAAAAGAAAGAAGCCGTTAACGTGTGCGCAAAACCATCACTCAGTGCGGGTGCCGTTTCCATTGCGGCCGGGCTGGGCGGCAAAGCCGTTGGCCGGCTAATGGCTTTTTGTCGCTTGCTGCAATGCCAGAACTTTCTGGGCGGCCTGATCATCAGTGATTAACACATTGACATAACGCCCACGCAGCGCACCCAAAATAGCGCTGCCCTTGGGCGAACCCCCGGCGACGCCAATGACTGTTTTGATCCGTGCTACGGTGCCCAGGTCTACGCCCACAGCACGGCGGTTGATATCTATGTCCAGCCATTCGCCGTTCAGGGCGTAATGCTGAGCACAAATATCTCCCACAGCACCGCTGGCGCGAATGCGCTGCGCTTCTTCCTGGCTAACATAGCCAGCCCGCAGCAAACTATACAATTCCGGCTGCGTCGTGCCAATACCCACCAACGCAATATCAGCCTGTTGGGCGCGTTCTATAACTTTGTGAATGCCCAGGTTTTTCATAAGCACCTCGCGAGCAGCCGCCGTGTCCACAATGAGAGGCGCATGGAGATAACGACAAAAACCGCCTAAGCGGTTAGCCAGCAATTGCGCTAAAATCGGGCCATCCGTAGGTATGTTTTCAGATCCAGTAGCGCCGATAAGCTGGACGATCTCCACAGAAGAGAGGTTCATGGGGGGCATGGCCCTGATCATTTGATAGAGCGCCGTGCCCCAGGAAATACCAATAGCCATACCATCAGTGAGAATACCATGAAAGTACTGAGACGCTAAAATGCCCAAACCTTGTAGCATTTCCTGATACGTTTTATTACCCCGCTCTAAGACGCGTGCTGTTTTCAAATGAAAAGTAGAAATGAGGGCTTCTTCTAACGATGGCACAGTTCGCCACGGGTAATGCACGATAATCTCGACAATTCCTTTTTCCTTCGCCTCGGTCAAAAAGCGCGAAACAGCCGACCGGGAAACGTTCAATGTCTCGGCAATTTCCTGCTGGCTTTTACCTCGATCATAGTACATAGAAGCAACCTTGGCCAAGTAAGTGATGCGTTCCTCATTTCTATTCGTCATCATTTCTCCTAATTACGTTGCCCCTTAGCGACCAATAGAAGGGCCGATCTAAAGAGGCACTGCTTGAGAATATGTTAATTAATTTCACGTCCGTGAAACCCGTTTTCCTTACTATACTCCCTTTCTGCGTATTTGTCAATAAAAAAAAGGGGGAAATTAGCAAAAAATACCATTTTAGAGCAAAAAAGGGACAATTTAACGGAAAGAGCACTTGACAAACAAATAATACTGTGCTATGATTATCACGTTAGTGAAGTTAATTCACATACGTGAAATAACTATCCCCCTCTAATAGTTCGCCAGGCGCGAAAAAGAAAACGTGGCTTAGGGCTCTTTAGCCATAAAGAAATGTTTCAGCTTCTGGGCCACGGCAAGGGAAAAAGGAGCAAGAACTATGTTCGATCATGTAGGATGGGGAAAGAAAAACCGACTACGCAAAATTGTGCAACAAGAAGATAATCGGGTTTTGATGTTAGCCATTGACCACGGCTATTTTATGGGGCCGACACACGGCATGGAAAAGCCCCGAGTAGCGATTCATGAGTTATTGCCACACATTGATTCGCTCATGCTAAGCCCCGGTATTCTGAAAACGGATGTCGATCCCGACCAAGACCTCGCTTTTGTCCTGCGCGCTTCCGGTGGCAATTCCGTATTAGACCCGGACATCGACGACGAAGAACTGATTTTGTCGGCCAAGGAGGCGGTGCGATTGAACGCTTCAGCCATCGCCATTTCGGTTTACATCGGCACGGAGCACCAACACCAAACTTTATTAACCCTGGCGGAAGCCATCAACGAGGCGGCAGAATACGATTTGCCGGTCTTGGGCGTCACCGCGGTGGGAAAGAAGCTAAAAGATAAGAAAGAAAAACGCTATCTGGCCTTAGCCTCCCGCATTGTTGCCGAATACGGCGCCGACATCGTGAAAACCTATTATTGCGATGGTTTTTCCGAAGTGGTCGCCAAATGCCCGGTTCCTATTGTCATCGCCGGTGGGCCGAAACTGGAGACTTATGAGGATGTGCTCAACCTGACGTACAAAGCGCTGCAAGAGGGTGCTGTCGGCGTCGACATGGGGCGCAACATCTGGCAGTCCGAACACCCAGCGGCTATATTGCAAGGTGTTAAGGCAATTGTCCACGGCGGTGCTTCCGTAGCAGAGGCCTTGGAACTAGTGGGCACACTGGCTAACGCGTCCACAGCTCGTCAGGAAGAATTTGAAGTAACCCAAGAGGACATCGAGATTAGTTCTTTGCACTAAGGCCTTTATATAGCAAAGGAGATCAGCCTATGGCAGACATAGATAAACGATCGACCTATTTAGCCGAGGTGGCTTCACTTTATTCACAGGGCAAGGAAATTGCGGAAATTGCTGCCGTTTTGGCCATTGAGCAGGCAGAGGTTAATCGCTTGTTAGCAGAAGCGCGTCGTACCGGAATTGTGCAAATCACTGTGCATCACGCGTTGCAAACCAATTCAGAATTAGAGGCAAAACTGGCCGCCACATTTCATTTACAAGGGGTGCGGGTCCTAATTCGAGAACAGAAACCATACCCAGAAATGGTATCGCTTCTGGGACAATTGGCAGCAGCCTATTTCGCTGACGTGATCAACGATAAATCCGTTATCGGCATTTCCTGGGGCAGTGCATTTTACCCCATGATCCAGGCATTACGCCCTTTGCGCTTACCCGGGGCGGAAGTCGTTCAGCTTATCGGCGCTTCCGGTTCCGAAAATGTGCCTACCGACGGCCCTGTTTTAGCACAATTGTTAGCAGAGCGATTAGGTAGCAAGTGCTACTATTTGCACGCTCCATTGCTGGTGGATAGTGAAGAAGCACGCGACGCGCTCATCAAGGATCATTCCATCAAAGAAACATTAGCCCGTGCTGAACATGCCGATATCGCGCTGGTCGGCATTGGCTCCACCGACCCGGCGCTATACAGCTTGACGCGGGCCGGCTACGTGGCCGAGGACGAGTTGGAATACATTCGCAGCCGGGGCGCCGTGGGCGATATCTGTGCCCAACATTACGACGCTAACGGAAAATGGTTGAACATTGGGCTCAACCGGCGTGTTATTGGCGTCAATTTGAGCACCCTGGCACACATTCCCACTGTTATCGGAGTAGCCGGCGATGCTCGCAAAGCGGAGACGATCCTGGCCGCGCTGCGAGGCGGTTACATCAACGTCTTGATCACGGATGACACGGCAGCCCGGGCCATACTGGCGCACCATGCTACTTTGCAAAAAGTCGTGCCGGCCGTTGCGGAGGAAGCTGCTGTCGCACCGGTGGCGGAATTACACAATATTTGGAAGATCTTTGCCGGCGTGCCAGTGCTTTGGGGCGTCGATCTCGACTTGAAACCGGGTGAAGTGCATGCTTTGTTGGGCGGCAACGGCTCCGGAAAATCCACGTTAATGAAGATATTGTCCGGCGTTTACACACCGGACGCCGGCACCATCACACTAAATGGTCAGGTGGTAAATATTGAGGGGCCGGCCCATGCCCACGAGTTAGGCGTTTACTTAGTGCCCCAGGAACCCAACATTTTCCCGCATCTTTCCGTAGAAGAAAATATTCTTATCGGCACAAAAATCGACCCGGCGGCGGCAAGAGAGCGCATCAAACACTTGGCGGCCGATCTTGGTTTTGCGGGCCGACTCAACGAACCAGCCGGACGGCTAAGTATTGCCAATCAGCAGTTGTTAGAAATCATTCGTGGATTATTACGCAACGTCAAAGTGCTTATTTTCGACGAGCCAACATCGACTTTGACGTTTCGTGAAGTTGATTCCCTGTTCGATAGCATAAGAAAGCTAAAATCACGCGGCATTGGCATTTTCTTTATTTCACACCGTTTGAACGAGATTATGGACATCGCCGATCGGGTAAGTGTTCTGAGGGACGGGAAGTTCGTCTTGCGATCGCTTATCTCTGCGGTGACCGTCCGAGATCTAATTCAAGCAATGCTGCCAGAAGGCGCAGAAAAATTACAGATTGTTCAGGATGCAACCTATAAGCCAGTGCAATTGGGGCCAGTTGTCTTAGAAGTCAACAATTTGCGCAGCGAGGCTTTCCATAACATCAGTTTCCAAGTGCGCGGCGGTGAAGTGGTTGGCCTGGCCGGCCTGGTCGGTGCCGGGCGCACCGAAGTTGCCGAAGCGATTTGGGGCATCGATAAACACGCCCACGGCGATGTCTATATTGGCGGCCAACGGTTGCCACACCGCGATCCACACACATGCCAGGAAACGGGCCTCGTGTACGTACCAGAAGACCGGCACGCCCACGGTATTTTCTTGGACTTACCCAATGTGCAAACGACCACTTCTGGGATTTTGCCTAAATTGGGTCACTGGTTCCTTTCTTTCCAGAAAGAGCGGGAAATCGGCCAGGAATACATGCACCAACTGGAAATTAAGCACGCCGGCATCAACCAATTAGCCCAAACCCTATCCGGCGGCAATCAGCAAAAAGTCGTGCTTTCCAAAGCGTTGGCCGGCCATCCACAGGTAATTATCCTCGATGAACCGACGCGCGGTGTCGATGCCAAAGCGCGGCAAGACATTTACAAACTCATCCACCGGCTTGTGCAGCAAGGGGTCGGCATACTTTTGATTTCTTCGGACTTGGAGGAAGTAGCCGAGCTCAGCGACCGAGTCTTAGTCATGTATCGTGGCTCCATTGTGGAAGAGTTGGACCACTCAGAGTGCCAGGTAGAACGCATCACAGAAGCCGCTTTCGGATTGCGAGGTGCTTTATGAATCTGCGTCGTTTGGGGCAAAAACAGGAAACAGTTGTCGCTCTGATTTTCGTCGCGCTGGTGCTCGTCATTGGCGTCATCAATCCTGCTTTCTTGAAGAAAGCCAGCCTCAATAGCATGCTCAACAACAGCCTTATTCTCATCGTGGTCTCTATCGGCGAGATGTTCGTTATTCTCACCCGAGGCATCGATGTTTCAGTAGGTGCTATCATGGGCCTCAGTGCCGTCATTTTGGGCATCACGCTGAATGCCGGCCTGTCGCTGCCGTTGGCAATCGTGCTGGCTTTGGCCACAGGCACGGCGGCTGGCATGGTCAATGGCGTCGGGATTGCTGTTTTCGACGTGCCCCCCATCATTATGACTTTGGGCACATTAGGCATTTACCGCGGCTTAATGCTGATCATCACAGGCGGCAGTTGGATCGAGACAATTCCACATAATATCAAAGCCATTGCGGAAACAAGACTTTTTGGCCTTGGCGCCTTTGCCTGGATGACTTTTCTGGTGGTGATTATTACAGCCTGGTTGCTGGCGCACCTCAAGCCGAGTCGCTATTTCTACGCGGTGGGCGATAACGAGGAAGGTGCCTACTGGGCTGGGATTCCGGTCAAATGGACTTTATTCGTCGCTTATACGTTGGCCGGCGTGTTTTCCGCTTTAGCCGCGATCATTTTTGTTTCCCGTATCGGCTTTATTCCCATGCAGACCGGTTCAGGGATCGAGCTGAAGGCCATTGCCGCCACAGTTTTAGGCGGCGTGAACCTGATGGGAGGCGTGGGTACGCCGGTTTCGGCGCTCATCGGCGGTCTCTTCTTGGCCACGGTGGATAGCGTGCTGGTGTTCTTGAAGGTGCCCGCTTTCTGGAATAACGCGGTGGCCGGCGCCATTTTGTTGATCGTGGTCACCATCGACTTCCGCGTTCGCCAAATGATCGAGGATCGACAACGGGCAGCGCGTGCCCAAAACAGGATCGACGCGATTGCTGTGTCACCGTCTCAGATGCGTGTAGAGGAGTTATCATGAGCCTACGGCGCACCACAGCGGCTGAGAACGTCGGCCCAGCGACTAAAAAAGTCGCGGCAACATCTGCAAAATCGCCTTATGGCGATGAAAGGGTAGCCAAGGGCATTGCCCTCGGCTACCCTCCAGAGAAGTCTATTTTCAAGGGAGTTATCATGAGCCTGCGGCACACCACAGCGGCTGAAAACGAAGCGGCTGGCGTCAAGCCTTTAGGTGGGTTGGTGGGTCTACCACCGGCTAAAGCCTCGATTCCGGTACGGCGGCAGGGTACGTCAAGGTTGCGTCCGCTGCCAAGAGGCTGCTCAACACCAGCCCCCTTTCAGGGGGCTTCTTGGCGACGTAGCACGGGGATTTGACCCCCGTG
>WFQU01000129.1 GCA_015486845.1 Anaerolineae bacterium | reverse complement strand
TGCAAAACCTGCCTGCGCAGGTTGCAGGCTAATCGCCGTAGGGCGATTTTGCAGACGTTACCGTGACTTTTAGTCACTGGGCCGAATCGTTACCCCCGGCCCCCAATTCTGGGGGTGTGTTGCTCCCCCCAAGGTCGGGGAATAGGGGGCGTTTTCATCCGCTGCGGTGCGCCTGTCTGCGTGCCCACACAGGCAGGCCGCAGGCCCATGAGAACTAACAAGAAACATACCTGTTTTTCCCTGAACGAATAATTTTGTATTCGAAAATTATGGCATAGTTCCTCTGCAATCGGCTCAATAGGATTTCTAATTGGACAAAGCTCAGCTACGCAGTCGCCTATATAAGAGGATTCCTCGCGTTGTGCGGCAGCGCGCAGGACGCCTCCCGAGCGCGATAGCAGGGAGGCGCCTTGGCCTGACGTGTGCACAATGTTTCACAGAATAGCCTGCGTTACGCCAGCAACTTCTCTAATTGAACTTTAGACGCTTCTTCTATCTTTTCGTGGATGCTGTTGCCGTGGGAATCCATGGTCACAACGGTGGGAAAATCTTCCACCCGGATTACCCAAAAAGCTTCCGGCACGCCGAACTCCATTTTGTGCACTTCGACGACTTCCTTGACAGACTGAGCGATGAGGGTCGCGGCGCCGCCCACAGCGTGTAGATACACAGCGCCGTTCTTTTGCAACGCCGCCAGCGTTTTGGGTCCCATACCGCCTTTACCGATCACAGCCCGCATGCCGAAATGGCCGATGACTTCCCCTTCGTACGGCTCCTCGCGAATGCTGGTGGTAGGGCCGGCGGCCACGAAGTAGTAGCTGCCGTCCTCTCGCTGACCCACCACCGGGCCGCAGTGGTAGATTACGCCCTCGTGCAATATCTCTTGCAGGCGGTGATAGAGCGCTTCTTCTTCCGGCGGTACGGCGTCGCTATGAATGAAATTCTCGATCATATATTTGTGTGCAGCATCACGGCCGGTGGTAATAACACCGCTCAGCAGCACCTGGTCCCCCACTTTGAGGGCACGAATTTGTTCTTCACTAATCGGCACAGTCAGTTTGTAAACAGCCATTTTGCCCCTCCTTATTCGATGGTAACCTGACCGTCACGATAGGTCAGTGTCCGACGCCGGTCTGCCCAGCACATGTAGGCAATAGAAACGAAATAACACGCCGGCAAACGGTGTGCTGTGCCCACTTTCACGCCCAAAACGGTGGTTTTGCCGCCGAAACCCATGGGGCCAATGCCCAGTTGATTCAGTTCTTCGTACATTTCTTGCTCGAATTGGGCCAGTTCCGGCACTGGGTTGATATCATCCAGCTTGCGGAAAAGTTGTTCTTTGGCTTTCATCATGCCAGAAGCGCGGTCGCCGCCGATGCCCACGCCAATGGCGGCTGCCGGTGCACAACCTTTTCCTTGTGCTCGCCAAACAACATCCAAAATCGCTTTGCGCACCCCTTTCAGGTCACGGCTGGCTGCGAATTCGGCGCTGGGAATGGTGTATTGCCGGGAAACATTCTCGCTGCCGCCACCTTTTTGCACCAATTTGACCTGTAAGTAATCTGCTTCCCACTCGATGAAATGCATCGTGGGAAAATCAATGCCAGTGTTGTCACCGGAATTTCGGCCCGTTAGCGAATCCACTGCATTGGGGCGCAAATAGTATTTCCGCGTGGCCTGCTGCGTAGCTTCTAATAACTGGGCTTTCAACGGCAGGGTGCTCCAGCCTGTGGGATACCAGACGTAAAAAATAGGCGTGCCAGTATCTTGGCAGATCGGCGTGGAGAGCTCGCGCGCCATTTGCACGTTCTGCAAAATGGTGTCTAATGCCGCCTGCGCCGCCGATCCCTCTTCTTCCTGATCCCGGCCCCGTCGCAAAGCGGCTTCGACGTCCGCCGGCAAGTCGGTGGAAGAACGCCGGATCAACTCCAAAAAGTGTTCGGTCAAATTGGGTACGTTCATACTTCCCTCCTTCATGAAATCAACTGAATGCTGTGGCCCAGGGGAGTCCCTGGCATTTGACTGCTCAATGAGAAACAGTGATAACTCAGACCTTTTGATACTTGTTCGCGTCACTGCCGGTAATTGCAATGTAGATCAATTATAGTAGAACAATCGCCATTTGCTATGACGGACAACATGACATTGAGTTGAAAATTGCCCATGGCCCCGCTCACCGTCACGATCAGGTCTTGCCCCATGACTTGCGTTGTCCCCTGAATGACCGCTTCCGGGATGACCGGGTTGATTTTGCCCGGCATGATGGACGAACCGGGCTGCAACGCCGGCAACTGGATCTCGGCCAGGCCGGAAACGGGCACTGAGTTCATCCAGCACAAATCCTGGGCGATTTTTCGCAACGACGCCACCACCCGCTTCAACTAACCGCTGAGCTCTACAGAGCGTTAGGTCTCGGCGCCATAAAGTGCGCCGCCCGGCCCAGCGATTTCGCCCGTGGAATCCCGTTCTATCCTGAAATCGTCATCTTTGTTGGTCATCTGTTGCTCCTTTGGATGCAGTTGCATCCGCTGTGGTGGCTGCAGGCTATGATGATGCCGCCTTCTGTCTCTCAGCCCAGGCTAAAATCACCGCCGCTACATTACGCATGGCTGCCGGCAGATTCTTCTTGAAATCCGTCAAAGCAGTTCCATCGGCATCGTCCGTCACACCTCGAATTTCCAGGTAGGGTACCCGGTTGAACTGGCAAGCACGGGCACCTCCGGCCCCTTCCCAGGCTACCGCCAGCCCACCTGTTTTTCTTTGAATCTCCTTTTTTCGCTCGATACCGACAATATCCTCGTCCCCGCTGGCAATGGGCCCAAAATGCACCCGAAAAGCATTTTCTCCAAACGGTATTTCTCTAAACGAGTTACGAACGCTTTCGTCGCTGGGGTACCGGGGCAGCAACGGTGTTGCGAATCCGTTGTAAATGTCGTATTCCACTGTCTCCGTTGCGATCACCACATCCCCGATGGTGAGAGGATCATCTAACGCCCCGGCCGCCCCTGCACAAATAACCAGATCGAAATCTGGAGAAAAATCCAGCAAGTGCTGCACCTGTATCGCGAACTGCGTTTTGCCGAGACCGCCGTTAGCCACCGTCAGGTCTAAATCTGGACAGTGTGTTACATCAAGTTTTCCTATCGTAGCAGCCTCTAACCGAATGGACTTAGCCGCACAAAGCTCCATGAATGGTGCCATTTCTTCCGGCAGCGGCATGACGATGAGTGTTTTCACTTTTTCTCTCTGTCTTATGTCCTTAATAGGTTTGGCGGTGGGCGAGCTTGTGATCAGGTTCGGACGGCTGCTTGAATGCCAGTGCAATCGCGGTCGAGCGGAAGCAGCTGTAATGAGATCTCTTGTAGCCTGGAACTTACTCCACTGACTCAAAATTGAATTTGAAACGATATCGGTACAACCTCACACGGGGCACAGCTCTCACCGCGAATACAACGCGTGGATGAAAGTCGCCTGCTACTAAAACTCCTCGCACTGCCTTGCCCTGCTCGTTGATGGTTCCCATATAGGCTAAGAGTTGGGTCAAAGCTGCCGGGGAAGCCATCCCCGCCTTCAATTCAATCACAACAATCGAATCATCTAGGGCTCGGGCAAGAATATCGATTCTGCCTGCGTCGGTAACGCATTCCTTGCCACCATCAATGATAGTGAGCCCATCTTCGAGTTGCTGGATGTTCGATCGCAACGCAAGCTGTAAATCACGTTCAAGTCCAAATGTTGTTTCGGCAGCATCGATAAGCTCGTCGGTTTCTGTTTCGGGATTAGAGGCCGTCCCGTAAGTACCCATCGTCACATGCGCCTTGATTGCGCTGACCGTTCCGGGAGAAACGCCGACTTTCGCTGCGATCTCTTCGCGGCCGAGTTGCCTTTCCTGGAGCAAAGAAATTATTCGAGCTTTCTGATTCTCAGAGATAGAAGTCATTTGCAATGTTCACTTTCTCGCCAGCGGCGGCCTAATTCAGTTTGACATGACATTGACCATTGATTGTGTTGCCTAAAGACCTACATCATTTCCAGGCTTAGTTGCAACGATCTGAAAATGACGTGCCAAGAGATAGTACGGATACTTGTCTGACATGGCATGTTCCAGTTTCTCGAGTTTGACAAAGAATCCAGGATCATAACCCGGCTGCTGCTGGCTGCTGGGCCCATCTTACCATGTTCCTTCTCGGCGACGAAACCATGGGTCTGGATGACAAACTGGCCTAAATACGAGAACAGCGGCAAGTGCGATGGCTTGTCTTTGACATTTCGGAGCGATAAACGGACTCGATCACGAAAAGAAGCGTTGGTAATGGTCATGGTGACCAATCCAAAACCAGGTGACGACATCTCCTTCTCAGACACCTACTTCTCAGACACCTACTGCACGATATTGTCGGGTTATCCGGACAGACCAAATATCTTCCTCGCAATTGATGCACTTGAAGTGCAGAGATGGATGAGAAATGGGTTCTGAATCCATAAATCGAAGGCTTTCCTCGCCTGGCGTCTGACGTCTTCGCCAAGGGAGGCATAGGCTTCCCAGAAGGAGGGTAACGTGGCCGACTTCATAGTCGTTCAAAGTCCATGGGTTCCGCTTTGCCAGCAGCAATCTCTTTCTTGGCACGGCGGGCTGCCATGATAAGCTTGTCCTGCGTGCTTCTGAATTGATCGTCCCACAGAAGTTCATCCTCCAGGTCTAAAATATACTCTCGCAGGTGTTCTACGACTCGCTCTTGCGCTTCTTCCGGCAAAGGCTCTAACATCCTCTCCACCGTCGCGATGGCTGTTGAAGGCATGACTTGACTCCTTGAATAATATACTCACGATCACAAGGTATTTAACGCTGTAAACGTCGAAAAACCTCAATGGGTTGGTGAAGTCGGAGTTGACGAACAGCTAACCCCTTGACCCTGTTTGCATGAGTGGCCAATGTCCAGGCTACGTCAAAACGCGCCTGGTGTGTTTGTTTACTCCGAAATTCCAGATCGAACGAGCGATCAATACTGTTGATTCGGACTCGTCGTTCAGCAAAATCTTTATGAATTATCACCTATATTTTACCACATTGGATGATTATTTGCTATGTCTCTACCGTACTTGCTTAAACACGCTCTCTCGCAGTTCCTGGCACGGGATGACGGCCACCGCCCTCCCTTGAAAATGAAATGGGACGCAGATAAACGCAGGCTGCGCACGCAGATAAAAAAACAACGGTCAAAAAACGATCCCGAAGATGTCGTCGCGAAAAAAGTGCGACACTTTCCCCAGCACTGGAGTCGAGGCTTTAGCCGGTGTCGACGCTTCCAGGCTGCCAAAAGGCTAAGCTCCAGCTGCCAGCAGCCAAAACTGCACTACGCACGGGCGAACTGCTTTGCCGGTTTCCTGTGCCGCGGTTTCAACCGCAGTGCAGACATTCAATTTCTCTCAGAAGTTGAATGTCTCGCTCTTGTGCGTTGGCGTCGTCGCGACCACGTAGGTGGTCGCCTGGCTGCAGGCACTTTCGGTGCGGCTTCAGCTCCCCACGATTAATGCTCCAGCAACGTCCGCTTATATATTTGCTAACGGCGAACGCCTACCGGCTATCGGCCGACTTTCATCCGCTATGGTGTGCCTGTCCGCGCGCAGCGCACAAGGCAGGCCGTAGTCTCATGATGTCTTCTCAGAAAAGCAGGGAGCCGAAGATGACCACGACGGCAGCGGCACACAGACTGAAGAAGTTCACCCAATCGTTGTTCAGCCAGCGCCAACCGCTCCGGTAAATGGTCGGCGTGCCGCAATGATGCACGCGGGCTTCGGTGATTTTTGCGCAACGGGGGCAGAAATACTGGGCTTGCAGGGTGGCGCCGAGGAGACTATCCACAAAGGAGCCGACCAGGCCGGCGAGAATGCCCCATATAGCCAGCTCGGCGGAAAATCGCCACGGCCCCGGCCACAATAGCAGTGCGCCCCACGCCGTCAAAGTGATGAAGCTTGCTCCGCCGAGCGCCGCAAGCGAGCCCAGCCAGGTCACGCCGCCGGAACGACCGGCCGGCACGGATTGCAAGGTCGTCAACAAACGGGGCTCTCCCGGCCGAAGCGTGCCAATTTCTGTGGCCCAGGTGTCCGCTGTGGCCCCGGCAAGAGAAGCCAAGAAAATTAGCCAGGCTGTGTTGCTGCCCAGACCGCACCGGCCTGACCAGAGCACAAACAATGCCGCTAACAGTGCGATACTACCGTTAGCTAATACCTGTGCCGCATCCCGCTGCCCGCCTTTGGCAAATGCGATCATCACGCTCCGTTTGTTGGCCGTTTGCACATGTGAGAGCGCCGAGGCGGAAAGGAAGAATGCGACCAAAACAATGCTCCACACGACGCCGCCGGCGACATAAACGAATAATCCCAAAAGGAACGCTGCGAACAGGCCGCTAAGGGAAAGATCACGCCGCCAGTACGCCGCACTTACGATGCAACTGCTGATGAACGCACCCACGCACCACGGAGAGCGCCACATTTTAGCCCGGAATTAAAAAGAGTGCCATGAACGCAATGCCGTTGATTAGCACAGTGGCGCTCCAGAGTAAATAACTTTCCCAACGTTGTAACGCGTAGAGCAAAAGACCGGCCACACTATTCACCAACGAAATGATAGCCGCTATTAGCAATAGTGCTCTCTGCTCCTGGCTCCACTGCGCTGCCGGCCAATGCCAGGTCAAGTAGGTTAGTAATCCAAAAAGTAGCAGCCATCCGGTCAGAAGGAGAGAGAGCGCTAAGCGGTCGTGCAGCAAAGGCGCCCGCCATAAAACCGGCGCTGAGAACCCGGCTTCCAGGCGCCGATTAGGGCCCAGGTGATGGCGAATGGACAGTGTTTGCAGGAATGCTTCCGGATCGGCCGGGGAAAGGGCGCAAGGTATGCCCCGATTCACTTCCAGGAGCAACTGCTGGGGCGTGGGCTGGCTGGCTAAAACGAACACAGGGCCGTTTGCCGTTAAGGTACGACCGACAAACGCCGCCGGCCAACGCCAAATAGCCTGCCAGCGGGAAAGCGGTGGCTCTATTTCTGGCGTGCGCTGTGCTCTGATGCCCTCGATGTTCGGTAGCGGCAGTGTGTACCGGCTCCACCCCCAATAAATGAAAACCGCATCGCGATTGATTTGATACCGCAACCGCATCAGTGCGTAACTGCGGTATGCCAAGCGTGCGGCCACAGCCGTAACGAGAATGGCGATCAGCAGTAAGAGGTAAGAAACGATACCCCACGGACGCTTGATCACAAGCATTAATATTAGTATGCCGGCGACGAAGCTCCCAAAAGCCAGCAATAATCCTTCTTGGGCTACATCCGTTTTAGCAGCGGGCAAAATCACCCCAGCAGCCGATCTGTGCACGTGTAGGCCTCCATATACCGTCAATGATTTTTGATACTAGATAGATTTCGTTTCCAGCGCCAACTTTTCAGCACATCCATGAGTTCCATAGCCGTCAGGTCCAAAGAAAGGGGGGTTACGGAAATATCACCTTCCTGTAGAATAGCGACATCGGTTCCCGATTGATAAACACCGGTGGGCGCTTCACCGCCGATCCAATAGTAAGGCTGCCCACGCGGGTCTTCCCGGACGATTAATTTGTCCCGGTAGACCCGTTTCCCCAAGCGGCTAATGCGGATGCGTGGCTGGATAGCCGAGTGCAATGGAACATTAACGTTCAGAAAAATCTTGTCGGGCAATCCGTGTAACAATACACGATGAATCACCTCACGGCACGCTTGCGCGGCCAACCCAAAATCGGGCCGAGTGCTGTCTTTGTCGAATTCCTGGGAACAAGCGATGCCGGGAATGCCGGCCACGACCCCTTCCATGGCACCGGCCACTGTGCCGGAATATGTAATATCGAAACCTAAATTAGCGCCCAGGTTGATGCCGGAAATGACCAAATCCGGCTTGCGGTCCAATAATCCCAGCAGCGCCAACGCCACACAATCCGAAGGCGCGCCGGTGGTCGCCGTAGCCGGCGAGCCATCGGCCAGCGTGACCGGATAAGCCCGCATCGGCTTATGCATCGTTTTCGTGTGTCCGGCCGCGGACCAATTGTGGCTGGGCGCAAAAACAACCACTTCGGCGATATCGACAAGCGCCTGGCGGAGCGCCAGCAATCCCGGCGCGTCCACGCCGTCATCGTTGGTCAGTAAAATTAAAGGTAAACGCATATTATCATGTCTTTCTTGGCCCTTGACGCTCTCGGGCCTGGCCCTCAGCCCACAGCTCGGGCGGACGGGCGCCTGGCAGGGTAGCTACTGGTTGCTGTTGTGGTCGGCGATAGGACCAAATGGGGCCGACTGGTAGCCGGGTTCCGCTGGGATTACTCCCAGCTCCCCCCTCAGCCGGCAATTTTTTCTTCTTGGAAATAACGCGAATGGGTAACGGATCGCTATCCGTTTCATTGCCGGCTTTGTCGAAAGCTTTGACGGTCAGCCAGCGGGTCTCTGTGTACACTTTTGTATCGGAAATGACAATGTTCCAGCGCTGGTTGTACGGCGGCACCGTGCTGGTGGCAAAATCGGTGCCATCAATGGAAAAGATTACCTTGTCCATTGCCCATTGATCGGTGGCATTCACTTGCACCATGACCCACTCGTCATCTTCTTTGACGAAAAGTTCGTCGTAAGTGGGTGAGGTGATTTCCACTTTGGGGGGCGTATTATCGATTACGATGGGAATATCATTGACTTCGCCGCTGCCATTCAAAACAGCTAAGCGTAAAGTATAAACGCCATCCGGGAAAGTGCGGGTATCCAGGTATTCTAACACGTTGTTGCTGACGTGGTTCCAATGGTCTGGGCCAATCTGTTGCCATGTCTTCGGTGCGAGGCCCTGGCCTAATAAAATATGATAACCACGGCCGGCGCGAGCGTTGCCGCGTATCTCCACCATTTCATGCACATAAGCGTAGGGCCGGGGCTGAGCGATCACCGTGTCGCCATTGAGCACGACATTTGCGTAGGTATCATCGTACTGCCTCGGTGGCTGCGGAACGTGTGCCTGGCGGATCCAGTCATCCGCATGAGGTGGAAGGATCTCGAATATTTTCTCGTCGATCAGCTCCGGTGGCGTATATGGCGTCGCCAATTTACCGTTCTGTCGGTTGATGCGGAACACTTGCCAAACATTATCCGGTTTCGTGGGCACATTCTTGGGCAGAAAAATGTCTTTTTGCACCGCGTGAACTTGTTTACAGGCATCGGTTACTAATAGGCCGGAAGGCCAGCATATATCCATGTGCACAATGCCCGGCGGCTCGGTGAAGCTCATCGGTTTGGTATCACGCAATGCGTACTTCATTACATCCTGCCAAATAGGCGCTGCACCCACCGCGCCGGAGATATGATTCATGGCATCGTTGTTGGCATTGCCGACCCAGACGCCGGTGACGATCTGGGGCGTGTAGCCGATGGTCCACGCATCGCGGAAATCGTTGGTTGTGCCGGTTTTGGCGGCCACCGGCCGGCCATCCGGCAATTGTAGATATTTGGCGAATCGGCCAAATGTCATAGGCCGCGGCTTAGGGTCGGACAAAACATTGTTCATCATATAGGCCAGTTGCGGCGTGATGACCTGGGTAATCTCCGGTTTGGTGAACTGATCGATCACTTTGCCGTCTTTATCTTTGACTAATAGAATGGAAACAGGATTGAGAACACGGTAACCAAGGCGCTGTTGGTCCACTGGCACCGGTTTGCCGGCCATGTAGCCGTTATTCGCCATGACACCAAAAGCGTAAGCCATATCAATCAATTTGACCTCGCCGCCGCCCAGCGTCAAACTGAGGCCATAATAATCCTGGTTCAGCGTCGTGATGCCCATTTTATGGGCTGTTTTCAGTACATTGCGCACGCCGACCTGGCTCATGAGCCAGACCGCGGGGATATTGAGCGACCGTTGCAAGGCCTGGCGCAAGCTCTGTGGGCCATGATAAGTGCGAGAGTAGTTTTCCGGCACATAAACGCCGGTCTGCGGGTCTGGGAAGACAGTCCGGACGTCCAAAACCATAGATGCCGGCGAGAATTTCCCCGCAAAGCCGGTCATGTACGTGAACGGCTTGAAGCTGGAGCCGGGCTGCCGGTTCGCCGTGACCATGTTCACCTGGCCGTTGATGGCGTTGTTGTAGAAGTCTAAGCTGCCAACCATGGCTAAGACCTCACCGGTGGAGGGACGTAGGACGACAACCGCTGCATTGTGTGCGTTGCGGTCTACCTTTTTATCCGCTTCCAGCGCTTTAATGTGCTCGCGGGCAATTTTCTCGGCCTGTTTTTGCAAATCGTAATCCAGTGTTGTGTAAACCACAAGCCCTTCCTTCCAAATACGGAAAGGATCTTGGGGCGTGTTGTAGCGATGGTCTAATTCGTGGAGCACGTACAGGGCGAAATGTGGGGCATCATTGATATGATACCGTTCGGCAGCGGACTTACGTACATCCAACGGCTCGGCAAACGCCGCATCAGCTTGTGCCTGCGTGATGTAGCCGGCACTCACCATAGCCTGCAAGACTTTTTTCTGGCGGCGTTTGGCATCGATCGGGTTATTGATGGGATTCAGCGCCGGGTATTGCGGCAAATGGGCTAACATGGCTGCTTCCGCCAGGTCTAAGTCCTTAGCCGGCTTGTCGAAATAAATGCGAGACGCTGCTTCGATACCATAAGCTGCATTGCCGTAAAAGTTATAGTTCAGATACCATTCCAAGATTTTGTTCTTGGGATAGCGGCGTGTGATTTCCACCGCCATGATGACTTCTTTGATTTTGCGGGTAAAGCTGCGAGACACGCGCTCGTGATAGCTGAAGAGAACGCTTTTGATGAGTTGCTGGGTGATAGAACTACCGCCCTGTACGGATTGGCCCTGTAAATTAGCAAAAAAAGCGCGTGCGATGCCGCGCACATTAACGCCGGGATTGGTATAAAAGCTGCGGTCTTCTAACGCGATAGTTGCCTTTTGTAGCCAGGGTGAAATGTCGCGCAGTGGTTCATAGGTGCGATCACCGCGGTAAGGTCGGGGATCGATGGCTTCGTAAAGGAGATGTTTGCCCGTTCGGTCGTAAATACGAACCGTCTCGAATTTCTCTTGTTTGGTTTCGATAGCGCTTGGGTCCGGCAATTGGCGGGCAAAATGCAAATAAACGGCCGTCGCCGTGCCGCCGCTGACCATGAGCAGCGAAACAACAACTGCTATGACCACGGCAATATTGGCAATGGTCAGGCGCCATGTCCAGCCGGGCACGCTAATGGATTGGTGCCGGACACGACGTCCCCGGCGGCGCCGGATGATACGGACAAGATCAATATTTTGCATAACGTTCTATGACTCCCTTTGCAAATAGCCGACGCTGAGCCGCAAAGACGCCGAGCGTCAAAAAAGCTTTTTGCCGCGTTCCAGGCAGGTCCGTGACCTGCCGTCTCAGGATTAAATCTGCCGCATCAGGGGCACCTAATTCATTGCCGCTGATCACAACCGCAATTGAAGCCGCACCGCAAACCTGCCCGGGGCTAAAGCCGCCGGGCTACAGCAAGTCCAAGCCCGCTGAAGCGGGCTGCGTGACTTCAGCCCCCTGAAGGGGGCTTCCCATTAACGTAGCACGGAGCTTTCCGGTGAAGACGTTCAACTTCTTTGAGAAGTTGAACGTCTCACCAATGTTACCGTGTTCATGGCTGGTCGGCTGCCGGATAAACGGGTACACGCTTCTCGGCTATGTACCATGCCGAGAAATAGCGAAAACAATCGGCCGGGCGGGTCACACTGCCCATGCGCACGCCGTGTATATTGTCACGCACACCGCAGGTGAACATGGAAGCGTATAACAACAGCGCCGGCACCTGATCGGCAAAAATCTGTTGGAATGCATGATAGGCCGTGATGCGATCAGTCATCGTGATAGCTCGTCGGCCTTGTTCCATCGCCTCATCAGCATGGCGATTTTGCCAACCGCCGTAATTTTGCCCGTGTTCCATTTGCGTTGAATGCCACAAAGGATAAGGATCAGGATCTCCATGCAAATCCCAACGGACTAATGCAGCCTGGAATTTATGTGGCCGTAACTGGTCATTCACAATGTCGGCAAAGGAGGCTGTTTTCAACTGAGCGTCGACCCCAATGGCTCGCCATGCCTGCACGATAGCTTGGCCGAGCGCAATGTGAACCGACCTGTCGTCGCAATAAAGGGTCAAAGTCAACGGTTTCCCTGCCTTGCTGCGAAAACTATCGCCCTGCCGTTGCCAGCCGGCGGCGGTGAGCAACTGCTTTGCTGCGCCTGGGTCGTAAGTGTAATGATGAATGTCGTTTGTGTAAGCCCAGCTATCGGGCAGGAAAGGCGTTTCTGCGATCACGCCGGCACCGTTCAGTACCTTATCGATGAGTTTTTGCCGGTCGATGGCCATAAGCAACGCCCGGCGCACTCGCACATCCTGCAAATAAGGCACATCAGCATTTTGCAAATTCAGGAGAATGGCCACATAAGCAGGTCGGGCACCGAAGAAAAGTTGCAAATCGTCAAGCTGTTTAGCTTCTGGAAGTAAATCGGGCGGGATATCGGACATTCCATCCAAGTTGCCCTTTTGATAAGCGTTCAACATAGCGAATGGGTTCGGATAGAAGTAAAAATCCACGCTTTGTAAATAAGGTTGCCCGCCGTGCTGAAAAGGATTGGGTACTAAAGCTAAGTGATCTCGATAGAGTGCCTGGAATTTGAAAGGACCGGTCCCAACCGGGTTGAGATTCAAATCGGACTTATCAAGCACGTCAACCGGAATGTTTTTCCAGAGATGGGCCGGCAGAATGCCAATGGTCAACGCATCTAAGAAAGAAGAGAGCGGCTCTGCCAGTCGAAATTGAACCACATAGTCCGTGATCTTCTTGACCCGGACATTGCTCCAAAAATCGTGCAAACTTGGTAAACCGGGGAAATTCGGTGACTGCATGACCTGGATCGTGTACAGAACATCATCGGCGGTAAAGAGCTGGCCGTCGTGCCAACGCACGTCCGGTCGCAGCGCAACGGTATAGGTCATGCCGGTGGTATCGATCCACCATTTTTTAGCTAAGTCGGGATGGTACACGCCGCGCACGTCGACTTTGACCAAACCATCGAAAATTAGGGGTGTTAAGTCTTGATCTGTCTGGTTGAATGCCGACAAGAGCGGATTCAGATAGTGTGGTGCACCGGTCATGCCTTCTCGGAAGACCCCGCCGTTTTCAGCAATGACCGTGGTCGTATAACGGTGAGAAGCCGTACCCAAAACACCGACGACTAACACGATGCCCACCAATGCAACAAGCGTTTGCCAATAAAGATGTCGTTTCACCGCGATAAGACCAAATTAGCCGCCGATCATCACCGAGAGCAGCGATATCAGGAAGAAAACGAAAGAGAGACCAATGGTGATTTGAAACAAAAGCTTGTCTACCCCGCGACGGGTGTTATAAACGGCCGAATCGCCACCGAATACACTACCTACACCGGAACCTTTCGATCCTACCATGACGATGATGATTAAAGCAACGGCTAAGATCATTTGAATGATATAAAGATATGTTGTCAATCTCAAAACCTCCTCTGAAAATAAAAATGGGACGCAGATCAACGCAGGCTGCGCACGCAGATAAAAAACAATGGTCAAGAAATTAGTAACAGATTCTCCCCTGAAAATAGCTCCCATTGCGCCGGACTCGAGGCTTTAGCCGGGGGTAACGCTACAAAACCGCCTAAAGGCTCGAGTCCAGCCATAGGTTTTCATCCGCTGTGGTGTGCCGCAGGCCCATGATAACTCCCTTGAAAATAGAACGCTGATTAACGCTGATCTCAAATATATTACGCAGGCAATACGGAAACAGTCCCTTCAAAATCAGGTCTCCTTTAAGAAGTTCAACTTTTTCAAAAAGTTGAACTTTAATCGACGGCGTTCCCTGCCCAAGCGCACGGAGGTCAAAGGCCCGTGCTACGTCGCCAAGAAGCCACCAGAAAGGGGGCTGGTGTTGAGTCGCCTCTTGGCAACAGACGCTACCTTGACGTACCCCGCCGCCGTACCGGAATCGAAGCTTTAGTCGGTAATAGACTCACCAACCCACCTAAAGGCTTACACCAGCCGCAGTTTTTCAGCCGCTGTGGCGGGCTTGTGACAATTTCCTCAATAACGACCGTTTCTCCTCGCTTAAGCCGGCTGTAAATAAATCGCCGTGTCTACGTATCCGCTTAACGCGTGAAAGAACATTATACACAGAGAAAGGGTACCCTTGCAAGCACTACCCACATAGAATTAGCACGTCGTCAAAAAAACTTGCTATCTCGTTACCCGCAAAGGTCCCTAAACCCGTGTCACATAAGTGCCCGTGCGCGAATCTACCCGAATGACATCGTTTTCGTTGACAAATAAAGGTACTTGTATGGTCAATCCAGTTTCCACGACACATGCTTTGGTGGCATTTTGCGCTGTATCACCGGCCCAGCCCGGATCTGTTTTGATTACTTTCATATCCACCGTTGTTGGTAGTTCAATGCTAATTGGCTCGTGGTTATACGTTTCCAGCTCGACGTTAATGCTATCTACCAAATAATTGACCATGTCGCCCAGCACATTTGCCGGCAAAGCCACCTGTTCGAATGTTTCCGAGTCCATGAAATAGTACATCTGGCCATCATTATAGAGATATTGCACGGTGGCATGGTCGAGGCGGATGTCTTGTACTTTGCCGCCAGAGGTAAATGTGCGATCAATCGTTGCGCCAGTGCGCAAATTGCGCAGCCGTGTGCGGATAACCGCCGTGCCCCGTCCTGGTTTGTGGTGGTGAAAATCCATGACACGATATAACTCGCCGTCTAATTCAAAAGTTACACCTTTACGTAAATTATGAACACCAATCATTAACTTCTTACCCCTTTACTCTCTTGAAAATTACATTACCGTAACACTATAGCATTTCATCCACAATCCTATGATAAGGCAGCGTGCCTGTCAAATATTGCCCGTGGCGGAGACAAATAGCGGCTGGTTTAATCTCCTATCGAGGCACTTAGCGTGACCTCACCTGCCCATATTTCTCGTAACGACCCATTTTGCAGACGCAGTTGCAGCGCGCCGGCGGAGGTCGTTCCCACGGCGGTGCCGTGCCATCGTTTAGCCCCCGCTGTGACGGTTACCTCGCGGCCCAGTGTCAGCAATCGCTGCTGCCATGCTCTGTGCGGAGACCAGCCCGCGCGCCGGCGGCGACAAGATGCGGCTAAATGCAACACGACGGCCCGCAACAAAGTTTCTCGTTCCGGCACGGCCCCACAGACTTCGGCTAAAGCAATACTCTGCCGGGCCAAGGGATGCCCTTCTGGAAAACTGCGCCGCAAGTTCAGCCCGAAGCCGATGACTGCCCATTGCACATTATTAGCGTCTATCTGCGTTTCTGTCAGGATGCCGGCTAATTTGCGTCCTTGCAGGTATAGATCGTTGGGCCATTTGATATCCGGCTGCACGCCGGCCGTCTCGGCAACGGCATCCGCCAGTGCTAACGCTGTGATCATGGTCAAATGGGCGGCCTGCTGAGCGGGCAACGCTATTGGCCGCACCAACAGTGAACAGAGCAGCGCGGCGCCGGGGGCGCTTTCCCAACGGCGCTGCAAACGCCCCCGGCCGGCGGATTGCCAATTAGCACACAAAATTAGCCCCGCTGCCGCGCCGGCTTCCGCCTCACGCCGGACAATATCCTGCGTGGATGTAACTTTGTCCAGCCGTCGCCAACGCCAAGCAATGGCGTCCGTCAACGGCGGTATTCGTTCTTCCATGCTGTCCCTTGAAAATAGCCGACGCAAAGCGTCAAGAAAACTTTCCGGTGGAGAAGTTCAACTTCTGACAGAAGTTGAACTTCTCCACCTTGTCGGGCTTATGATAACTCCCCGGCAAAAAATCGCCCCCCAGCACATTGCTGGAGGGCAACGCCAATGACTAACAAAACAGGACGCGGTTCACTCCTGTTGGCTGATCAGCGCTTAGCGCAAGAAGCCTCGCACCAGTGTTTCTACGTCGTAGCCCTCTTTGTGCACCTTTTCCTGCACGCCTCGCTGCAGTTCGTCGTAAGATGGCGCCTGGCGCTCGAAGAAAATGCCCAACCAAACCGTTTCTTGGTCCAATGCGTATTTCATAGCGCTATTCATATCGGATGAATCGTGATCTTCCGGTAGCGGCTTTGTCACGGAACGGAAATGCTTGTAGGTATTGTGGAAGCTAACGCATGGGCTCATCACCTGAATGAAAGAAAAGCCTTTGTGCTCGATCCCCTTCTGAATTAAAGCAGCTAAATCCTTGGGCCGGGAAGAAAAGCCACGGGCGACGAAGGAAGCGTTAGTTGCTAAAACCATGGGCAACGGATTCAATGGCTGTTCCACTGTGCCGTAGGGCGAGGCTTTGCGCACCAAACCTAATGGGCTGGTGGGTGAAGGCTGCCCTTTGGTCAAACCATATATCTCGTTATCCATGACGATGTAGGTTACATCGACATTGCGGCGGGCGGCATGCGCAATGTGACCGCCGCCAATGGAGAATGCGTCCCCATCGCCGCCGACGGTCAAAACGGTCAAGTCCGGGTTGGCCATTTTCATGCCGGTGGAGAGCGGCAAAGCGCGGCCGTGTACGCCGTGGAAGCCGAAAGATTTCACGAAAGCCGGGAAACGCCCGGAGCAGCCGATCCCTGAGCCAATGGAAATTTGATGAAACGGAATTTGCAATGTGGACAGTGCGGTCAAAACGCCGTTGAAGACAGCATAATCGCCACAACCAGGGCACCAAATCGGCTTGACGCCACTTTTATAATCGTTAGGTGTTAGTTTAGCTTGTTCAGCCATGATGATCTCCTTTTATGCCTTCCCCGCTTTAGGAAGCGGCTAATTTCTCGATTTCTGCTTCAATTTCGCCGGCTGTGAACGGTAATCCGTCATAGCGGTAATAACCGACACTTTCTAACCCCATTTGGGACCGCAGCCAATTGGCGTATTGTCCCGTATAGTTCAACTCGGGCACAAACACGACTTTAGCGTCTTTCACGAATTCAGCAATGACATCCACCGGTAGCGGTAGGAGTAAATTCGTGTAGAAAGCACCCACGCTGATTCCTTTGGCCTGACAACGGCTGACCGCCTCGGTGACGGCGCCTTCCGACGTTCCCCATCCTAAAATGGCAATATTCGGCTTGCGCTCACCGTGATATTTGAATAGGTTCCAGTCGGCCATTTCTTTGGCCACAGTTTCCATCTTGCGGAAACGTTTATTCATCTGTGTGATACGGTTATCCGGCTCGTGACTGGGTGCACCCATTGGCTTGTGTTCCAGGCTTTCCGCCGTGTAATTGCCGCCGGGCATGCCGGGAATGCTCATGGGCGAGATGCCGTTTTCAGTCACAGTGTAACGGAGATATTTCTCGCCTTCTTTGATTTCCGGTAACACACGAGGAATTTGCTGCATCCGGCTCATATCGAATAGCGGTACCGTTTGAATGCGGTTGGAAAGGTCTTGATCGCTGAGCACGAGAACGGGCAATTGGAACCGCTCGGCTGCATTGAACGCTGCGCTCATCACGTAGAAACAATCTTCCACATTGTCCGCAGCCAGAACCACTTTCGGGCCTTCGCCGGCCATGCCGTAAATGGCCAGGTTTAGATCGCCTTGATCCGTTTTTGTTGGCATGCCGGTGCTGGGGCCGACTCGTTGCACGTCCACCAGGACGAGGGGAATTTCGGCCATGGAGGCCATGCCTAATGTTTCGGACATCAAAGCCACGCCGGGGCCGGAGGTAGCCGTCATAGAGCGTTTGCCAGCAAAAGAGCCGCCGACAACCATGTTGATGGCCGCAATTTCATCTTCAGCCTGGATCATCACGCCACCGAATTTGGGCAATTCTTTGGCCATGAACTCCATCACACTGGAAGCAGGCGTGATAGGATAACCGGCATAGAACCGGCAGCCGGCAGCCAAGGCGCCCATAGAAATGGCCTGGTTGCCGTCTATGACCAGCCGTTCTGATTCTGTATCATGTGGCTTTTCCAACCTGAATTGGCGCTCCGTCGGCCAGTTTTCAGCGGCGTAGGCCATGCCAGCTCGCATGGCGGCGATATTTTGCTCACCGATGGCTGCCGACTTGCGTCCCCAACGACGCATAATCATCGTTTCTGCCTCTTCGACTTCCAAGCCGATCAATTGCACGACAGCGCCTAACAGCACGGCATTTTTCCCGCGGGGATACTTGAGCTTGCGGGCAATATCTACCACCGGGATACCTAATTTCTCCCGCGTGTTCTCGGCGGGGATCTCGGCCGAGTTGCTATCGTAGACAATTAGACCAGTTTCGTGTAAGTCTTTGTGATGTTTTTCGTAACCTTCCTGATTGGTCGCCACTAAAACATCCAACATGTCCCCGCGTGACGTAACTTTTTCCACGTCGATACGCAATTGGAACATGACATGGCCACCTAAAATCTCAGCAGGAAAAGTTCGAAAAGTATAAACGTCATAACCGGAACTGGCAGCAATGCGCCCTAAAATGTCACCGGTGCTAACGTAACCGTCTCCCGATTCACCACCAATACGAATTACCAGATCATTTGCACCCATAGCGAATAGCCTTCCTCATTAGTAATTAAGTCTCCCTTTTTCATAGCACATTGAGATAAACGACCTCTTGACTAGCTTCCTTATCCCAGTGCATGCGCTCACCCACCTGCAAGAGAGCCTATACTTAAAATAAAAACAGCCAAGAACTGCCTTGTTTCTGGCTAAGTTTCCTGGCTCTACCACAACTTACAATTTTCCTGCCCGTGAATGCTTTTGGCCCACTTGGTTTTTGTTTGTTGTACCAAGCTTGACATAAAAAACCTTGCCTGCTGAAAACGTCCACGACTGCCACGCCTTTATGGTCTATAGAACTCGAATTTACGCGAACTTGACAGTATAGCTGAATGAAAAAATTATACGCTATCAGTCTGTGTTGGTCAAACAAAGCTGCTTGCGACCAGCAATTTTGTTTCATTTGAAAATAGAACGCTGATCAACGCTGATCTCAAATATATTACGCCAGCAACACGAAAATTCATGTTATCAGACCCGGCTCATACGATTAGCCACGATTAAGCGCATACCAACGCACGACGACAACACGGGCTATGCGCTCGTTGCCAACAGGATAGCGGCAGACCGCAGCGTGGCGAGAGGGAGTGCTGCCCGCAACGAACCAGATCCGGCGTAGCCAAGACCCTTTTTCGGAGGGCTGGGGCATGTTGCTCCCCCCAAGGTTGGGGGATAGGGGGCGTTTTCAGCCGCTATGGTGCGCCTGTCTGCGTGCCGGCACAGGCCGGCCGCCGGCCCGTGCCGGCGCCACTGTTTTATCAGAAACGAGCAGTTACAGTTTCGGAAGCAAATAGTTGCTAAAATCACACTAATTTGACCGCGGCGCACGTTGCGTATTCCGCGGTGAGCCTGTTTTCGGATGAGTCACGACTGGCTATACCAATAGCCCGAGGTTATTAGCAACTACGCTTTTGAGAAAACGTTTTGCTATGCTATACTTTTGTGCCCATGTCTCAATAAAATAGAGATGGAGCCTGTCTCGAAAGAGGTCAAAAGAAACTTGAACGACATACAAGCTTATTTGAACGTCATTTGGCGGCGCTGGTGGCTGATTACCCTTTTGGTCGTCGTAACCGTCGGCGGAGTGTATTATTATCAGGCTCGTAAGCCCCCCCGGTATCAGGCCACCGTGCGCTTGCAAGCTTTGCCTACCCAGGCAGATAATGTCGCGATTTACGGCTCCTACCGTTCTGTGGGGGCCAGCGAGTCGGCCCGAGCCACACGGGACGCTTTCATCAAGACATTGCGGGAGAACTCAGTCGCCTGGAAGACCATCAAAGACTTACACTTGCACAAAACGCCGGCAGACATCAATTACGAAATGTGGCCCATCCCGGATGAGGCTGACGTTGTCGTGATTTTCTATGAGCCAACGGCGACTTTGGCCCGCACTGTCGTCGACACGCATGTGGCCAACGCGTTGGAAGCATTTCGCCAGGAGCGCTCTCTGCCGGTTATTCAGTCCCGGCAGTTCATCGAAGAGCAGGTTCACGCCCAGGAAAAGCGTCTGGCGGCGGCCCAATCCGCCTTGACAACCTTTCGTTTGCGTTACAACATCAATTCAGTGCAAGCGGAGGCCGAGGCTGTGCAAGCCACCATACGGGCCTACCGTAACAGCCAACAAATGGCAACCGTCAAAGCGGATCAAGCCAAAGCATTGGCGGCAAGTTACCGCCAGCAAGCAGAATCAGCCCTCAAAATGAGCAGCGAGGCCGAAGCTCGGCAGGCAACCGCCACGGCTGACTTTTATCGTGGCTTAGCACAATCCAATTTTACCAACGCGTCCCAACAAGAGGCGCTCGTCGCCGGGCAGGAAGCCGCCCAACAACGCTATGATTTGCTGGCCACCCAACAAGGTAGCCGGTTGGCCGAATTGGTGGGCATTGAAGGGCAATATCAAACGCTCTCGGATAACGTGGCTAATGCCCGTCAACAATACAGCTTCTTGCTCAACAAGCTCAATGAAGCGAAGATCAAAGAGAACCAGGCGCTGCACGCCGGCTATTTAGTCTGGTTGGACAAAGGCAACAAAACCCCGGCCCAGCGTGCACCGACTCAAATGGGACGGTACTTGACCGTTGCGTTTGGGGCTTCTCTACTGGTTGGTCTATTGCTCGCTTTTCTCTTGGAAGGCATCGATCGTACCTGGCGGCGCCGTTCTGTTCAACGCAAACAGCCGTAAAATCATGGAGAAACGCATTTTGTACGTCGATCTGGCCCCCCGGGCGGCCGGATCGTTGGCCAGTTTAGAATATCTCCTCCGCAAGCTGCCCAATCATTACCGCCCCACGTTGATTTTAGCGGCTGGGCAGCGGCGCCGGCAACGGTTTGTCGATTTGGGTGTTGAGGTCATCGACTTTCCCTCCAGCCAGGGACAGCCGGTGCAATACGGTGCAAGCGTAGATCGGGCTCGGCAAGGGTATGTAGGGGATTTCATGCGCCGGCAAACATTTTTGCGTCCCATTTGGCACGGCATTGGCTTCATGGGACGTATTGCCCGCCGCTTTTATCCCCAGGCAAAAAGGTTAGCACGCGTGATGGCCCAAGTCCAGCCGGATCTAGTACATGTCAACGATCGGCTTACTGTTAACCGAGGCGCTATTTGGGCTGCTAAAATGAACCGGCTGCCATTGGTCTGCCATGTGCGCGGCTGGGATAGCTGGACTATTTTTGATCGCTGGCTGGACCAGAGCGTCGCTCGTTATCTTTGCATTTCCGGCGCCGTTGCTGATCAGATGGCGACCTTAGGCGTGTTGCAAAGGCGTTTGACCGTTGTCTACAACGGCTTGGACGTGGAGGATTTTTCCACTGTTGCCGATCCCGCACTGCGGCAGGCGTGGCAAACACCGCCGGACGGGCCTTTGGCGGGCCTGGTCGGGCGCATTGTGCCATGGAAAGGACAACACATTTTTTTGCAAGCCGTGGCGCAAATTGCACGTAAAAACCCAGCTTTTCACGCTTGGATTGTTGGCGAGCCGGAAGTCGGCGCAGAAAGCTATGCACAGACTTTGCACCATTTGGCCGAATCTTCCGGCATTGCTCAGCGTATCCATTTCTTGGGACACCAGGAAGATATTCCGGGCTTGTTACCGTCGCTGGATCTATTGGTGCACGCCTCGGTGGAGCCGGAGCCGTTCGGCCGGGTGCTTATCGAAGGGATGGCCGCACAGTTGCCGGTGATAGCCACCGACGCCGGGGCGGTGCCTGAAATCGTGCAAGCGGGTCAAACCGGTCTACTGGTACCGCCAGGAGATGCCATGGCCATGGCATCTGCCATTGAACGGCTGTTATCCTATCCGGCCCAAGCGGTTGCTTTGGGGCAGGCGGGGCGAGAGCATGTGCGGCAACATTTCAGCGCTGCCCAAACTGTGCGCGGCGTCGAAGCGGTCTACGCCGATATTCTGGGACAAGGATGAACGGATTATGTCAGTAGCTGCCCATAAACAGTCCGGAGGACTTTGGCGTGGCGTGCTGAACATCGGCGCCCAGAGCGGCATTGCCATCGCAGCCGCCTTCTTCCTGATCCGGGGCACCTTGCAGCCCCATCCGGAGCGGCTTTTTTCGCCCATTGGTCTTTTCTTCCAGGCCGTGCTCACCATAATGGATCCATTCCTCGGCCTGCTCACCTGGATGGTCGTTTCACCCTTTGCGCCATTCTGGCATCTGAATTTGAGCTTAGGTGCTGGCGTGCCGGATTTAGGTTATAATCGGTTAGTCTTTGTCCTTTTGGCGCTCATCCTTTTCTTGCAATGGGCTACTGGCCGCCGCCCCTGGCCACACTTTACCTGGCTGGCCGGCTGGCTGCTGCTCTTTCTCATCGGCTATGGCCTGTCCATCCGACTTTCGGTTAAAGGCCTCATAGAGGCCGGTCAATCCTTCTTCGACATCTGGGTTCTGCCCCTTTCGCTTTTCTTCCTGGTGCGCTTCTATGTGAACAGCCGGGA
This sequence comes from Anaerolineae bacterium, assembly GCA_015486845.1. Lineage (GTDB taxonomy): Bacteria > Chloroflexota > Anaerolineae > JAADDB01 > JAADDB01 > WFQU01. Next base: position 45,742 of record WFQU01000129.1, on the reverse strand, counting down.
ACAGTTGCGCCGGGCACTGAGCATTTTGCCCCTTATCGCTGGCTATCTTGTCGTGCTTGTCCTGCACGAACAGACTACCGGGGTAATCTGGTTTTATCCCTGGGGAAGAGCTGCTCAGTATACCGCCCACCTTCACCGTATGACCGGTTTGTTGGGCGATCCCGCCTACCACGCTACGATTTTAGACGTGCTTATGCCCTATTTTCTGTATCGTTATTTCCAAGCCACTCGGGCCGGGCAAAAATGGTTTTACGGCACATATATCGTTTTGATGAGTGTGGCCGTCGGTCTGCTGTACACGCGAGCCGGCTATATGGGATTGCTCATCGTGTTCGTCGTTTGGTCCATCATTGAACCGCGCTTTCGCCGGCCGTTTTTCACTTTTATGGCGTTAGCTGGGCTTAGTGTGCTGCTCTTATGGGGCCCGCTCAGTCGATCGGCGTTGTTCAAAGAACGGCTGGCCCAAGGCGAAACGGTGGGCTATCGTGGCAAAGCGTTCGATATCGGTATTGGCTACTTTCTCTCCTCGCCCCTCTGGGGTATTGGCTATGCCAATTTTGGCTATCGAAGCTTAGCCGCCGGCTTGTGGTACCAATATGCGCCGCACTGGATGCCCATGCCGCATGATACCTATTTAGATATTCTGCTCTCGGCAGGGTTGTTGGGCTTTCTCCCGTTGTTAGGCTTCTGGATCACCCTTTGGCGAAAAATCATCGCCGGCTGCCGTTGGTTCAACCAGCATTTGCCGGGCGAACGCGCTTTATGGGGCATTGTCGTGGCCGCCACATTAGCTTACATGAGCATTATCGCCACGCTGGATACCGGCCCTAACCAATTCGGCAATATTGTCTATTTCTATCTGTTGGGCGTCCTTTTCGCTTATCTCCAAGCAGCCGAGGCAAGACGGCGGCAGATGATCGCTTGGGGGAAGAGACAAGACGATGTCTAAACCGTTACGCGTAGCCATATTAGGACTTTTCCCGGTGCAAGACGGCCCGGTTGTTGGTGGCGTGGAGGCTGTGACGCAGCTTTTGGCTGGAGCACTCAGCCACATGAACGGTGTCGAAGTGCATGTGGTGACGCTGCGCAACGATATTACCGTACCGACCACCCGCCAGATTGGCCGTTTGTTTGTACACGTGGCGCCCCAGCCTCGTTTTGGCCGTTTGACCTGGCACGGGCTGGCAATGCACCGGTTGCACGCTCTGCTCTCGACCATCCAACCGGATATCGTCCACGGGCACGGTTCTGATCTTTACGCCGCCGCGGCGATCCGGAGTCGATGGCCGCATGTGGTTACCATCCATGGCGTTATGTTCGCTGAAGCGCATACCGTCTGGGGGAGGAAAAAGCGGGTGGCGCGGGAAATCGATCGTTGGTTTGAGCGCTGGTTGTTGCCTCAGGCGCGGAACGTTGTGGCTATTTCGCCATACGTGACCCAGGCTTATCCCTGGCTACGGGCGCGGCTGTTCGCTATCGAAAATCCGGTAGATCCGTGTTTCTTTGCTGCCGATGGGGAAGCAGAGCCGGGAGCCTTATTGACCGTGGCCAGGGTCATTCCACGCAAAGGGATCTTGCCGCTTATTGACGCGTTTGCTGGCATAGCATCAGATTTTCCGGCGGCACATTTGCGCATCGCCGGTGAAATGGATGCTTTCCCGAACTACGCCCAGGCCTGCCGGACCCGGGTGCAGCAATTAGGTTTGGCAGGGCGTATCCATTTCTTGGGGGCTCTGGATCGTTCTGCGTTATTGGGCGCGTATCGCCAAGCTACTGTTTTTGTGTTAAACTCCCAACAGGAAACGGCTCCTGTCGTCATCACCGAAGCCATGGCGTCTGGTCGTGCTGTCATCGCCAATGATGTGGGCGGCCATCGATACATGATCGAACACGGACGCACTGGCTGGATTGTGCCATGGGGAGATCAAACAGCTTTGCGGCGAGCTATGACACAAGCGTTAGCGAATCAGGCGGAAACATTGCGCCGGGGCGCGGCAGCACGGCAGGAAGCAGCCAAACGTTTTCACCCTGATATTGTCGCTGCCAAGCATTTGACCATGTACCGCGAAATCATTGCGGGGCAGGGAAATAGAGCCTGGCGTGTGGAGAATGAAAAGCGGAGTGTGGAAAATGGGGATTTCGTGCCGTGAGAAAAAACTGACGTAGAGACGTTACGCCGCAGGAAGGGCTTAGATGAAAAGCACAACATTTCAGTGGCAAGGGCAACAATACGATGTAGCTCAGCTCATGGGCGAGCTTTTTGCACCGGAACGACGCCAACAGTATGATCCGCAACTATGGCAACAATTTGGCCATTTGCGCAAAAAACGTTTTTTGCGCCGTTACAGGCGCCATGTAGAATCGCTATTGGCTCTGGCCATGGTGCCGATCGCCGGCCAGGATATCTTGGATTGTGGTGCTGATTTCGGCCTTCCATCCATTTTTCTCGCCTTAGCTGGCGCCAAAACCGCGCATAGCTTGGAACCCGAGCAAAATTATGTGGACACATTCGACGCTTTTCGCGCTATTTTCCCGGCGGACCTGCCGGTCTTCGTCCGCCAGGGTGATGCCGCCGCGATGCCATATGAAGATAATAGCTTCGACGTGATTCTTACCATGGACGCCATATCACATTGCCGAGATATAACCGGGTTTTTCAAAGAGACGTGCCGCGTGTTGCGCCCCGGCGGCGTGCTCATCGTGGCGGATTCTCATAACGGTGCCAATCCATGGCAGGTGAAACGGATGCGGCGGCGATGGGCGATGCTCGAGAACGGTCGAGAAGGCAGCGGGCATCATCGTCCCATCGCCAAGTCTTTCTTGCAACAGCGCCGGGAAATTATTAGTGAGGCTTTCCCGTTTTTGAACCAGGACGTCGTAGATAGTTTAGCGCGGGGCACTTCGGGACTGAGTAGAGGCGAGACCTTGGCCGTGGTGCACTATTTCACGGATACCGGCGCTAAGCCACAACACTTTTATCAGCACGGTACATGTCCCATCGATCCGGTGACCAATCAGTATGCAACGCTCCTTTTCAACCCGCTGAAATTGCGAGACGAGATGGCGTATTACGGGTTCGATGTCCAGGCCTATGCCTATTTTGGTGGTTCCCGGAGCAACAGAATTGCCAAAGTCAACAATTGGCTCACGCACAAAGTGCCTACGCGGTTGACTATCTGGCTGGCCAACGCGTTTCGCATCGTTGCCAGGAAGAAAGTATGAGTGTAATCCAACTGTTTGCCGACCCCAACCTGGAAGAAGCATCGCTACGGGTGCTAGTGGTGGCAAATTTATACCCGCACCCCGGCGCTCCCGATTTCGGCACTTTTGTTCGCGATGAAGTCGAGGCATTACGGGATTTAGGCGTGGGTGTGGATGTGTTTTTTGTCAACGGCAAAGCCAGCAAGACTAACTATTTGCGCGCTTACCCGCCTTTTTGGCGGCAATTGAAGGGTAGGCCCTACCAGCTAGTCCATGCCCATTACGCGCTTTCCGGGCTCATCGCGATGGCGCAGCGGCGGCTTCCGTCCGTGATAACTTTCCACGGTAGCGAGGTCAAAATTGGTCTGACGGCGCCCCTTTCCCGCTTGTTAGCTCGCCATGCCGCTGCGGTTATCGTTACTAGCCGCTGGGTGCAAGAAACATTGGCCTGGCCGTCAGCGGTGGTGATTCCGCCGGGCATCAACCTGCAACGTTTCCGTCCTCTAGCGCAGACAGCGGCGCGCGAGGCACTGGGGCTGAGTTTGTCACCTCATGATAAGTATGTGTTGTTTGCCGGGCAAATGCGCCCGGACAAACGGGTGCCGGTTATTCGGCAGGCCGTACAAATATTACAGAACGGTGGCATGCGGGTGAATCTACTCATCGCCAGCGGGCAGCCCCACGAGAAAGTGCCTGTTTATATGAATGCTGCCGACGCGCTGGTGCTGATTTCCGATTACGAAGGTTCGCCTATGGTGATCAAAGAAGCCATGGCGTGCAATCTGCCCATCGTTAGCGGTGATTTAGGAGATGCGAAGACGGTCATTGGGGATACAGCAGGCTGCTACATTTGCGACCGTTCGGCAGAAGACACAGCCGCCAAATTGAAGTTGGCGCTGGCTTTTGGCCGGCGCACCGATGGCCGGCAGCGCATGCAGGTTTATGCATTATCAACAAGCGCCCATCGGGTTAGCGAGGTCTACCGGCGTGTTATCGCTCGGGGAAATGCAATGCTGTAGCGCCGCGGTGCCGCACTCGGGGGCACGAATTTCCACTTTTCCTTCTCCGCCAAATGCTTGACCCATCTGAATCTTTGGACGCACAAATTTTGTGCTATAATGGGAACACTATGGTAAACGTACGCGAAAAATTAATCGGAAAGCGCGTTTTTATCAACGCACTTTTGTTGACATCGGGGAAAACATATCGTAACGCGGGCATAAGCGGTTACAGCCGCTCATTATTAGCGCTGTTGCCAGCCTTTTGTCACGAGGCAAAAGGTATGCTCTTCTGGGCATTCGTCAGTGATCCGGCTTATCAACCCCCGCCGGGCATATTACTGCACCGCCCGCCTCAGATCACCCGTCATCCTGTGCCACGCATTCTATGGGAACAAACTTTGCAAACCCACGTGATCCAGAAACTGCAAGGTGACTTATACCACGGCTTGGCTTTCGCCGCACCCGTAGCCGCCAAAGTGCCGACGGTCATCACGATCCACGACCTGAGTTTCCTGCGCTACCCGGAGACCTTTTCACCCTGGAAACGCCGTTATTTAAGCTGGATCACACAAGAATCAGCGCAACGGGCCGCCGCTATCATCACAGTTTCGGAAAGCAGTAAGCAAGATGTCGTGCGATTACTAGGTGTGCCGGAGGAACGTGTTCACGCTATTTACAACGGCATTAGCGACCGTTTCAAGCCGTTGCCAGCAACAGAAATCGAAACGTGGCGCCGGCAGAAAGGATTGCCGACACGTTTCATTTTCTATTTGGGCACGTTGCAGCCGCGCAAAAATGTGACCACGTTGATTAAAGCATATGCACAATGGCGACAACAGAGCGGCGTGCAGGATGTGCCGCTCATTCTTGCCGGCGCCCAAGGTTGGGGATATAAAGCGCTTTTATCTTTGGTGGCGACGCTGAATCTGGGGAATGTAGTCCGTTTTACCGGCTTCTTGCCGGATGAGGAACTTCCTTATTGGTATAATGCTGCCACGCTTTTCGCCTATCCGTCCTTGTATGAAGGCTTTGGGCTGCCAGTAGCCGAAGCGATGGCTTGCGGTACGCCGGTTGTCGCGGCTGATGCTTCCGCTTTGCCGGAAGTTGTCGGCGACGCAGGCCTTTTGCTCCCACCACGGGATGCCGATGCTTGGACCGACGGATTGCAACAGTTGTTGGACGATCGTGAGTTGGCGGCGCATTTAGCGCACGCCGGGCGGCAGAAGAGCCTCTCTTTTACCTGGGTGCGCACAGTTCATGAGACGATCGGTGTGTACAGGCAGATCTTGGGATGACGTCGCAAACGCCTACATCAAAGTATTTACCGTCTTTGCCTTGGTTGACAGCATTGGGAGATATTTTGCTCATCAACCTGGCTTTTTTTCTCTCCTATAAAATACGCTATGAATATCAGTGGTTCCGCGCCTTGGATCCTGCCTATTACTCGCATTTTAGCGCTTACATCCCGTTTGCCTTTTTGCTGACTATCATTTTGATGCTCAGTTATTATGCTGATGGCGCTTATCGACCGCGACGAGGGCGGCATGCTACCGATAATTTTCGCGTAATACTACACGGCACAACGACAGGCATCGTGTTGAGCATGGTGATTGTTTTCATCTTCCGTCCCCTGGTTTATTCTCGATTGATTTTCTTTTATGCAGCATTCCTCATTATTCTCTTTTTGACGATTTTTCGAATACTATTAGACTTGTATTTGCGCTACTTGCGCCATCGCGGCATTGGTGTGGAACGCGTGGTGGTGGTAGGCGCTGGTGAGGTGGGGCGGGCGGTGATTCGCAATATTTTAGCAGCCCCGGATCTCGGCTATCAGATTGTTGGCTTTATCGACGACAATCCGCAGCGAGGGAACCAACACATCGGACCTTTTCAGGGTATGGGAGATATTGCCTGTCTACCTGGCATTCTTGATGCGAATTTAGTCGATTCGGTCATTATTACTTTGCCGTGGCAATACCATCGCCAAATCATGCGCGTCTTGGCCCAGAGCCAGCACGCCGGGGTACGCGCTTATATCGTGCCCGATTTCTTTCAACTGCGCCTGACAAATGTTATGATTGAACAACTAAACGGGCTACCGATCATTGGCATGAAAGAAATACGCATTGCCGGCTGGAATTTGACGGTCAAGAGAACTATGGATTTGCTATTAGGTATGTTCATGCTTATTCTGCTGGCCCCGTTGTGGCTGCTTATTGTTTTATCCATCAAATTGGATAGCCGCGGCCCGGCATTGTTTCGCCAAGAGCGTATCGGCAAAGGAGGAATACCTTTCGCAGTTTGGAAATTCCGTTCCATGGTCGACGATGCTGAGGAACAATTGCCGGACTTAGAACGTTATAACGAAGCGGATGGGCCCCTTTTCAAAATGCGTGATGACCCGCGTATTACACGGGTGGGCAAGATTTTGCGCCGGTTGAGCTTGGATGAGCTGCCCCAATTGATCAACGTTATACAGGGCAATATGAGCTTGGTGGGACCTCGTCCTGCCCTGCCGCGTGAGGTGGAAGCGTATAGCGATTGGCATCGTAAACGGCTGGACGTGCTTCCCGGCCTAACCGGTCTCTGGCAGGTGAGTGGGCGCAGCCATTTGACTTTCGACGAAATGGTTTTGCTGGATATTTATTACGCCGAGAATTGGTCTGTGGGGCTGGATATCTCTATTTTGCTGCGCACGATCCCCAAGGTGATTGTGGGCGAAGGCGCATATTGAAGGGATAATCTGCTGAGACGGCCTGCGGCCGGCCGTTAAGGCGTGCTAACTTTTGCGAAGTCGACGCGGGCTGACGCAAGATTGAACTGATGGAGATTTATGTCGCAGAGGTTCCTGCGCATTCAGCCGCTAAATGTTCTGATCGATAGAGATGGAGGCGAGTCGTGTCGCAGTTGACTCGACAACAAGAGCACAAACTGATCGGATTCTTACAAGAGTTGATACGCATTCCGTCCCCGCCCGGGCAGGAAGGTGCGCTGGCAAAACGGTTGATGACCGAAATGCATGCTGCCGGATTTTTGCAAGTTTGGCAAGATGTTGCTGGAAATGTCATAGGACACATAGGCCAAGGACATGGTCCGTTTCTCGTTTTCGATGCTCACATGGACGCCATCGGCAATGGCTTGGAAAGCGGCACACAACATGAGATGTTTTCTCCCGGCACGATCAACAACGACAAAATTTACGGCTGGGGCAGCGCGAATTGCAAAAGCGGCTTAGCAGCTATGGTCTACGCCGTGGCATTATTGCAACAACAAGGCCTTTTAGGGAAGATAAAAGGTGATTTGTATCTCATTGCTGTCGTGGACGGGGGTAAACATGAAGGAAAAGGCATTCAAGCAGCGTTAGCCGACGCGAATTTGCAGCCGGATATGGTCTTGTTGGGCAATCCCACGAATTTGCAGGTTCATCGGGGCCATCGGGGGCGGTTAGAGTTGCATGTTACCACGAAAGGGCAATCCGCACATGCGGCGAGCCCGCAAACGGGGGTTAACGCGCTTTCTGCGGCGGCCCGGGCCATTTTTGGTATAGAGTTATTAGCTACCTCTTTGCCCTCTGATTCCGTTTTAGGTGCCGGTGGCATTACCGTTACTGATTTGATGGTGCACACCCCCAGCCGTAACGCAATCCCGGACCGTTGTACGTTGATCGTAGACCGCCGCTTGACGATAGGTGAAACAGAAGCCCGGGCTATTTCTGAGCTGGAAGGCATGTTGCTGCGCGAGCAGGTAGGAGCGGAAATCAAAGTGCACGAATACCAGATGACGACTTATACCGGCTATAGGACCGGTGGTCGTAGTAGTTATCCAGCCTGGCTTCTCCCTAAAGAAGATCCTTTTTTGCGGCGTGTCATGCACAGCGTGGAACGCGCTTTAGGATACCGGCCACAGTTGCGCACCTGGGCTTATTCCACGGACGGCACGTATTTGGTGGGGGAAAGAGGCATCCCGACGGTGGGATTTGGGCCCGGCAAAGAGGAACTAATTTATACAGTACGTGAACATGTCCATCTCAGCGATGTCGTACAAGCAGTACACGCATATGCCCAAATTATCATGGATGTGGCCGGCTGAGCAGCGTGACTTCCAGACGCCACAAATTTCGACGCGGAGACGTAAGAACGCGGAGAAAAAACAGTCCACAATTCGGAACAATGCCAGCCCACCTCGGGGGGCTTGTTAACACACAGACCGAGGCTTTGCGCCTCAGAAGCTCCGATAGATGATTCCGCTATGAACTTCTCCTCATCCCAGCACCAGCCTTAACGCCGGCCGGATCACTATTTCAGACAGAAAACAGATAAATTTCCGATATATTTTTGATTGCGTTTTAGCTATTATGGGGGTAAACTATAAAAGGCAAAGGATAAAGGAGAACGACGATAATGGAGTATAAAGACTATTATAAAATATTAGGGGTCAAACGCACCGCCTCACAAGAAGAAATTAAGCAGGCGTTTCGTCGTTTAGCCCGCAAATATCACCCTGATGTGAACAAAAGCCCGGACGCGGAGAGGAAATTCAAAGAGATCAACGAAGCGCATGAAGTGCTCTCCGATACTGAAAAGCGGAAGAAGTACGACACATTGGGTGCCCAGTGGAAACAATATCAACAGAGTGGCGCCCCCGGCGGATTCGATTGGGGCCAATGGGCCAGTGGTCAACCTGGCCGGCCGGGCGGCGTGCACGTGGAATACGGCAATATCGGCGATATTGGCGATCTGTTTGGTGGCAGCGGGGGCTTTTCTGATTTCTTCCAGACAATTTTTGGCAATATGGGAGGAACACGACCCGGGGCACGGTCGGGCGCCCGACCGGGGCCCGGTGGCGTTCGTTATGCTCAACGCCCTGTGAAAGGGCGCGATATCGAACAACCTGTGGAGATTATGTTGGAGGAGGCCTATCGGGGCACTACACGGCAATTACGCCGGGCTAATGGCAGTAGCGTTATGGTCAATATCCCTCCTGGCGTGAGAACTGGCTCTAAAGTGCGCATTCGCGGCGAAGGCGTGCCGGGCAGGGCAGGAGGACCTGCCGGCGATTTGTACCTGAAAATCCGGGTGCGGCCTCACCCTCGGTTCAGCAGACATGGCAACAACCTGCATACCAGCGTGCCGGTAGACCTCTACACCGTCATTTTAGGCGGCGAGGTGCAAGTGCCCACCATGGAAAAGCCGATTATGCTTTCTATCCCGCCGGGCACTAATAATGGTAAGGTGTTCCGACTGCGCGGCAAGGGCATGCCGGACCTGCATGATCCGAAGAAACACGGCGACTTGCTGGTTACAGTCAACGTACAATTGCCTGATAAACTAACGCCGGCTGAGAGAAAGCTTTTCCAAGAGCTTCGTGATTTGCGGCGAGGCAAAGCTAAGAGGTAAAATTGTCAGCGTCAAACTACGCAGTTCTATGAAGCTGTTTTTCGGGGCGCACACGGAGCTCAAAGCTCCGTGCTACATGATGAGGTGCCTCCTGAAGGGGGCTGGGGTGAAGCAGCCCGCTTGAGCGGGCTTGAACTTGATGTAGCCCGGCGGCTTTTGGCCCCGGGCATGTCGGCTAAAGCCATGCCGAAAGGACGGCTCGCTGCGCTCACCGCCAAGCGACTACCTGTGTGGTCACTAAAACGGCAACGTAGGTCGGCACAGCGCTGCGAATGAATAGGATCAGCGCACATCAGGGTTCTATTTTCGAAGGAGGCGAGAAGTGGAGCTGTTGTTGCTGAATCGCCAGTCATTGCAAGAATTGTTACCCATGGAGAAGGTCATCCCGGCTGTGGCCGCTGCTTACCGGCAGGTCAGTCAGGGTAAAGCTCGACTACCGCAGCGACTGAATTTGCCGGCCAATGGCGGCGATTTCTTAATCATGCCGGGTTATTTAGTAGAAAGCGACGCGTTGGCCGTCAAGCTCGTTTCTGTCTTTAGCGGCAACGCGGCTAAGCACTTGCCAACGATTCACGCTTTAGTGATTCTCGTGGAAGCGGACAGCGGTCGGCCGTTGGCGCTCATGGAAGGCGGCTTCCTCACCGCTGTACGCACTGGTGCAGCCAGTGGCGTGGCTACACACTATTTGGCTCGACCGGAGGCCTCCATTTTGGCTATTTTCGGCGCTGGAGGGCAATCGGAACAACAGATTCGGGCTGTGCTGACCGTGCGTCCCCTCCGCGAAGTGCGCATCTTCGATTTACGACCTGATGCCGCCCCCAAATTAGTAGACCGCATGGCTTCCCAATTCCCCGCGGTGTGTTTTGTGGCTGCTCAAACACCAGCCCAGGCCGTGGCCGGTGCGGACGTGATTACAACTGTTACAACTTCCACACGGCCGGTTTTCCCGGCCGCGGCGGTCAAGCCCGGCGCACATATCAATGGCATTGGCGCGTATACGCCTGCGATGTGTGAAATCGATCTGCCGGGACTATCGGACGCCCGCGTTTTCGTGGATTCTGTGTCGGCGGCGTTAGCTGAGGCCGGCGACCTCATTCAAGCCGCGGCGGCCGGCGCTACGGATCAATCGTTGTGGACAGAAATCGGCGCCGTTGTGGCAGGAACTTCCCCTGGACGGCGTTCGCCGACGGAAATTACTTTCTTCAAGTCCGTCGGTGTGGCAGCGCAAGATGTCGTTACGGCACAGTTGGCTTATCAAGGAGCATTAGCAGAAGGGAAAGGGGAGGTATTCAGGTTATGAGTTCCGAATTGCCCAAGACAGCAGATGTCGTTGTGATCGGCGGTGGCGTGATGGGGTGCAGCATTGCTTATCACTTAGCGCAGCGGGGTGTGAAAGATGTCGTTCTATTGGAGAAAGAACCCTTTTTAGGTAGCATGTCCACTGGGCAATGTGCTGGTGGTATCCGCCATCAGTTTTCTTCCGCTATCAATATTGAGCTTTCTAAAGTCAGTTTGCAGATGTTGGATCGGTTTGCGGAAGAGATGGATCAGGAGATCGACTTGCGTTGGGTCGGTTATCTTTTTGTGCTTACTGATCCAGCCGATATCGAGCCATTTCGAGAGAATGTACGTTTACAGCATCGCCATGGCATCATGACACAGTGGCTGGAGCCGGCAGAGATTAAAGCGTTAGTGCCTCAGGTCAATGTGGATGGGGCGTTGGCCGGCACATTTTATGACGGCGATGGCCTGGCCGATCCGTCCAGCGTGGTGGCGGGCTACGCGAAGAATGCCCGGCGGCTGGGCGCAAAACTGCTCAACAATGTGGAAGTCACCGGCATTGAGCGAAATCAAGGCGCTATCACTGCCGTGCAAACGAATCAGGGCCGCATTGCCACACCAATTGTCGTCAATGCTTGTGGCGCCTGGGCACCACAAATTGCTGCCATGGTGGAGGTCCAGTTGCCGATCCAACCCATCCGGCGACAAATTGTGGTCACAACGCCGTTGCCCTCCTTGCGCCCCGACTTTCCTTTCGTGCTTTTCTTCAAAGAGGCACTTTATTTCCACCCGGAAGGGAAAGGAATTTTGACGGGCAAATCGAATCACGACGAAACCCCCGGCTTCAAGCTCAAAGTGGACGAAGATTGGGAGTTGCGGCACATGGAAGAGGCGATTTACCGGCTACCGTTGTTGGAACAAGCCGGCTTGCTGGCGCATTGGGCCGGACTGTACGAAGTCACACCGGACGCCCAAGCCATTATGGGAGCGATTCCCGGCGTGGCTGGATTTTACACCGCGGCGGGATTTAGCGGCCACGGCTTTATGCACGGGCCAGTTATCGGTCTACTCATGGCCGAGGAAATTTTGGATGGACAGGCGCACACGGTGGGTATCGATCCATTTCGTTATGATCGATTTTTGACTGGGGAAGATTTAACGGCAGAGTTTAACGTTGTATAATTGGCATGGTTCTCCGCAGAGAAAACATAACCGCCGACAGACGTGCAGTGGCGCTGTCGGCGGCTTATTACAAATTGGCGTTACCAAACAAAGTTTAGTGCCGCCCTATTTGGCGAGGTAGAAAATCCTATACAACGTTAGGAAATGTGACCTTGCTTTTTCTATGAAAACTATTTAGCCAACAACAACAACGTCCTGTGCCTGTAGACCTTTGGGGCCTTGAGCAACCGTAAATTCGACCTTTTGGCCTTCCTCTAATGAGCGGTATCCTGAGCCCTGAATGGCGCTGTAATGGACAAAGATGTCCGACTCGTCATCGCGAGCGATGAAGCCATAACCTTTAGTCGCATTAAACCACTTAACGGTTCCGGTTTCGCGTTCTCCCATGGTGAATATCCTCCTTTCCTCGAAAGTACGTTAAGACAGGGCGTTCTGATACCAGTGCTGCAATAATTGCTGTCTTGCTGAATAAAGAACGACTACTGCCAACGCTTACACTTTAGCAACATTTCGAAATTATGTCAAATTGCGCGTATCATCTCGCAAATCTGTGCGGAAAGTTCTTGTAGCCCCCTAAAAAAGCCGTTAAACCGCAGGGATCGCTGAGAAAGCTGAGAAAAAGTAAGGGGTATAGAGAAAAATCCTGTTGCAACCCTATTGCCTTCGTCTCTGTGCACTTGCGTTCTCTGCGGTAAAGGCTCTTTCAATAGAACTTATTGCTTCAATCGTATAAAACTATCGCCATCCATGGCGTTGCGGCACCCATTTTAGAGCGTTTAGCTGCTTTGTCGATTACTACCCTTCGGTTGGCACAAAATAGACATCCGTCGGCTTGAACTTACTCAAGCGGCGGAACTTCGCTTGCACTTTCATGCCAATCCAGTCTAAACTGGCTTCGTTCGGATCCAGGCCGATGAGACGCCCTAACAGCAATGTGTCAGCGCCCTCAAATTCCACTTGTACCAGGATGTAAGGGGTTTCCGGCAAAAAGGTCTCCGAGCCGAAATGACAGACGGTAAATGTGTGAATCTTCCCTTCTTGAGGCAGTACGATCCAATCCGTTTCTTGACCTGTGTGCATAGCATGGCCGCGCGGCGTCGCATAGGTGTAGCCTGTTTCCGGATCTCGGGAGCCTAAAAGCACTTTGTTGCTCAATCCGGCGAACCAGGGCGAGTCCTGCCCATAGGAATGCAAATAGGTGATGGCATAAGGATCTTTGACCAGTATCGGGCCCATTTTCTTGAGGCTGGCTAACGTTTCCTCCGTTAATTCCGTGGGAAAGGGCACATTAAAAAGAACGCTGCCGTCCTCGGTTTCTTCCATTTTCGTTTTGATCGTTTTCTTATTCTCGGTCATGGAAACCTCCTTTTTATGCTTCGCGCTCAAGGATACTGACTGTAACGTAAGTGCCGGTGCCGGCGTGGGAATGAATCGCACCCCGCTTAGCATGAGGCACTTGCAGCGTATCGTTACCGAAATGGTCTTTAATGCGATGTTGTAGTTGCCAGATGGCAAAGACCGCTTGCATTAGGCCTGTAGCCCCCACCGGATGGCCGCAAGCAATCAACCCGCCGGAGGGATTGACCGGCACTTGCGATGGTTCCGGCAAATCCAAGCCGTAATCCACATTAGGCAGAAACGCTTTGCCGGAAGCAGCAAATGGGCCACCTTCACCATAACGGCAGAGCCCCATGTCTTCATAGGTTTGAATTTCGGAGCTGGTATAAGCATCGTGCAACTCGACGAAATCGATCTCTTGGGCCGGCCTGGTGATGCCGGCGCGCTGGTAGGCTTGCTTGGAGGCCATGCGTCCTGCCCGGAATGAATGCACGCCGGGATAGCGGAACCCTTTTTCCCACAACGCTTTGTAATACGCTTTGGAATCGGCGTCCATTTCGTTGGGCAGAGCGTTGTAGCGGTAAAAATCGTCATACGACTGATGGGGACGATCGGCCATGCGCATGGCATCGGTGCCCCGGCCAATGGCTGCCACTTTCACGTGGGGCAAGCGTCGACCGGCTGCCTTCTCCAATTTGGCCAACCCGTCCTCGCTGGCCAAAAGCACCACCGCCGCCCCGTCGCTCATCACACAAATATCCAGACGGGTCAGCGGCCAAGCCACCATGGGCGCATCGCGCACGTCTTGGATGGTCAATTTGCGGCGTTTCTGGGAATAGGGATTGTAATAAGCGTTCATGTGATTTTTCACCGACACGTGGGCCAATTGTTCCACCGTAGTGCCAAATTCTTTCATGTGTCGGGTAACCATCATGGCGTAATAACCAGAATAAAAGCCCCCTACTGGATAATCAAAGCTGGTGTCCGACGCCAAGGCGATAAACTCGTTGCCTTTCCAGGTATTCACGTGAGACATACTCTCGAAACCCATGGCCAGCGCCACATCCATGTCGCCGGAAGCCACCGATTTGTACGCCTCCTGGAAACAGATGCCGCCGGTAGCACCGCCGCCTTCTACTCGATGCGATGGTTTAGGTAGCAACCCTAAATAGTCCTGCACCATGATACCGGCCATCAACTGGCGGGCGAAATGATCGGAAAAGTAGGAGACGACCGATCCGTCCACCAGTTCATAGAACTGCGGATGTTCCAGGCCGACGTCGGCCAGCATGTAATCGTACGCTTCTTTGACCAAGGCCGGAAACGTTTTGTCCGGGCGAGCCTTGGCAAACTTGCTTACCCCACCGGAAACAGCATAAACGGCACGCATGAATAACCTCCTTTTTGCTTGTGAGATATTGATTGAACGGACATATTTAGAAACAGGATCGTTCGTGCTCAGCTAAGATCAAATGGAACGCTGATGACGCTGATTTTCGCTGATCTTTTCTGCTTTATCTGCGGTCCTCAGCGTCCTCATGTTGAGGATTTGAATAGCTTACACCAAACCACGGTGTGGCTTGAATGTTTACTCTGAGCCACTTGTCTTGCCGCGGCTGTTCCTACTTCTTCTCCAGCCAGCGCTGCAAAATGTCTTCCAGTGTGGGCCGGCCGATGACTTGCAGTTCATAGCGCACCCGATCCGCGGGATGTTTGATATGCATCACCCGGCGCAGGTCGATGGGCGTGCCCACGATGACCAAATCCACCGGCGCAGCATTGACCGTTTCTTCCAGTTCGTGGATCATTTCTTCGCCATAGCCCATGGCCGGCAACACATTACCGGTGTTGGGGTATTTCGCGTACGTTGCTTTGATGGAGCCAACGGCGTAAGGACGCGGGTCGACGATCTCGGCGGCACCGTAACGGCGGGCAGCTACCCAGCCGGCGCCAATGGACATGCTACCATGGGTCAGCGTCGGGCCATCCTCGATGACCAGCACCTTTTTGCCTGCGATGGCGTCCGGGTTTTCCACAAAAATCGGCGATGCAGCGGTCAGAATCGTGGCTGTCGGATTGACCTGGCGGGCATTATCTATAACCTGGCGAACCGCTGCTTCGTCGGCGCTGTCCACTTTGTTTACCACGACAATATCCGCCATGCGTAGGTTCGTTTCGCCGGGGTAATAGCGCAACTCGTGCCCCGGCCGCAGTGGATCTACCACGACGATGTGCAAATTGGGACGATAAAACGGCAGATCATTATTGCCGCCATCCCAGAGGATTACATCTGCTTCCTGCTCTGCTTGACGCAAAATCGCTTCGTAGTCCACGCCGGCGTAAACAATCACACCGCGGTCTAAATGCGGCTCGTATTCTTCACGCTCTTCAATGGTGCAATGATAGCGATCTAAGTCTTCGTAAGTGGCAAACCGCTGCACGGCCTGTTCGACCAGGTTGCCGTAGGGCATGGGATGCCGCACTGCCACGACCTTCTTGCCTATGCGCCGGAGAATTTCAGCAACGCGCCGGGTGGTTTGGCTTTTGCCGCAACCCGTGCGCACGGCACAAATGGCAATGACCGGCTTGCTGGAATTCAACATAGTGTTATTTGGCCCTAGTAGACGAAAATCTGCACCGGCTGCCTGGACAATGGCTGCCCGGCCCATCACATATTCGTAAGGCACATCAGAATAGGAGAAGAGGACTTGCTGCACGTGTAGTTCTTTGATGAGGCGGTCCAATTCCGCCTCCGGATAAATGGGAATTCCTTCTGAATAGCCGGGACCGGCCAATTCGGAGGGATAAACTCGTCCCTCGATGTTGGGAATTTGTGTCGCCGTGAAGGCGACCACTTCATAATGTTCGTTGCCGCGAAGATAAACGTTGAAATTGTGGAAATCACGTCCCGCAGCACCCATAATTAAAACCCGCTGTTTCTCCATTGAAACAATCTCCTTTGAAAATAGAATGCTCTGGAAAATAGAACGCTGATTAACGCAGTCTGCCTTGTCCGGCGATTAGAAATCGCTGCCACAGCTGCGAAACCTGCCTGCGCAGGCTGCAAGCTAATCGCCGTAGGGCGATTTTGCAGATTGTTGCCGTGACTTTTGTCGCTGGGCCCATCAGCGTTCCATTTGACCTGGGCTGAGCCGTTATGTAGCCTCCGGCAACACGTTATGTATTACGTGCAGAACTTCTTTTTTCCCCCTTTGCTATATCTAACAACGTCACTACAGATTCAGGATGTTTATTAACCATGCCGCCCAGAACGCCGTTTACAAACCGGGGTGTGCTTTTCGATCCAAAAGTCTTGGCTAACTCTATCGCCTCATTAATCGCGACACGATAAGGGGTGTGCATTTTAGCGGAAGAAATTTCCCAGATCGCTAAGCGCAAGATATTGCGATCAATGGCCGCTAATTGCGACACCGGCCGCTCTGGCGCCAATTCCTGAATGTACCGATCCAGTTCCTCACGGTGCGCTAAAGCGCCATTTAATAAGTCTTGAAAAAACGCTGTGCCCTTGGGACCTAATTTATCTCCGTCCAAACGCTCGGTAATGACTTGTTGTGGCGTGTGCTGGGTCATGTCTAACTCGAACAGTGCCTGCAAGGCTAAGATACGTGCCTTGTGGCGATCTTTCCCTTTAGCGTGCATCGGACTCGGCATTGTTTTCGGATTGTTTGATAGCCTCGATGTGTACATCCACTGTATGCACTGATAAACCGGTGATCGTTTCAATGGAACGAGCCACATCTTTCTGAATTTTCGTAGCTAACATGTGCACGGAGATTCCTTTTTCTTTGCGCGCGATGAGCCGCAGACCAATGCCGACGCCGCTATCATCGATGATAATACGAATGCCTTCCGCTTTCGCTTTTTGGGCATGACGTCTTTCTTCGGTCAAATGTGTCGGTTTCCCGACTAATTCTACAACGCCCGGCTGATTTAAGACAGAACGCCGGATAATGGTCAATAGGACATCTGGCGCAATGGTAATGCGACCTGGTGCGTCGTCCATATTGTATATCTCCTCCCCCACTGAGTTCTATTGCATTACTAATCCACCATCGACCGAGATCACTTGGCCAGTGATGAAAGAAGCGTCATCGGAAGCCAGAAAAGCTACCGTGCCGGCAATATCCTCGGCGTTTCCCATGCGCCCCAAAGGCGTGGCAGCAATAATCTGCGCTTGCATTTCTTCTGGCAACACCTCGGTCAAAGCTGTGAGCACAAAGCCTGGCGCAATGGCATTCACCGTCACGTGACGTGAACCGACTTCTTTGGCCAAACTCTTGGTGAAGCCGATGATACCCGCTTTCGATGCGGCATAATTGGTCTGCCCGGCCTGCCCCGAAAGGCCTACTACCGAAGTAATGTTGATGATGCGGCCGCTGCGTTGTTTGATCATAAAACGGACGGCTGCCTTACTGCAATTATACACGCTTTTCAGATTTGTCTCAATAACCGTGTCCCATTCCGCTTCTTTCATTAAGAGGATGAGATTATCACGGGTGGTGCCGGCGTTGTTGACTAAAATATCGATGCGGCCGAACTGCTTTTTCACTTGTTTGATCAACGCTTGGGCCTCGGCAAACTGGCTCACATCAGCCTGCATAGCCACTGCCTGGCCGCCGGCGGCTTCGATCTCTGCCACAACTTCCGCTGCCGCCTCGGCGCTGTGATGGTAATTGATGATGACGGTTACTCCTTCAGCGGCCAAGCGCTGTGCAATACCTCGGCCAATGCCTCGGGAGGCGCCGGTTACCACAGCAATTTTATCTTGTAAACCGTTCATGCTTGTTTCTCCGTTTTCGCTTTATGTTTCTCTATTTCTGCGGCTGTGCCGATGGCTAAACGTTCTGTTTTGCGGTCAATGCGTTTAACCAGGCCGATTAAAACGTTGCCCGGGCCAACTTCGATGAACGTGTCGATGCCCTCATTTAGCAAATAGCGCACCGATGTAGTCCAACGCACCTGCGAGGTTAATTGGGCGGCCAGAAGCTGCTTCATTTCGGTTAGATTGTGCACCGGCGCGGCGCTGGCGTTGGCCACCACCGGCAGTGTGGGTAAGTGTAGCGGCGTTGCCTCGATAGCAGCCGCAAAATCAGCGGCGATGGGCGCCATTAATGGCGAATGGGCAGCGATGCTCACGGCTAACGGCACGACCCGGCGTGCGCCCATTGCCTGAGCAAGCGGCAAAGCCCGTTCTACCGCCTCTTTGTGGCCGGAAATCACGATCTGCCCGGGACAATTGTCATTGGCAATTTGTACCGCTGTTTGCCCGTCGCTGGCTTCCCGGCAGATTGCTGCCACTTGTTCCGCTGTCAGTCCTAAGACCGCGGCCATGCCGCCGGGGGACACTTCGCCGGCTTGTTTCATCAGCCGGCCGCGTTCTCGTACCAAACGGAGGCCATCGGCAAAAGAAAGCGCGCCGGCTGCCGTCAAGGCTGAGTACTCGCCTAAACTGTGCCCGGCCACGGCTGATGGTTGCCATGCCGGCAGTTCCGCTTGCAAGACTCGAAACGCGGCCATGCTGACCACGAAAAGGGCAGGTTGGGTGTTGATGGTATCGTTCAATTGCTCCGCCGGGCCGTCAAAACAGAGTTCGCTCAGCGGAAAGCCTAATAATTCGTCCGCCTCGGCGAAAGTTTGCCGGGCCAACGGATATTTTTCGGCTAATGATTTCCCCATGCCCACGAATTGTGAGCCCTGGCCTGGAAAAATAAAAGCTGCTTTTTTCATGAATTCTCCTAACCGGGACAGGCCGGAACTAAAAGCTCGACGCGGAGCCGCTAAGGTGCAGAGATTAAAATCAATCTCCTCTGAAAATAAAAATAGGACGCAGATTAACGCAGGCTGCGCACGCAGATAAAAAAACAATAGTCAAAAATGGACTCCGTTATGTCATGGCTGATTGGCGCAAAACTATCCCCAACGCCGACAACGTTCCAGGCAACAACAACATGCGTGGTCAATTTTTTAAAGAAGTTCAACTTCTGCGAGAAGTTGAACTTCCAATCGACAGCGTTCTCCGCCCGAGCGCACGGGGGTCAAATCCCCGTACTACGTCGCCAAGAAGCCCCCTAAAAGGGGGCTGGTGTTGAGCAGCCTCTTGGCAGCGGACCGACGTACCCCGCCGCCGCGGCGGCAAGGGGCCGGCCCACCGGAATGGGACGTAGGTCAACACAGGCTGCTTCGCCCTGCGATTAGAAATCGCTGCCACAGCTGCGAAACTTGCCTACGCAGGTTGCATGCTAATCGCCGTAGGGCGATTTTGCAGATGTTGCCGTTCTAGAAGTTCAACTTCTTGAAGAAGTTGAACTTCTAGTCAAAGATGATCTCGCCTCCCTTTTTCTTTTTCGAGGGCTCTACCCTCGAGCTCCCAGCAGGGGAACCGTACGGTTCCCCTCCAACTCTTCCGAAAAGCGTTCCCCCAGCTAAGATGGTCAAACGAATTAAACAGGTCATTGGTCGCTGCTTAGACCAGCCGGTCGCTGTCCTGCGGAATCGATCTCATATATGGATAGCTTTCCCTTCCACTGCGTGTGCTGCTTCCATCAACGCTTCGGAAAGGGTCGGGTGAGCGTGTACATTGCGGGCAATCTCATTAGCCGTCAATTCCCAGGTACGAGCCAAGGTCAGTTCTGGCAATAATTCGGTCACTTCTGGGCCGATCATATGGGCACCTAAAATTTCGCCGTAGCGTTTGTCGGTGATAATCTTCACGAAACCTTGATAGTCGCCCAAACCAAGCGCTTTGCCGTTGGCTTGGAACGGGAACTTGCCCACGTTAATCTCGTAGCCATGTTCTTTGGCTTGTGCTTCCGTGAGACCGAAACTGGCGATCTGCGGCTGGGTATACGTGGCGTGCGGCATCATGGTGTAATCCAGGACGATGCTCTGTGCCCCTGCAATACTCTCCGCCGCCACAATTCCTTGCGCTTGCGCCACATGAGCCAACATCACCTTGCCGGTCACGTCCCCTACGGCGTAAATGCCCGGCACGTTGGTGCGCATTTTATCGTCGATAACGATATAGCCTCGTTCCGTATGTACGCCTAACGCCTCTAAGCCGATGTCATCGGAATTGGGCTGCACGCCGATGGAAACCAACACTTCATCTGCCATCAATGTCTCTGTCTTCCCATCCGCCCCACTGATGGTTACCTGGGCGCCTTTCTCGTCCGTCTGCAAATCGGTCACTTTGCTGTTGGTGAGCGTTTTGATTTTCAGCTTGCGGAAAGCGCGGGCCAATTCTTTGCTGACTTCCTCATCTTCCAACGGCACAACCCGGGGCAGCATCTCCACGATGGTCACGTCCACGCCGTAATTGTGCCAGACATAGCCGAATTCGACACCGATAGCGCCGGCGCCGATGATAATAGCCGCTTTGGGCAGATCTTTTTGTACAATGGCCTGTCGGTACGTGACCACCGTTTTGCCGTCTACCTCCATGCCGGGGATAGCTCGCGGCCGGGCGCCTGTGGCCACGATAATATGGCGGGTGGTTAGCACTTGGGTCACATTTTTGTCGTCAGTAATGGCAATCTGTGTAGGCGAAAGGAGTTTCCCTCTGCCGTAAAAAACGTCCACATTGTTCTTGCGCATTAAAAAGCCTACCCCTTTGACCAGCCGCTGCGACACCTGGCGGCTGCGCGCCATGGCCACGCCGTAATCAGCCTGGAAATTATCGAAGCTAAAACCGAATTCTTGCTGTCGATGCTGCAAGGTGTGCATTAATTCTGCGTTGCGCAACAACGCTTTGGTGGGCACACACCCCCAGTTCAGACAGATGCCGCCCAATGCCTCACGTTCGACAATGGCCGTTTGTAAGCCCAATTGAGCAGCTCGAATCGCAGCCACATAGCCGCCCGGCCCACCGCCTAAAATAATCACATCGTAAACTTTTTCTTCGCGCATGTTTCTCTTCCCCTCCATTCTACTATTACTGTGCGAGCGGAAAAATGACCTTTGCTACGGACTATGCCGGGGCGTCGTACCCCATACGGCATAGCCCGTAGCGTGTAAAAGTTATGCTGTCCAATTCTCCAACGTCTCTTTAACGACTAACAAAAACCGGTCCGCCCCGGCGCCGTCTACGGCTCTGTGGTCAAAAGACAAGCTCAAATAAACCATCGGCCGGATGGCGATGGCATCGTCGATTACCACAACCCGTTTCTGGATAATGCCGATCCCCAAAATGCCCACGTTGGGCTGGTTGATGACTGGCGCCGCAAAAAGACTGCCGCCAGTGCCATGATTGGTGATTGAAAATGTGCTGCCTCCCAATTCACCCGGGGATAGCTTACCCAAACGAGCCCGTTCTGCCAAATCGTTGACCGTCCGGGCCAAGCCTAACAAGTTCTTTTCATCCGCGTCGCGAAGGACCGGCACCATCAGCCCGTCGGGGATAGCCACCGCCATGCCAATATGAATGCGCCGCTTCAGTACTAACGCGTCTTCCCGGAAAATGCTGTTCATTTCCGGCACGGCTTTTAACGCGGTCACCGTGGCCTGCACGAAATAGGGCATGAAAGTAAGTCGTACACCTTTGGCGGCAAAAGCGTCTTTGTTTGCGGCCCGGTGCGCTACTACTTTGCTCAAATTTGCTTCCATGACACTGGTAGCATGGGGTGCGGTGTGCTTACTCAGCACCATGTGCTCCGCAATGAGCCGGCGCATGCGGGTCAGCGGCACAACTACTTCATCTTCACCCGCCGCCGGCGCCGGCGCGATGAATGATGGCGGCGGAACAGGTGTGGCGAGCGGCACAGGCTGAGCGGCCGGCGCTGTTTTACGCCCTTCCACGAAAGCCAAAATATCCTTTTTGGTGATCCGCCCTCCGGCACCACTACCGCGCACGGCATTGAGATCCACCCCGTGTTGTGCTGCCAAACGAGCCACCACAGGACTGATGGCCAGCGCTTTTTGGCCTGGCTGAGGTGGAACCCTCGGTTCTGGCTTCGCTGAAACGACCTCTTTCACGAATTGATCGGTTGGCTTGAAGAGATCGCCGCTGCCGGGCTGTTCCCACGGCGGCAATTCGATCACTTTCTCTGCTGCCTGGCGTTGCGCTAAATAGTCCAGCACGTCTTTTTTGGTGATCCGCCCCCCGGCGCCGCTACCTTTGATTTTCATTAGATCCAGGTTGTGTTCCGCAGCCATGCGGGCCACAACCGGCGTGATAGCCGGTGGTGATGGTGGGGCTGCTTCCGCGGGGGTTGTTTCGGCAGCGTGCAACGCGATGGCTGCGGGAATCTCGCCAATTGCCTCGCCAGGCTGGCCGACCACAGCTAAAATCGTGCCGGCTTTCACCGTCTTGCCCTCCGGTACCACGATGCGCAGAATGGCCCCGTCCGCTGTGGAAGTCACCTCGGTGTCCACCTTGTCACTGCCAACTTCCAAAACGGGGTCGTAGCGTTTAACCGGATCGCCTTCTTTTACCAGCCACTTGCTGACCGTTCCTTCAACAATGCTCTCCCCTAATTGGGGCATAACGATATATTCAGCCAATTTTGTCTCCTTTTAGCGCTATATTTCTACCCTGGACGAACCAGAACCCAAAGAACTCAGTGCAGAGACGCAAAAAGCGTCAATAAGCGGCTAAGTCACGGATTTGGTTGGCGATCTTTGCCGCGTTAGGCATGAAGAAATCCTGCATGGGCGGGCTAAACGGCACCCCCGGAATATCTGGGCCGGCGTAGCGGCGAATTGGTGCGTCTAAATCCTCGAATCCTTCAGAAGCAATAATGGCACTGATCTCCGCACCTAAACCGCCGGTCAAATTATCCTCGTGTACGGTGAGCACTTTGCTCGTTTTTGCTACCGAAGCCAGAATCGTCTCTTTGTCCAACGGATGCAAAGTGCGCAAATCGATTACTTCTACGCTAATCCCCTCTCGGCCGACGATCTCTGCCGCTTTCAATGTTTCATGCAACATCAAACCGTAGCTAATGACGGTCAGATCATCGCCGGCCCGAACAACATTTGCTTTGCCAATGGGAACGAGATAGTCTTCATCCGGCACTTCCCCTTTGACCAGCCTATACGTCTTTTTGTGTTCTAGGAAGAGAACCGGATCTGGCGTGCGCAATGCCGTGCGCAACAGACCTTTGGCGTCGTAAGGGGTAGAAGGTGCTAAAACGTAGAGCCCCGGCACGTGGGCAAAATACGCTTCTACGGATTGGGAATGGTACAAGCCCCCGCCAATACCGCCGCCGTACGGCGCCCGGATCACCATGGGGCAAGTATAGGCACCGTTTGATCGGTAACGGATACGGGCCGCTTCGTTGACGATCTGGTTGAAAGCGGGGAAAATGAAATCCGCGAACTGGATTTCGCAAATTGGATGCAGGCCGTTGATCGCCATGCCAATGCCCGTGCCAATGATGGAAAGTTCCGAAAGCGGGCTGTCGATGACCCGCATGGGGCCGAACTCATCGTAAAGGCCTTGGGTCGCTCGGAAAACACCGCCCCGCTTGCCAATGTCTTCGCCGGTAATGATAATGGTCGGATCCCGGCGCATTTCTTCTAATATCGTATCATGTATCGCTTCAATGATGGATTTCACTGTCATGATCATGCTCCTTTGCTCATTGGTATCTTAGCAATGAGATTCTTGTACAAGGAAGAATAAAGCCCTTGTGGCCTCGCGTTAGCTTTTTAGTTCCGCTTCGTCCGGCTTACTAAGGCAACGGCCCGTAAACGGGATAAAGACACTCTTCGGCCGCCGGATAAGGCGCTCTCATTGCGTAATCGGTGGCATCATTGACTTCATCCATGATGCCGGCCTCGATTTCGGTTTTCTTAGCATCGTCTAAAAGCTTGCGCTCATATAGCAGCTTTTCGAAACGCAAAATGGGATCTTTTTTCTTCCAAGATTCCACCTCTTCGCGACTGCGATAAGTGCGATCGTCGTCATCACTGGAATGGGGTACCGGCCTGTAGGTGAAACCTTCGACTAATGTGGGCCCTTCCCCTTTTCGCGCCCGGGCTACAGCTTCGCGCATGACATCATAGACAGCCAAAACATCGTTGCCATCCACTTTGACGCCAACCATGTTATATCCTTTAGCTCGATCCGCCACGCTTTTCACCGCCATTTCCACGCTCATTGGTTCCGAAATGGCATATTGGTTGTTTTGACAGAGGAAAATGACCGGCAACTTGTGAATGCTGGCCCAGTTCAATCCTTCGTGGAAATCGCCCTGGCTGGTCGTGCCTTCGCCAAAACAAACTACGGTGACCTCGTCGCTGCCTTTAATCTTGGAGGCGAAGGCGGTGCCCGGCGCCTGGGCGATTTGTGTGCCTACGGGGCTGGAAATCGTTACCAGTTTGGAAGGACGGTAGCTGAAGTGCTCCGGCATTTGCCGGCCGCCGCTGCTGACTGCTTCCTTTTTGCCGAAAAGACCCAACATGAGCATTCTCGGCGTCATGCCCAAAGTGAGTACTAATGAAATATCGCGATAGTAGGGATAGACCCAATCATATCCTTTGCGCAGGGCGAAAGCAGCGCCGATCTGTGTGCCTTCTTGTCCAATGCCGGAAATGTGAAAAGCGACTTTTCCTTGGCGGTGTAACACCCACATCCGCTCATCGAGACGCCGCGCTCGCAACATCTGGTAGTACATTTGCAGCAGAACACTATCTTCAAGTTCTGCTGCTGGCGGTAACGGTTGTTGATATGCAGTCATGATGGAAAACCTCCTTATTGTGATAGATGTAACGCTGTCTAAATAAAGAACGACCAGCTCAGCGGCTGGTCGTGGCTATAGCGTATGGCTATTCTTAATGAGAACCATCCCGGGCAAGACAGAGTGGGTGCCGACACCCACGCACATGCGGAAGGTGCCGGCACCGGCTAACAACAAATGTTCGTCGATGCCGTGATATTTTGCTCTCTGTGTTGGCAACAGCAAATCAGAGCGAATCTCGCTCATGCTGAGATATGTCTCCTGTCGAGATACTGCATAACGGATTAGAGTTAGCGTTTTTGTTCATTTACATTATAGCGCAAAGGCGGGGAAAGGCCAAAATGCGACAAATGTTCAACAGGGCGCGAAAGTTCAGCGAGTCATTGTATCCATCCCCTGTCAGCGCCCGGCATGCGACGCGCCGGCTGGCGTTTTGTGCCATTCCCCTGCGTTGCCTTTTGATGCTATAATAGAAACACATGAAACCCAATGAGGATATGCGGTTCCGATTCCGGTGCGGCGGCGGGGTACGTCAAGGCAGCATCCGCTGCAAACGGGCTGCTCAACGCCAGCCCCCTTTCAGGGGGCTTCTTGGCGACGTAGCACGGGGATTTGACCCCCGTGCGCTCGGGCGGAAAACGCCGGAGAGGTTCAACTTCTTGAAGAAGTTGAACCTCTAAAAGGAGGCCTGATTTTTTTAGACGCCCTGTGCCTTGGCGCTGCTGCATCAACTTATTTTCAGAGAAGTTTGTCATTGCGAGGCCCGGCAGGGCCGTGGCACTCTCTCTCACTATCATTGGAGATTGCTTGACCAAAAAGAGGATCACACTGTCGCTTCGCTCGCAATGACACGACTAATTTGAAGGCGCTGCGCTTAGCTTTTCCCCCTCCCCGATACGGGGAGGGGGAGGCTTGCCGCCCCTTTGGGCGGCAAGCCAGGGGAGAGGTCTTTTTTTCAAAGACGGTACAGAGGGTAGCCGAAGGCATTGCCCTCGGCTACCCTCCAGAGAAGTTTATTTTCAAGGGAGTGTGCGCATGAAACGTTTTACCTGGCTTTCCATCGCTGTGCTGATTGCTCTGTGGGCAGAACATTTCTGGCATGTGCCCAAACCCATCCCCCTGGATGGCTTTATCCTTTTCGCGATGGCCATTGTTATTTTCCTTTGGCAAGCTAAACCGCTACCCTCTTGGCCCGATGGGGCGATAGCGGCACGTCCCTGGTGGCACTTAGGAGAATTGTTAGCCGGCGCGGGCCTGCTTTTGGGCCTTAGTGCCCTCTTCGGCTTTTGGCAACGGGCGAATCGCTACGACGGCTGGCCATTCTGGTTATGGTTGATCGGTATATTTATCTTCTTGATCAGTGGTTATTTCGAAGGCGTGTTGCCTGGTCGGCGGCCGTTCTTAGAGCGGTGCAAAACCTGGTTCCGCAGGCATCGTTGGGAATTGCTCGTTCTGTTTTTAATCATCATGGTAGCGTTTGTGGTGCGCGTTTGGCATATCGCTTCCTTTCCCTTTGGTTGTCAGTCCGACGAAGGCAACAATGGCCTGGATGCACTCAAATGGCTACATGGTGCCCCTTACATTCCTTATGCCGAAACGAATGAAGGGCAGGCGACACTATTCACCTATCTGATTGCGCTCTTTTTCCAGCTTTTCGGTGTCTCCGTGGTCTCTATGCGCTTGCTCTCGGCGGTCGTAGGCACGCTCACTATGGCTGCTTTTTACCCGTTAGCCCGGCTGCGCTTCAAGCCACCGGTGGCGTTGACCATCACAGCGCTGTTTGCCGTGGCCCGCTGGCACATCACCATCAGCCGCATCGTGTATGAACTGATCTTGGTGCCGCTCTTCCTTTCGTTGTTGGTCTATTTCATCCTCAAAGCACAGGAAAGCGGCAAACGCAGCCACTGGCTGTGGGGTGGGTTGATGTTGGCCCTGGGACTGAATAGCTACACGGCTTTTCGGGTTGTACCGGCCTGGATCATGCTTTATTTTATTTACTGGTTAATCCGACTGGGCGTGCAAAAATCGTCACGCTGGCGCACTGATTTGCAAGGGATGGTGCTTTTCACCCTCTCCGCGGCGTTGGGAAGTTTGCCGCTCTTGGCGTATGTCAGCCGGCATTGGCATATCTTCCTCAGCCGCACCCAACATATTTCCGTGCTCGGCGATGTCGCCCGGGCCGGCAGCTACCAGCCGGTGGTGGATAATGCCCGCAAAGTATTGTTAATGTTCAATTTCCGGGGCGACTTAGCCGCGCTGAACAACCTGCCCGGCGCACCCATGTTGGGCCCCATCGTCGGCGCCCTGGCGCTAGTGGGACTTTTCTACGCACTGCGCTATTTTTGGAAGCCGCTGGGCTTTCTCTACACGACCTGGTTCCTGGTAGGCATCAGCACGGCCATTTTCACTGTAGTGCATGAAGCACCTAATGCCCGGCGGGTAGTCATGATCTTGCCGTTAGCGTTTCTGTTGGCCGGAGAGATTTTGCAGCAAGGCGCCGACGCCTGGCAACACGCTTGGGGGAGAACAGGGCGGGGCTGGCTCTACGCGTTATTACTGCTCATTGCCCTGTTTGGCGCTAAAGCCGGTTTACACGACTATTTTGTCGTTCAGGTCCATAACCCCAGCGTCGTCTTAGCGTTCAGCCCGCAAGAATCCGCCATCGGCCAGTTTATCCATGGCCTTCCCTCGACTACAACTATTTTAGTGGATCCTGATTACAGCCATCACTCCGCCGTGAAGCTTATCGGGCAAAAAAAGGTCCAATCGTTGGATTTGACGCGCGATGTGCCACTGCGCCGGCCAGTGCAAGGCGATGTCGTTTACATTCTCAACACGGCCGACCGGCAGGTCATTCCACTTCTTCAACAGCTTTACCCGGATGGCGCCTTCCGGGAACATCGTGATCCTTTCGGCGGCACACTTTTCCTCAGCTATCGGGTGCCAGTGGCTGCTTTGCACGAAGCAGGTGGTTTAACCGCAGATTTCTACGCCGGTGATAAGGCGTCTGGCCGACCTTTGTTGCATCAGAAAGTAGCAGCCGTGGACTTCGACTTCAGCCAGAAAGCGCCGCTGCAAGGGGCTTTCACCCTGAAATTGCACGGCACGCTGTTGGTGCCGAAGTTCGGCCATTACACGTTTAAACTGTCCACTTCGGGGCGCACGATGCTGCATTTGGGCCAGGACGTGCTCATTGCGGCCAATCACGGCGACCAGCAAGTTACAAAATTCTTGGTAGCTGGGTTTTACCCGTTCACGCTGTCATATTATAGCGGCGGAACGCCGGGGCGGTTGCGTCTCTCCTGGGCCGGGGAAGGCATGCCCTCGGCAACGGTTGGGCGAGGGGCGCTATACACACTGAATATCGGTGACAATGGCTTGGTAGGCTATTATTATCCCAACAATAATTGGCAAGGCATGCCGGCGGTGGTGCGGCGAGACCTGTTCATCATGCCCAATAATATTTTGCGGGAACCGTTCAGCATCCGCTGGGTGGGCTACATCGCCGCGCCGAAGAGCGGCCGTTACGGCTTCGCCACCCGTTCTGATGACGGTTCCATGCTCTGGATCGACGACAAACTGGTGGTGGATAACGGCGGCAGCCACGGTGCCATGTTTAAAGCAGGCGCTATTCATCTGGATGCCGGATTCCACAAAATTCGTTTAGACTATTTCCAGAACGGCGGTGGCCGGGCGCTGACGCTGTCGTGGACGCCGCCCGGCGCGGGGCAATCAGTGATACCGCTCACTTATTTGTTTCCCATTGTTGGCGATCAAATTCCAGAAACGTTGCACTTGCCGCCACCGCCGTTGGCTGTAATGCCGCCTGCGTCATTATCAGGGCAGACGCCCCAGCCCAATACGCCACCAGCCGGAAAACCCGCCGCGAGTTTCCCTGCTAAACGGCAATCTTTGCCCGCGTTGGCCGTGCAAAAATTGTGGCAAACGGGCCATTGTGGCAGCGGTGACGGCGAATTCGCCAAGCCACGCGGGGTGGCCGTTTGTCGCTGTGGCCAGATTTACGTTGCCGATAGTGGCAACCGTCGCATTGTCAAACTGGACGCAGATGGGAAGTTCATTACCGCTTGGGGCAGCGCCGGGAGTGGCCCTGATCAGTTCGAGGAACCGTTCGATGTGGCCGTGGCGCCAGATGGCACAGTCTGGGTTTTGGATTCCGTGTTGCAATTGCTCAAACATTTCACGCCGGACGGCAAGCTCATTGCTATAGTGCGGCCGGAAAGCCCATGGTATCGTCCGCGTGGCCTAACGACCGGGCCGGGCGGCAATCTGTACGTGGCTGATACCGGCGGTGTGCGGGTTGTCAAGATGGATCAACAAGGTCACACCTTGGCACAGATCGGTGGTAAAAAGCAACTGTTTGGGCCGGGGCAGCCTGTGGACGTAGCAGTTATCCCTTCCGGGCTGATTTTCGCTGCCGAATCGGCTTCCGGTCGAATCTGGGCTTTCGACGCACAAGGAAATGTCTTGCGAAACTGGTTTGTTGGCCAGCACAACAGCGTGGATGCGCCGCATTTGGCTGTCTTGCCGCCTGATCGGATTGCCGTGACCGTCCCGACGACGAAGAGCGTGCAGATTTACGAAGCGGACGGCACGCCGTATGGCCAGTTCGGCGGTGCGAACCTGTTCACCCTGCCGTTGGGTATCGACAGCCTGCGCGGCAACCGGATCGTAGTGGTGGATAGCGCTACTTGCCGGGTGCAAGCGTTCCAGCTACCCAAAAATTGATCGTCGCATAGAGACGTTCCAGGTCTTGGCAGCCTGAAATGTCTCTACATCGGTTTCCCGTTTCTGTTGGAAATAGCATCCATTCCTCGACGGACCGCGACAAGAGAATGTAGCCATGGCTTGGCAAGATGAGGCATATTACCGTAAAATGGTGGCACATGAAATGATGCGTGTTTAGCGGAATGGACTAATCTAAACTGAATGAATAGGATTTGGCAAAAGTGACGGTATAAACCGGAGAAAACGGGCAAAAAGAGAATCAAAGAATCTTTGCGTCTCTGCGTTGAGTTTTTGGTTCTGGCTTGTACAGGTTAGGGGGTATAACAAAACAATGCCGGAGAAAAAACGACATGAACAAGAAATGGTGGAATCGTATCCATGGCTTTCGGTGGAAGGCGCTATTGAGCGTTTTTTGCGTCTGTTCACTGTTCTGCCGGCCGAAGAAATCGACATTTCGGATGGCCTGGATCGCGTTTTAGCCCGTGACATCGTAGCGATAAACGATATTCCCCCTTTGGCTAATAGCGCTATGGATGGTTATGCTGTGTGCATGGCTGATATTAGTGCCGCAACGGCTGAGCGGCCGGTGCGACTGCGTATTGCCGGCAATTTGGCTGCGGGCTACGTGCGCACCCAGCCTGTGGCGCCGGGCACGGCGGTGCGCATCATGACCGGTGCACCGGTGCCGCCGGGAACGGAAGCGGTGGTCCCGTTCGAGCAAACAGAGCGAGACGGCGATTGGGTTACTATTTTCAAGGCAGTCAAGCCGGGACGCAATGTGCGCGCCGCCGGTGAAGATGTGCAACGAGGTGAAGTCATTTTGCCGGCGGGAACAACGTTGCGCCCGCAGGAAATCGGCATGCTGGCGGCGTTAGGCTACCGGCGTACTGCCGTTGTCGGCCGGCCGCGGGTGGCGATTTTAGCCACGGGGGATGAATTGGTGGATGTGGAAGAGACGCCGGGGCCGGGACAGATTCGCAACGCGAACAGTTACGCCAATGCCGCACAGGTATTGCGCATGGGCGGCCTGCCAATCTCGTTAGGCATTGCCAAAGACAACATCGTCGCGCTCACCGAGAAATTGCACCAAGCCGTGGACGCCAAAGCTGATCTTATTCTCACGTCCGGCGGCGTCTCGTTGGGAGATTTCGACGTCGTAAAAGATGTATTGGCCGCAGAAGGCGAGATCCATTTCTGGCGCGTCCAGATGAAGCCGGGGAAGCCGGCCGCCATGGGGCAAATCAGCGGCATTCCGCTGCTGGGCTTGCCGGGAAATCCGGTTTCTGCGATGATTACCTTCGAGCTATTTGCCCGTCCAGCCATGGCTAAGATGCAGAATCGACACGATTGGCGCCGACAAGTCATCGATGCTCACTTTATGAACCGCATTAAGCGCAAAGACCACCGCCGTCACTATTTACGGGTACGCCTGCAACGCGATAATGGTGCCTGGCAAGCTTTTCTTACCGGTGACCAGGGCTCTGGCATTTTGCGTTCCATGGTTTTGGCGGACGGCTTAGCTGTCATCCCCGAATCGTGGGACAAAGTGGAGCCGGGCGCCATTGTCCAGGTTATGCTCTTGGGCCGGCAATTCCCGTGTGATCCGGCGATTGATTAGCCGATTACGCCGCGTTTTTACGCATCACTTGACGAAATTCCCCGTGTGGTTTATATTGCTGGCGACATCGAAAACGCGCCTGACAACGTCGTCAGGTGGGAAAATACCCCTAAAAAATTGAGAATACCTATCAGGATAAAAGGATGGCTTTACTAAAAGACTTTTACCGCCGAGAACGCGGAGTGCGCAAGGAGGGAAATAATGGGATTGCAACGGGGTTTGTGCCTTTGAAATCTTTATCGGTATTTATGAGCAGTAAATAGGCAAAGTGCCATGTCATGAGAAAGGAACAAATTGATGGACTTATTCGAGAAGTGTCAAGCAGGCATCGAGCGTGTTGAAGAAGCTGTGCGGGAAGGTTATTATCCTTATTTCATTCCTTTAGATGAATCGGAAGGGCCGGAAGCGGTGGTGCGCGGCCAACGCGTGATCATGGCCGGTTCTAACAACTATTTGGGATTGACGACCCATCCTAAAGTGCGCCAGGCTGCCATCGATGCCGTGCACCGATATGGCACAAGTTGTACCGGCTCGCGTTTTCTCAACGGTAATTTAGCCTTACACGAACAGTTGGAGCGGGAATTAGCCGACTGGGTTGGAATGGAAGCCGCTTTAGTTTTCAGCACCGGCTACCAGACGAATTTAGGAACGATTTCCTCGTTAGTGCAAAAAGGCGATTTCGTGGTGACCGACAAAGATGATCACGCCAGTATCATTGATGGCGCTAAAATGAGTTATGGCAGAATGGCGCGCTTTCGACACAATGATATGGACTCTTTGGCGCAAACATTGCAGAAAATTCCTGCTGGTGCCGGCAGCTTAGTCGTTGTCGACGGCGTTTTCAGCATGGGTGGCGATATTGCGCCTTTGCCGGAGATGATCGAAGTCTGCCAGCGCTATGGCGCTCGCCTCATGGTGGATGATGCACACAGTATTGGCGTCCTGGGTGGCGGCCGGGGCACGGCGGCTTATTATGGCATCTCGGAGGGGATTGACTTGGTAATGGGCACTTTCAGCAAGGCTTTCGCTTCGTTGGGCGGATTCATTGCCGGCAATCGGGTGGTCATCGAGTACATCAAACACAATGCCCGTTCGTTGATTTTCAGCGCCAGCATGACACCGCCTAACGCTGCTGCTGCTTTGGCTTCCCTACACGTGATGCGCGACGAACCGGAACGGAATCAGCATTTGTGGGATCTTACCCACCACTTGCACAAAAGTTTCCGCGCCATGGGTTTCAACATTAGCAACACGCAGACGCCAATCATTCCGGTTATCATCGGCGATGAAATGAAGACTTTTGCTTTCTGGCAAGCGCTGCTGGATGCCGGCGTCTTTGTCAATCCGGTCATTCCACCAGGTGTGCCGCCCAATATGTCATTATTGCGCACCAGTTACATGGCTACCCACACGGATGAGCAGATCGATCGTTTGTTGGCGACTTTCCAGCAGGTTGGCCAGGCGCTGGGCGTGATTTAGTGCTCAGAAGTTGAATTTCTAACTGAAAGAGGCAGGTCTCCGTCGACGGAGACCTGCCTCTTTTTGGTGTAGCGGCTATAGAAAAGCGGCTTTATGCTTCTTCAGCCGCTTTCTCGCCCAACCAGCGTTCTACCATGATCGCAGCCGAAGCACCCATGCCGGCCGAGGTGACCACCTGCCGGAAAGTCGAATCAGCAATTTCGCCGGCGGCCCAGACCCCTTCCTTACTGGTGCTGTAATGTCTATCGACAACTAAGTATCCGTGTTCATCGACCTCTAATTGTTCCTGGAAAAGCTGCGAATTCGGCGTGTGCCCAATGAAAATGAAAACGCCATCCGTGGAGAACACAGAATCTTCCCCGGTGACCTTGTTGTGCAGCCGCACGCCGGATACTTTTTCGTCGCCGATAATTTCTTCCACGACTGAGTTCCAGATGAATGCGATCTTATCATTATTGAAGGCGCGCTTTTGCAGTGTTTTGCCGGCCCGCAGTTTGTCTCGTCGGTGAATGATGGTAACTTTAGAGGCGAATCGGGTCAGAAAAAGACCTTCTTCTAACGCACTATCCCCGCCTCCGACCACCACGACCTCTTTGCCGTTGAAAAACCAGCCGTCGCACGTCGCACAGTAAGAAACGCCACGACCGATTAACCGTTCCTCGCCGGGAACGTCGAGTTTACGTGGCGTAGCACCGGTGGCAATTACCAAAGCTTTTGTTTTGTAAGTGCCTTCATAAGTTGTTAATTCAAATGGATAGACGTCCAAATTGGCATCTGTTACGGTGTCGATGCGCACATCAACACCGAATTTCTCTGCTTGCTCTTGCATCTTTTGCACGAGTTCTGGCCCCGTGATGCTTGCCGGGAAGCCGGGATAGTTCTCGACTTCCGAGGTCAGCGAGACTTGGCCGCCAATATCGTTGCCTGTTAGTAAAAGGGGCTCTAAATGTGCACGGGCGGTATATAAGCCGGCAGCCAAACCGGCCGGCCCCGACCCGATGACAATGACATTGCGAATATCCGGCTCCGGCTTCATTTCCGTCGGTTTTACATCCTGGTTAGTTTCTTCTGTTGTACCAAACAGTGAAAATTCCACAGCTATTTCCCTCATCTACATTTTTATGTTGCCAAGACGTACCATGCGGGAAAGGTGTATCTCTTTCCCGCATGACATATATCTCTCCCCACGTAAAAGAACATAGGGTACATCTTTTAATGTGATGCAAAAAGCGCATAAAGGTTACAACATGGCTTATTTCCTAAAGCCCTCTCTGCGTAACACGCATCACACGCGCACTGTAGGATCGAATAGTTTCTGGTGTTCCTCCAAAGCGTAACGATCAGTCATACCGGCAATGTAATCGCAGATCACTCTTTCTACGCCGCCGGGCTCACAGGCGAACTTGGCTTGTGTTTCTGGCGGCAGCTGTCGTGGGTCGCTCACATACGCGTTGAAAAGATCATTCAGCACCCGCTGCGCTTTGGTGGCCATGCGCATGACGCGATAGTGGTGGTAGAATTTTTCCATCAAGAATGCTTTGAGCTGGCGGTTTTTGCTCTCCATGGGCCCGGAGAACCGGGCTGTATTTTCTTTCTGGTTGCGCAAGTCTGCCAACGAATGGATATCATAGTGGGTCAGCGCTGCTGCCGTAGCCTGAATCGCATCGTTAATCTCGAAACTTACCAGACGACGGATGATGCGCGCCCGCAGCAAGTGATTCAAATGCGTGATTTCCGACATGCCCAAAGATCGTAGTGCATCCTGCCAAAGTGTGAGCTGAGCGACTTCTTCTAAATGCAATACATCGCTGCGCAGACCATCGTCTAAATCGCTCGTGTTGTAAGCAATTTCGTCCGCTAAATTAGCCAACTGACATTCCAAGGTGCCGGCTTTGTCCGGTTCGTAGCCATGGGCATTGGTCACATCGTAATCCGTATCGTGCTTGACCAAGCCTTCCCGCACTTCGTAGGTCAGATTTAGGCCGGGAAAGTCAGGGTAGGCGACTTCCAGTTTTTCCAGGATGCGCATGGTCTGCCGCTGGTGATCGAAGCCGCCATGGCCGGCCATCAGCTCGTTTAGCGCCCCTTCCCCGGTGTGCCCGAAAGGCGGATGGCCTAAATCGTGGGCCAGGCAGATCGCTTCCGTTAAATCCTCATTGCAGCGTAAAGCGCGGGCCAGTGAGGTCCCGATTTGGGCGACTTCAATGGAATGGGTTAGGCGAGTGCGGTAGTGATCGCCTTCGTAATAGACAAACACTTGTGTTTTGTACGCCAGCCGGCGGAAAGCGGTGGTGTGAATGATACGATCGCGATCCTTCTGGAAGCGTGACCGGAAGGCGTCTTCGTCGTCCGGATAGCGCCGTCCTTGACTTTCGCTGCTTTTCATGGCATAAGGAGCTAAGGAACGTTGCTCGTATTCTTCTAATTCCAAGCGACTGCGTGTCATGGTAACCTCCATTCGTGCTCAGGTGAATGTCTATGGGGGAAACAGGACAAAGCGCTCGACGTCGAGCGAAACATGTTGGATTATACTACAGTTATGCATTTCGGGTGAAGAGCAATGGACAGATGGCGGTTAATCATACAATCTAATCCGCAGAGCGGAAGTTGGAACATGGCGGTCGATGAAGCTATTGCTCAGCAGACGGCTTCCGGTGCTGTGCCGCCGACCCTTCGTTTCTATGCCTGGCGGCCGGCATGCGTTTCGTTGGGGCGGCACCAGCCGGTGGCGGAAATCGATAGGGCGGCTTGCCGGCGCGATGGGATCGATGTGGTGCGTCGGCCCACTGGCGGCCGGGCCATTTTGCACACGGACGAACTGACTTACAGCGTGGCCGGACCGACTGGTCACCCTCTGCTGCAGGGCAATGTGCTGGATGTCTACCTGCAGATCAGCCAGGGTTTGTTGTTGGGGCTACGGCAGTTGGGCGTGTCGGTGGAAGAGGCCCCGGGGGAGAGCCGCACACCGTCCGATGTGAGCGCTGTCTGTTTCGAGGTGCCTTCTGCTTACGAGATCATCGACGCACAGGGACGCAAGCTCATCGGCAGCGCCCAGACCAGGCGCCGGGACTGGGTATTGCAGCACGGTGCTTTGCCGCTGCGTGGCGACGTCACCCGGCTGACTCGTTATTTGGCGCTCCCCGCGGCAGAACGGGAAATGCTGCGACGCCGGTTATTGCACCGGGCAACCACTTTGCGAGAAACTTTGGGCCGGCCTGTTAGTTGGACAAAAGCCACAGCTGCGCTGGCCGATGGTTTCAAGCGAGCCCTGGATATCCAACTGCACCAGGAGGCATTAAGTGAGCCTGAAATTGCTCTAGCCCGGGAAATTCAGGAACAACGCTACGGGAATGAGGCATGGACGGCACACAAATAGTCATTGGCTTGGCCACCGTGGAACTTTATATCGCTTATAGCCATTCCCTGAAGACAAAACGGCGTCTGGTAAAATCGGTGCTAACCCGGCTGCACAACCAATTTAACCTGGCTGCTGCCGAAGTGGGCTATTTGGATCGTCCTCAGCAAGCACTTTTAGGTTTAGTTTGCATTAGCAATGATCACCGCTACGCCGAGGGCTTACTCCAAAAGGCACTGAACGCGCTGGAAGCATGGCGCGTAGATGCGGAAATCGTGAATACACAGATTGAGATGCTATAACGGCCCAAAACTGTCTTGGTAAGCATCCAAGAATTATCTCCTCTGAAAATAGAACGCAGATTAACGCTGATGCACGCTGATCTTAATTTTCATCCGCTGTGGTGCGCCGTAGGCTCATGATAACTCCCTTGAAAATCAGTTGACGCAGCGGCGCAAAGGCGCAGAGTATCTTTAAGAAGTTCAACTTCTGCGAGAAGTTGAACTTCTAATCGACAGCGTTCTCCGCCCGAGCGCACGGGGGTCAAATCCCCGTGCTACGTCGCCAAGAAGCCCCCTGAAAGGGGGCTAGTGTTGAGCAGCCTTTTGGCAGCGGACGCAACTTTGACGTACCCCGCCACCGTACCGGCATCGAGGCTTTAGCCGGTGGTAGACCCACCAACCCACCTAAAGGCTTGACACCAGCCGCTTCGTTTTCAGCCGCTGTGGTGTGCCATAGGCTCATGATAACTCCCTGTTTAGAAGTGCACCTCCTCGCAGGCGTTGAATAGCTAAAGGGGAAATGCTCCGTGTTGGACATTTATGCCGATTTATGATTTACTAAGCGCAAAATGATAGCAGACAAGGAGCAATGAAGAGAGATGGATGATCTGTTTATTCAATACACCCGGTTACCTGGCATTATTGTTGTCTACCGCAACCATACGTCTATCGAGATAAAGGACAATTACGTGGTTGTGGAGTGGACTTATCCACACCACAACCAAAGTACAGGGCGTGAATATCACGGTATCCAGTTAGCGCAAGCAGGAGATATTTATTATGGCCGGGCTTATTACTTTCTGGATCATTGGTACGCGATCACCGAGACTTATAACAAAGAGAGAACGTTAACCGGTTTTTATTGTGATATCGCCACACCAGCTATTTTCTGCGGGAACCGGCTTTGTGTGACCGACTTGAAGCTGGACTTGTGGGTGCGCCAGGATCGGCACACTTACTACATTTTGGATGAAGATGAATTCGAGGAAGCCATTGCCGAAAAGTGGATTACGCCGCCATTAGCCAAGGCCGCCCGGCATAGTTTACAATCACTTATCCAGATGGTCGAAGAGGATAAATTTCCGCCCATTGGACAGTGGGCACCGGACTCGGCCGGCCATTCGTAGCCGCTGAGGCAAGAGAAAAGGAGCATGCCATGCGATTACACAAACGTTTTGTCCCTGTCATCGTCACTCTCGCGTCACTCCTGGTCATTTTCGCCGGGTGCAGCCTTATCGGTTCCAAACCGAAAGCCACTGTCCCGGCCCGCAAAGTCACCATTAGCAAGAAAGCGGCTGCCAGCATGGAGAAAAAGCTACAGTCCTGGAACAAAGTCGGCGCCAACAGTTACCGGCTGACCGTCACGGAGTCCGAGGTGACCTCTTATTTTCATCACAAACTCTCGGGTAAAAATCTGCCCATGGCCAACGCGACCGTTTGGTTCGAGGCAGATGCCATTTATTTGCGGGGTGATATCCAACTGGAAAATACCGCTTTGCACGGCACTGTCGTCACCAAACTGTCCCCGTTTGTGAAGGATGGTCATTTGCAAGTGAGAATCGAAGAAGCGTATTTGGGCTCGCTGCCTCTCCCGTCACAGATTCGCTCGGCGTTGACCGATGCGCTAAACTCTGCGCTGGCTTCCGGCAGCGGCGAAGAACTCAAAGTGAAAGAAGTCCAGGTTAGCCAGGGCACGTTGGTTGTGACGGTGGGAAAGTGACACTTGGGCCTGCATCTGTAAAGGAAAGGTGTATTTCGTGAAACGTTCGATGCTGTTATTGCTCGTTATAGCCATGTTGTTGCCGGCTACGGTGGCTTGTCAAAAGCAGGAAGACACATCCATTAAAGTGGCGTTATTGCCCATTATGGACGCGCTGCCCTATTACGTGGCTCAAGATAAGGGTTATTTTGCTGCCGAGGGACTGCAAGTGCAAGCGATTTTTGTCAAAAGCGCCCAGGAACGCGACACGCTTTTGCAGACCGGGCAAGTTGACGGAGCTTTGACGGATTTGATTAGCGTGGGGCTGTTTGATAAGGATACAGCTAAGCTGAAAGTTGTCGGCACGCTCATGCACGCTACGGCTAAAATGCCGCAGTTCAGGATATTAGCCGCGCCCGGCGGCCATATCATCGGCCCGGCTGCTATGAAAGGCGTGCCGGTGGCTATTTCCCAGCACACTATCATCGAATATGTTACCGATCGTCTGTTGGAAGCGAAAGGGTTGACATCGAAGGATATTCGCATTACCGAAGTGACGCAAATTCCGGTGCGTTTCGAGCTCTTGATGCAAGGCAAAGTGGCTGCAGCGACTTTGCCGGAGCCGCTGGCCAGCGGCGCTATCGCCAAAGGCGCGAAGCTGATTGTGGACGATAGCCAGTATCCGCAGTTTTCCCAATCTGTGCTCGCTGTTCGAACTGAATCGTTGGCCGCCAAGCCGCACAATATAGCCAAATTTATGCAAGCGTGGTACAAAGCATCCGCGGAGATCAATGCTCATCCCGACAAATACAAACCTTTGCTGGTGAAAAAAGGCCGGGTGCCGGGTTTCATCGAAAAGGAATATCAGGTGCCGGCTTACCCGGTGAATTTACTGCCTACGGAGGCTGAGGTCAAAGACGTGAGCGCCTGGATGCTGAGCAAAAAACTCATCAGCCAGCCCTTGGACTATAAAGTAATTGTGGCCACGACGCTCAAGCCGTGATGGAACCCTTTTCCAAGGCGATTGAAAGATAACCTGCGCAGGCAGGTTTTGCAATCGTAGCAGCGATTTTAATCGCCGGTCGAAACAGCGTGCATCAGCGATATCAGCGTTCAATTGGAAGTCGCGGGCAACACCTGCGAAATCGCCCTACGGCGATTGAAAGATAACCTGCGCAGGCAGGTCTCGCAATCGTAGCAGCGATTTTAATCGCCGGTCGAAACAGCGTGCATCAGCGATATCAGCGTTCAATTGGAAGTCGCGGGCAACACCTGCGAAATCGCCCTACGGCGATTAAAAGATAACCTGCGCAGGCAGGTTTCGCAATCGTAGCAGCGATTTTAATCGCCGGTCGAAACAGCATGCATCAGCGATATCAGCGTTCTATATTATTTCGAGGAGCCGATCATGAAAAGTATCGTTTATGATTTTAGCAATATGATGGCCGAGCAGTTGGGCCAGGAACAAGGTATTCGTCGGGAAGAAATCGACGCCGTGGCGGAACGGGCGCGTTCTGCCGTGCGCAATGTGCAGCGCAAACGGGGCAGTGGCTGGTTGCGCTGGTTCGGCCTGCCATACCAGCAGGAAAATGTTGGCGCTATCAAACAGTTGGCAGTGGAAATGGCCAGCCGTTATCATAATTGCATTGTCCTGGGTATCGGCGGTAGCGCTTTGGGCAGTATTGCGTTGCGCTCGGCCTTGCTGCACCCGTGGCATAATACGTTGCCGGATGAAAAACGACCGGGGCCGCGGCTTTTCGTGCTGGACAACGTGGACCCGGATTGGTTGGCCGGTTTCTTTGACATCATTGACCTGGAAGATAGTTGCTTTAACGTCATTTCTAAATCCGGCAGCACCGCCGAGACCATGAGCCAATTTCTGCTTTTCCGCGATGCGTTGCAAGAGCGGCTGGGAGATAGCTACGTCCAGCGGATGGTGATCACCACCGACGCGGGAAAAGGCAGCTTGCGGCCGCTGGTACAACAGGAAGGTTATTCCAGCTTCGTCGTGCCGGATGGGGTCGGGGGGCGCTTTTCGGTGCTTTCGTCGGTGGGGCTTTTCCCCGCTGCGGTAGCCGGCATTGATATTGACGCACTACTTGCCGGCGCGGCGCAAGCGGACGCCGAGACGCAAGCCGAGGACATCTGGCAGAATCGGGCACTGCTCTATGCGGTATCGCAATGGCTCAGCTACCGCCGGGGCAAGCCGATCAGCGTGATGATGCCGTACAGCCAGGCGTTGCGGGACGTGGCGGATTGGTACCGGCAATTGTGGGCGGAATCGTTGGGCAAGCGGCTGAACCGCACCGGCCAGGAGATTTTCGCCGGGCCGACGCCGGTGAAAGCGCTTGGCGTCACCGACCA
Organism: Anaerolineae bacterium; assembly: GCA_015486845.1. GTDB lineage: Bacteria > Chloroflexota > Anaerolineae > JAADDB01 > JAADDB01 > WFQU01. The sequence continues at coordinate 5,102 of WFQU01000129.1, read as the reverse complement.
GCATTCTCAAGTGCAGTTATATATTGAAGGGCCGTACGACAAAGTGATCACTTTCCTGCGGGTGGAACGTTTCGCCCATGAGCTTTCCATGCCTCGCTGGACCACGGGACAAAGCGGCGTCGATTATTTGGGCGAACACAGTTTTAACGAGCTTTTCCAGGCGGAAGGGGACGCCACCGCTCTTGTGTTGACAGAAGCGAGGCGCGCCAACGGCTCTTTTATCCTGCCGGAGCTGAACGCCCATACTTTGGGACAGCTTCTCTTCACACTGGAAGTGGCTACGGCATACAGCGGCGAGCTTTACGATATCGACGCGTTCGATCAACCCGGGGTAGAAGCGGGGAAAATCGCTACCTACGCGCTGTTGGGGCGCTCCGGCTATGAAAAGCGCCGGCAAGAGATCGAAAAAGCCCGTGCCAACGCGACCCGGTTCGCTATCTGACGGAAAGGAATCAACTATGGCGTTCGCTAATTTGGGCGCGTTCGTGCGTCGGTTGGAAAAAGAAGGCGAGTTGGTTCGGGTCAAGACGCCGGTCAGCAGCATGCTCGAAATTAGTGCCATCACTGACCGGGTGAGCAAAGGGCCGGCAGCGCGGAATAAAGCGCTTCTGTTCGAGAATGTGGACGGCGGCGACATACCGGTGCTCACCAATATGTTCGGCAACGAAAAAAGGATGGCGCTGGCACTCAACGTCAAAGCACTGGACGATCTCAACCGCAATTTGGCCAAACTGATCACACCGGAACTGCCGAAAGGGCTGGGCCCGACGGTCGGCAAAGCGCTGGAACTTTTCGGGGCGCTGCGCAGCGTGGGACTGAAGCCGAAAATGGTGCGCAGGGCGCCGGTGCAGGGAATCGTTTATACCGGTGACGAAATTGATTTGGACAGAGTGCCGATTCTGCAGTGCTGGCCACAGGATGGTGGGCGCTTTATCACGTTGCCCACGGTCATCACCCGGGATCCGGTTAGCGGCGTGCGCAATGTGGGCATGTATCGGTTGCAACAGCACGACCGCCGCACGTTGGGCATGCATTGGCAGTTGCACAAGGGGGGGGCCGAGCATCAGCGCAAAGCGTTGGAAAGCGGTACCGAGCGCCTGCCAGTGGCAGTTTCCTTAGGCGGCGATCCGGCCATTATCTGGTCTGGCTCGGCGCCGCTGCCGCCGGACATCGACGAGTTTATGTTAGCCGGCTGGCTGCGGGGCAAACCGGTCTCGCTTGTTCCCGCTATTACGCAGCCGCTGGAAGTGCCAGCCGAGGCGGAGTTTATCATCGAAGGCTACGTGGATCCTGCTGAATCGGCGCCGGAAGGGCCGTTTGGCGACCATACCGGCTATTACACACCGGTAGCCGCTTACCCGGTGCTGCATGTGACCGCTATCAGCCACCGCCGGCAACCGATTTATCCGGCTACGGTCGTCGGCAGACCGCCTATGGAGGACTACTGGATGGGCAAAGCGACGGAACGGCTTTTCTTGCCGTTAGTCCGCCTCTTCCTTCCGGAAATTGTGGACATGAATATGCCGGCGGCCGGCGTGTTTCACAATCTGGTTGTCGTTAGTGTGCGCAAACGGTACCCTGGGCAGGCGCGCAAAGTGATCAACGGGCTCTGGGGATTAGCGCTCATGTCGCTGACCAAGGGGATTGTCGTCGTGGATGCGGATGTGAACGTGCAGGACGACAACGAAGTCGCTTGGCAAGTATTGGGCAATGTGGATTGGGCACGGGATATTGTGGTGCAAGAAGGGCCGGTGGATGCGCTGGACCATGCTTCGTACCGGTTTGCATACGGCGGCAAGATCGGGGTCGATGCTACTTCGAAAGACGAACAGGATGGCTATCGGCGCGGCTGGCCGGAAAGAGCGGTCATGAGCGACGATGTCAAGGCATTGATTGATGAGAAATGGGCGTCTTACGGTATTGATTGACGCGAGGGACGCCATTTTGAAAATAGAACGCTGCTTCACGCTGCGGCGCGTCGATCTTATTTTCATTTTGTACCTCACCGGCGAGATTCGTGTGCAGTGAGTAAAAGCTTAATACAAAGTCGCTACGGGTGCTGAGACGCAAAGAAAAACGCGAAGATACCGTGGTGATTTGTCTGTGCGTTGCAGCGAATGATCCGCCCCGTCACATGGGCTGTTGTCACCCAAAAAGTAAGGAAAATCTTAGTTTCCCATGGTAGAATGGTTTCGAAAAATAGCAATTTGGTTGAGTATGGGCGTCTTATGCTGGATGGCGCTATTTGGTGTGAGCTATGCTGACGGCACATCTTCAATTATGCCAATCACGCTGCCCCGGCCCGGGGCGACTACTACGGTTGCCCTTTCTGATGTTGCCATCGACATCACGCCGGATTTGATGGACGTGCCCGGCTACACGGTGGATGCCAAATGGCGCTTTGCCGCACCGGCGGGCGGTTCCGCCGCCGCGAACATTGTTCTCCCAATTTGGGCAAAAACTGTCCAAATAGACCGTCATTTTGCATCAGCGTGGAATGACTCAACGAGAGAACTGACTTTGCGTTCAGCCCAACGGGTCTGGCTGACTGCCCATCAACAAGAGGCATTGCCGAAACAACCTATTCAAAAGTGGAAGATTTCTTTTGACCAGTTGGCTTCCTGGCCGAGCCCTTTCCGCAGCGCCCGGCTGACCTTACATTTTCCCCAAACAGTCACCGACGATATTTTCCTTAGAATTCGGCCGGGCGGCTACCAATTCACTGGCAAGGCATTATACTGGTTATACGAGGATCAGCGTCCGCCGAATGGTTTCGATATCGTGCTCATCAGACCGTCTTTTTGGCTGCGGTTGCAAAAAGAAAGAGAAGCGGCAGCAACAGAGGATATGGAGGCGGTGAATCGGCTGGGGAAAGATGCCGCGATGTTGGCGTTGAGTCCGAATTTGCCGGGCGTGTACTTCGATCGCTATTTTCAGGAAGCGTTAGCTGCTTTTTTGAAGGTAACTGAGCAGCAACCGCAAAATAGTGCGGCCTGGTTGCAATTGGCGCGCTTGTATCAAGCTGAAGGACAACATTATAGCTCGCAATGGCAAAGTGATCTCGCTTTGAGCGCTGAAGCGTTGCGTAAAGGGTGGTTGGCCGGCCAACAGGATGCGCAGATGCAGAACCAATTGATTGCCACGTACAAAAAGTTGATCCAGCAAAGCCAGGATAACGGTGATTTCAGCGGGGCGCTACTCTTGCTCGATCAGTTGACACAGTTAGCCCAAGAGCACCCATTGGGCAATGCGCCCGATCTACACCAATGGCAGCAAGACATTGTCGTGGCGTGGCTGAAACAGCGACTGCAAACCGGTGATTTTGTGACAGCACGGCAGATCATTCAACGTTATTGGGGCGCATCCTGGCAACGACGGCTCACCATGAGCGCACCGCGTTTCCAGTCTATGTATATCCGAGTTTACACGAAGCTTTTTTGGTCGCGAACTATCCAGGTGGAAGTTGTGCCTTACCCGGCCATGGACGATCAGTGGATCCAGGCGTGGCAGCAAGATATTGCCTCGCTCCGCTCCCAGGCGCCAAATGATGTGCGCAGTAATATCGAAGGTGGAATAGCTTATCTGACTATCACGCTGCCTGCCCAGGATGCGACGACCTTGCGCCAAGCGGAGCAAGCTTTGGGCGGGGCGCTCTCTCAGGATACAGCTTGGCTGCCGCTGCGCTCTGTGTTGTTAGCGGATACGGTGCAGTGGGAAAAAGAGCCTTCTCTTTTGCGCTGGCGTTGGCATTATCAGGAACGCGTGCCGCTTGCCGGGGCATTTCAGGCCATGAACACAGCTACCGCCTCGGCGCTGGATAGTGCGCCTTTTCTGTCGGATCCATCGCTGAGCGTAGAAGAACACCAATTATTGCAGGAAGCGTATGGCAAAGAGGCGGCTGTTGCTTGGCGAACTTTGATGAAGAATGTTCAGCTCGACTATACGCTGGATGCGCCTTCTTTTTGGCCGGAGCACGACAAGCAATATCACTGGCGAGCAGCTTTGGGCGATGAGTTGGCTTTTGCGATGCAAGGCGTCGTTTACGATCCGCAACGGCTGCTTTTGGCTGCTATACTCGGTTTGTTAGCCTGGTTTCTCCTCTGGCTGGGGCTGCGACGTTTGGGTTGTTTCTCAGATTAGCGCTGTTTGCCTGACTAATCGGTTCTGTTAGGCGAGAGCTACCGGTTACGCAATCGTGAAGTTAATATCTGCCGCGCTCAGTAGTGGTAATTGAGCGTCTTTGGGTGAAAGCAGCGGTTTCTGCACCGGCCAAGTGATGTTGATAGCCGGGTCGTTCCAGATCACTCCGCGGTCCAAGGTCGGCGCATATTCGTTCGTGACTTTGTAAACGACATCTGCTTCTGCGCTGAGGACGCAAAAGCCGTGGGCAAAGCCGGGCGGAATGTAGAGCATGCGTCCGTTGTTCGCAGAGAGAATTTCTCCGACCCATTTCCCATAAGTCGGGGAACCGTGGCGAATATCCACTGCCACGTCGAATATCTCGCCGCTGATGGCCAGCACTAATTTTCCTTGTGCTCGGGGCGCTTTCTGGTAATGCAGGCCACGTAAGACGCCGTGAGCGGAATGCGAGTAATTATCTTGGACGAAGTTTTCTTCGATGCCGTTAGCTAAGAAGATAGACCGCTTATAAGTCTCAGCGAAGAAACCCCGGTCATCGCTGAATTTCTGGAACTCCACCAAGATTACCGCTGGAATTTTTAGTCTCTCGAAACGGAAAGCCATTTTTATGTTATTCCTCCTCTGAAAATAGAACGCTGATTAACGCTGATGCACGCTGATCTTAATTTTCATTCGCTGTGGTGTGCCGCAGGCTCATGATAACTCCTCTGAAAATAAAAATGGGACGCAGATCAACGCAGGCTGCGCACGCAGATAAAAAACAATGGTCAAGAAATTAGTATCAGATTCTCCCCTGAAAATAGCTCCCATTGCGCCGGAGTAGAGGCTTTAGCCGGTGTCGCCGAGCGCCGACGCGGGTCGGCGTAGTCGCGACTACGCAGGCGATCGCTCGGCTACAAGCTCCTCTGTGGCGGCGTACTTGCTGACAGCTACTGGCTGTCGGCTACCGGCTTATTTTCATC
>WFQU01000128.1 GCA_015486845.1 Anaerolineae bacterium | reverse complement strand
GAATGAAAACCTACGGCTGGACTCGAGCCTTTAGGCGGTTTTGTAGCGTTACCCCCGGCTAAAGCCTCTACTCCGGTACGGCGGCGAGGTACGTCAAGGTAGCGTCCGCTGCTAAGAGGCTGCCCTACAGCAGCTCCCTTTCAGGGGGCTTTTGGCCACGTAGCACGGGGATTTGACCCCCGCGCGCTCGGGCGGAGAACGCCGTCGATTAGAAGTTCAACTTCTTGAAGAAGTTGAACTTCTTAAAGGGGGCCTGTTTTTTATCTGCGTGCGCAGCCTGCGTTGATCTGCGTCCCATTTTTATTTTCGAAGGAGGCAAACGAAAATGGTGGTTGTAATCGATAACTATGATTCGTTTACATACAACTTAGTGCAATTTCTGGGCGAGCTGGGCGCAGAGATAACTGTCTGGCGGAATGACCAGGTGACAGTGGAAGCCGTTGCCGCTATGCAGCCGACGCATATCGTGATTTCGCCGGGGCCGGGCACACCGGCGGATAGTGGCATTTCTAACGCGATTATCCGCGACCTGGGACCTCGTATCCCCATCTTAGGCGTCTGCTTAGGGCATCAATGCATCGGCCATGTGTTCGGTGGACGTATCGTCAGAGCGCCCCGGCTCATGCACGGCAAGACTTCGCAGGTATATCACAACGGCAAGGGTCTCTTCGCCGGCCTGCCGACACCCTTTGTGGCGACACGTTACCACTCGCTGATTATGGTCGAACCGGTTCCGGCGGATATAGAAATTACTGCGACCACTTCCGAGGGGGAAATTATGGCATTGCGCCATCGCCGATTTCCAGTCTTCGGCGTGCAATTCCACCCGGAATCCATTCTTACTGCGTATGGTCACGAATTGTTGCGCAATTTTCTTCTTGTCGGCGCAGCAACCGTTTAATTGTCGATTTAAGCAAAGGAGGACACGATGAAAGAAGTAATAGCAAAATTATTGGACCGACATGATTTGTCGCTAATGGAAGCGGAAGAGAGTATGAACACCATTATGTCCGGTCAGGCGACATCTGCCCAAATCGGTGCTTTCCTGGCAGCATTACGGATGAAGGGTGAATCCGTGGCGGAAATCGCGGGGTGTGCTCGTTCGATGCGTCGCAATGCGGTGCGTTTGCCCCTGCAGTATGACGGACCTATTCTGGACACCTGTGGCACAGGGGGCGATCAATCGGGCACTTTCAATATATCGACCACTGTCGCTTTTGTTGTTGCCGGGGCCGGGGTGATTGTGGCTAAGCACGGCAATCGTTCTGTCTCCAGCAAGTGTGGTTCAGCGGATGTGTTGGAAGCGCTGGGTGTGCAGATTCAGCTCACGCCAGCGCAAGTGGCCCGCTGTATCAACGAAATTGGCATTGGTTTTCTGTTCGCTCCAAATTTCCATCCGGCCATGAAGCATGCTATTGGTCCTCGCCGCGAGCTTGGCGCGCGTACGGTGTTCAATATTTTGGGCCCGCTGACTAATCCAGCTTTTGCCACTCATCAGCTGTTAGGCGTTTATGATCCTGCCTTGACCGAGATTATGGCCAGCGTTTTGATAGAAATGGGAAGCCAAGCTGGCTTTGTCGTGCATGGTGCCGGCGGGTTGGATGAACTTTCTACCACCGGGGTGAACCGGGTGAGTCACTTGCGTAACAGACATGTGAAAACTTTTGCCCTGGACCCGGCGGATTTAGGACTGCCACGCGCTACATTGGCCGACTTGCGCGGCGGCGACGCTACAGAAAACGCTGTTATCTCTCGACGTATCTTGTCTGGAGAGGAACATGGCCCGCGTCGGGATGTGGTGTTGCTCAACGCCGCTGCAGCGCTGGTCACGGAGAGTGGCGACTTCGCCGCCGGGCTGGAACAAGCCGAAGCGTCCATCGAATCTGGTGCAGCACAGCAGAAATTAGACGCTTTGATCGCACTTAGTCGCTCTTTTGTAGCAAGCTAAACGGTTCTTGGTCGCGTCGTGGCTGGTTTGTTTTGGGTGCCACTTTCTGCTGCCCGCCGCCATCCTGTCGGCAACCAGTTCTGATATATCGTCGGTGGCTTGAGTTCGGACCAGTTTGATGCTATGCACGAGTGTGAACCAGGCCCGAGAACAGAAATTATTCGTATTATCGGCGCGATCGGCTGGCCTAAGCAGCGACCAATGACCTATTTAATTCGTTTTACCACCTTAGCCGGGGGAACGCTTTTCGGAAGAGTTGGCGGGGAACCGTACGGCTCCCCTGCCGGGAGCTCGAGGGCGCTGCCCTCGAAAGAGAAAAAGGAGGCGAGATTATCCTTGATCAGAAGTTCAACTTCTTGAAGAAGTTGAACTTCTAAAATAGCAAAATCGCCCTATGGCGATTAGTTTGCAACCTGCGCAGGCAGGTTTCGCAGTTGTAGCAGCGATTTCTAATCGCCGGACCATTGTTTTTCATCTGCGTGCGCAGCCTGCGTTGATCTGCGTCCCATTTTTATTTTCAGAGGAGGAACTATGCCAAAACCATCGCGACGTAAAGAGAATATTTTAGACGAGATCATGCGTTGGAAACGAAAAGAATTACGCAAATTCAAGGAAGAAATGCCGATAGATACCTGGCGGGCGCTGGCAGAGACGGCACCAACGCCGCCGGATTTTGTGCAAGCACTGCGCCCTGTAAATGGTCCGGCCGGCACCAGACTTATTGCCGAGATCAAACGGGCATCTCCCTCGCGAGGGCTGCTGTGCCGGGATTTCAATGTCGAGGCCTTAGCAGAAACCTATGCCAGCAACGGTGCTGCCGCCATTTCTTGTTTAACCGACGCCCGTTTTTTTCAAGGGCATCTTTCCCATTTAGTGGCCGCGCGGAAGCATCTGGAAACCAGTGGCCAACCGTTGCCTTTTCTGCGCAAAGATTTCATTTTCGATGTTTACCAACTCACGGTAGCGCGCGCCGCCGGCGCAGCCGCAATCTTGCTCATCGTATCCGTGCTCGGCGACCGGAAATTGCGTGAACTCATCGGCCAGGCCGAAAAGATGCACATGACGCCGTTGGTCGAGGTGCATAATGAAGCTGAGATCGGCCAGGCTTTAGCAGCCGGCGCCAGGATCATCGGTATTAATAACCGTAATTTGAGCACTTTCCAGGTCGATCTGGAGACAACAGCACGTTTGCGGCGCCATATCCCGGAAACGTGCCTCACAGTCTCCGAGAGCGGTATTCACACCCCAGATGACGTGCACCGCTTGCGCGACATGGGGGTGGATGCCATCTTAGTGGGCGAAACGCTGGTCAAAGCGGTTCCATCCCAGCGGGCACAGTTGGTCAAAGCGCTATCGACAGCCGGTCTGGAGGAACACTCGTGAAAATTAAAGTTTGCGGCATTACAAATTTGGTTGATGCTCGCGCTGCGGTGCAAGCCGGCGCTGACTTCTTGGGATTCATCTGCTATCCACCCTCGCCCCGCTACATTCGGCCGGAAATAGCGCAGCAGATTATCACAGCGCTGCGCCCTGTGTCGCAGACTGTACGCACTGTGGGTGTATTTGTCAATGCGCCTGTGGCGGAGATCAGGCGCGTGATGGCTGTAGCCGGGTTTGACTTGGCCCAGTTGCACGGGGATGAACCAGAGGAACTGCTAATTACATTGAGAGGATATGCTTTCAAAGCGGTGCGGCCGCGTACCCCCGCAGAAGCGATGGCGGCGGCAACCTCCTATATCGCCGTAGCACCCCAAGATCAACGTGCCCCGCAACTATTGATCGATGCTTACCAACCAGATGTTTACGGCGGTAGCGGCAAGACAGGTGATTGGAGCCTGGCTCGTGCCTTATCAGAACAATGTCCCCGCATGCTGCTGGCTGGAGGCCTGACGCCGGAAAATGTGGGAGAAGCACTTGCCCAGGTACATCCCTGGGGCGTAGATGTGAGTAGCGGCGTGGAAATAGCACCGGGACGGAAAGATCATGGACGCCTGCGCGCATTCATAGCAACGGCTCGCGCCGCTGCTGACAGATTCACTATCGAAACGTAATGAAGAGATAACGGCTCAGTCCAGCAATCATAAGTTGTGGCAATGTTTGCAAAAGCGCCTGGCGGTGCTGGGCAATCAACCCGCGCTGGTAAATTTCGCAAATGTGGTGGCGATTTCTAGTCGCTGGACGAGGTAGGTTAAGTCATTACAGGGAAAGAGGGGTTCTAATGAAAACTGTATCCGAAACGACAAAACGAGTGCATGCACAGCCCTGGCAGCAACCGGACGAGCAAGGATGGTTCGGGTCGTACGGTGGCCAATTTGTGCCAGAGACCTTGATGCCGGCGCTGGCCGAATTAGAAGCGGCATATCGTGAAGCGAGGGAAGATAGTGCCTTTCAAGAAAGGTTAGCATATCTCTTGCGCACCTACGTGGGTCGACCGACACCGGTTACTTTTGCCAGGCGGCTGAGTGAACAACTGGGCGGTGCCCGTATTTACCTGAAACGGGAAGACTTAGCGCACTCCGGTGCCCACAAAATTAATAATGCCTTGGGACAAGCGTTGCTGGCGCAGCGCATGGGAAAACGACGCATTGTAGCCGAGACAGGGGCCGGGCAACACGGCGTGGCAACGGCCACTGCATGTGCGTTGCTGGGCCTTGAAAGCGTGGTCTACATGGGCACTGTGGATGTAGCTCGCCAACGTCCCAATGTATTCCGGATGCGCCTGTTAGGTACGACTGTCCATCCGGTCGATGCGGGCAGCAAAACATTGAAGGACGCTATTAACGAAGCTATTCGAGATTGGGTAACTAATGTGAGAACTACGTACTATTTGCTTGGTTCTGCTTTGGGGCCGCATCCTTATCCGATGATGGTGCGAGATTTCCAGAGCGTGATTGGCCGAGAGGCGCGACAGCAAATGTTAGATCAAGTAGGGCGCCTGCCGGATACTCTCATAGCCTGTGTCGGCGGTGGATCAAATGCCATTGGCCTCTTTTCGGCCTTCATCGATGATGAGGATGTGCGGTTAATTGGCGTCGAAGCCGGCGGGTTGGGTATAAGCGCCGGCCAACACGCTGCTCGCTTCGCCGACCCGGTACGTGGGCGGCTGGGCGTGTTGCATGGCACTAAATCGTATGTGTTGCAGACGCAAGACGGCCAAATTGCACTAACGCATTCCATCTCGGCCGGGCTGGATTATGCCAGCATTGGTCCTGAGCACGCACTATTACGAGAAATTGGCCGGGCGTCGTACACTTATGCGACCGATGCAGAGGCACTGGCCGGGTTCCAGATGTTATCCGAATTGGAGGGCATTATTCCCGCTCTGGAATCCGCCCATGCCGTGGCGCACGCCATCAAACTGGCACCCCAGATGTCCAGCGATCAGATTATCCTGGTGAATCTCTCCGGACGAGGGGACAAAGACCTGGGCACAGTGCTCCAGGCGCTGGGCGAAACGGAGCACGACCTCATTGTTTAATGGGTCGCTTAATTATCGTTCCAGGTACCACGGTGGAACGGTTAAGGGAGGTGTAATGTGAATCGAAAAGGCGTTGAACGCATTAAAATAGCATTTGGGCAAGCCCGCGCCGCAGGCCGGGCGGCTTTTATGCCCTATTATGTGGTTGGCTACCCGAATTTGGCAAGCAGTATTGACATACTACAAACTTTAGCTCAGTCCGGCGCTGATCTCATAGAGGTTGGCGTGCCTTTTTCCGACCCGGTAGCAGACGGACCCACGAACCAAATAGCGGCACAAATGGCGCTGAAAAATGGCATATCGTTGGCTGATGTGTTGGAAGCAGTGCATAAACTGCGCCGGCGTGCCATTGATATTCCAATGGTGCTCATGGGCTATTACAATCCGTTTTTGGCCTATGGCATTGAGGCACTGTGCCGCGACGCCGCGGCTGCGGGGATAGACGGGATCATCATTCCCGATTTGCCGCCGGACGTGCGGGATGGGCAGGCGATGATTAATTATTGTCGCGAACACGGTTTGGCTTTTGTACCGCTGTTAGCACCGACCTCCACGGAAAAGCGTATCCGCATCGTCGTCCAGGCAGCTACTGGCTTTGTTTACTTAGTCAGCGTGACCGGCATCACCGGGGCACGGGATCAGCTCCCGGCAGACTTGGCAACGTTTGTGACACGGGTGCGCCAGTTTACCGATATGCCTTTAGCTGTGGGCTTCGGCATTGCCACGCCGGCGCACGCCGCACAGGTCGCCCAGATCGCCGATGGGGTCGTGGTAGGCTCGGCGTTGGTCAAGTTGGCCCGGGAAGAACAGGCCGTGACGCGCATTCGTGAGTTAGCGACCGCACTGGCTGGCAGTATGAGATTGCCTTTGCATCACACAACCTAATCGTGACCACCATCGCTGCCTATCCAACAAGCGATCGGCGCTGTTTGGCGTTAAGGATAAGCAGATTGACCTTACCGCGCCACTGTAGTATTTTAATTCCGGTGGCGCGTATTCCTGCATCCATCCGAATAGGTGTAGCCGATTTGACATTAAGATAGTTTATAGTATAATAATAGTGTAAACATGCTAGAATCATAGAAATCGGCAGGCCTACGACACAGAACGGCGGCGGTAAATGCGATGCAAACACGCCGTAAGCCGTCCCTATGGGGGCAACAGAGATTGCCATCTGGTAGCAGGCTTCGGGGACGTAATTTCAATTGCGGCCTATGGCAAAAAACAAGCGCTGGTGAATTTAGCGCTAATCGATCAATATTCGAGGAGATAACATGATTAAGACGAAAGAACAACATCCGATGTCTGTAGATATGGTGCATACCTATAATCAGTTTATGGATTTGATGAAGCAGGCTAGCCAAGTTGAACCGGGCTATGCCAAGGCTTTCATGGAATTTGTGCAACAAGGAGAAAGAGATGGCGCACTATCAAACAAATTCAAGCAACTCATCTCAATTGCGTTAAGCGTCACGGCAAGATGTCAGTATTGCATTGCGTTCCACACCAAGAGCGCCATTGATGCCGGCGCTACACGCCAGGAGATCCTGGAAGCAGCGCTAGTGGCCGGCGTCATGGGCGGCGGCCCGGCGGTCGCCACGCTGCGCTACGTTATAGATGCCTGCGACCAATTCGGAGCGGCATAATCGCCTTACGCGACATAATGCCTGCTAAATAGCCATCTGTAGATTACTCCCCGTTTCTATAGGAACGGGGACAGGGATGGGGTAGGTTGATGGCGGCAGACAATCTGTTTTATTTCCTTTCTTGGGGACCAGCCCCCAGATCCCCTGAAAAAGGGTTTTGGCTACGCCGGATCTTGTTTGTTGCAGGCAGCACACGCTCTTGTCACGCTGCCGTCATCCTGCTGGCAACAAGCGCTCAGCCCATGTTGTCGCCGTGAGTTGGTATGCGCTTGATTGTGGCCAATAGTATGGACCGGGTTTAATAATAGGAAATTCCGTATTGCTGGCATGATGTATTTGAAATTAACGTTGATCAGCGCGCATTAGCGTTGATCAACGTTCTATTTTTAGAGAGGCCCTTTACCCTGTCACAGTTGGCATTTTTCCCTAACCTCAATTACAATGTCTCCTCAGTAGCTGACCGGAACCGTTTTTCTGGTTTGGCAGCTTATTCTTTTGTTGAGCGAATGGCATAGATCTTATCGCAGATCTATCTGTACATTCTGTGTAAATCTGAGCCAAAATAGGAACACCGGGGTTCAGTAATCTTTTAGAAAACCTCTCACGAGGCACAAATAGGCGAAGATAAGAAAGGATAATATCATGCGATTCCCGCCCGAACAGATACAAGTTACCTGTCCCCAGTGCGGACAGTCTTCTACCATGCCGGTTTTAACAATTATTGATGTGAGCGAGGAACCTTATTTACGGAATGAAGCGCTGCGTGGAAATATCAACGTATTTACGTGTCCACATTGTGGGGTTCAGTCTAAGTTAAACGTGCCATATCTTTACTTAGATACACCCAAAGAGTTCGCTTATATGTTCGTCCCGTCGGCACTCAATCTTACCGAGGAGATGCAACAGCGTTTCATTGGCGATTTAACGAAAGCGGTTATGGAGAAACTGCCACCGCAAGACCGCAAGGGATACCTGTTACGCCCCCAACTGTTTTTCAGCGAGTTGAGCTTGCAAGAGGCCATTTGGGAGAAGGAAGGCGTTTCTCTGGAGGAGCAACACCGGAACCAAGAATATTGGGATCTTACCAACAAGCTTTTGGCCATTGCTGATGATGAGGACACTCTCGTAAACGTGGTGCACGAACATGATAGTGAAATTAACGAAGCATTTATGCAGTTCTTGGATAAATTGTATAAGACCTATGCGCTTCTCTCCGGTGAAGAGACGCTTGATGAGGATGAAAAGAAAGCTTGGCAGAAGGTCTTCGCGACGATTAAAGATCATAGTAATTTCGGGCAATATTTGCGCTGGCGAGAAGAAGCGTCGCAGTTCTTGCAGGAAGAGCCAGGGCCGGAAGTCATTATTGAGCGATTGCTCAGGCTTCACCAGGAGAACAATGCAGGAAAGGAAACCGCTTATTTGGATACATTGCTGCCCGCCTTGGATTACTCGTTTCTGATGATATTGAGCAACCGGATTGAAGTCGCAGAAAAAGCGGAGCGACAAGAACAAGTGGCACAGCTCACGGCCATTCGCACCCAAATTGTGCAAAGAACTGAGGAAGAGCGACAGAGAGCAGAGGCATTGTTAGCCGAGGGCAACGATTTTTTAGAAAAGCTACTGCAAGCGGAAGAGCAAGGCACGTTGAAGGAGACTATTCACAAGCAACCTATAACTGCCTTCTCGGATATTTTTCGCTATGTTTTAGAGAATCACTTGAAATCTGCGCTGGATAACGGCTTAACCGATTTGGCAGATAGGCTTATGGCTGTGCGGGATGGTGTTGATGCGTTCACTAAAAGGTGGCTTCAATCACCCTCGGACCCATTTGCCGAAATCGTTGACAAACTAATGACTGTTCCATATCCGGAAGAGACCCTGAAGTTATTGCAGGCACTCAAGCAGCAAGATTTGTTGGGAAAAGAGTTCATTGGTTTGCTTGAGGTTATGTCCGAAGCGACGGATCAATTTAGTGAAGAGGAACGCCAACGCCTGAAAACTGTGTATGCGCAGGCTTTGACCGTTTAGATGTGTGTCTAGATCGACTTTGAGCGCCGACCTGTTTCGCTCAGCGACGAATCTAAGGGCAGGGTATAAGAGTGCGAAAGCCAAAACGAAGGCCGTACTGGCCATCTATTTTCTTGCTCTTGTTGTTGGTAAGTACGCTTTGTGCGCCTGTTTTGCCTGTTCAGGCCGATGGCGGAACGCCGACACCGGTTGTCGGCGACCCGGAAGTGCTTGCTATCATCAACCGGATGTCACCGGCACAGCGGGTCGGTCAGCTTTTTATGGTCACACTCAAAGGGAATAATCCAACGCCGGATAGCGATATTGCCGCGCTCATCCGCGAGAACGAGATTGGCGGCATTCTTCTGCGCAGAGGGAACGGCAATTTCAGTAATAATGATCCGCATTTGCCGCAAAGTGTGCTCAAGCTCACGAATCGCTTGCAGGCCTTAGCTTTTGATCGTGAATTGAGTGCTACCGATGCGCTGACGCCCACCAAAAAAAGTTTGCGTTTGTTGGCACCACCGTCATTCAATGCCGGAAATGGTAACGAGTCGGTCAAGAACAGTGTGCACATTCCTTTGTTCATTGCCACGCAGCAAGAAGGAAACGGTGCGCCGTACACTTCTTTAATCAACGGGTTTAGCGCTTTGCCCAGCCAGATGGCCATCGGTGCTACCTGGCAGCCGAACTTGTCCCGGCGGGTAGGCACGGTTGTCGGCCGGGAACTGAGCAGTGTGGGCATCAACATGCTGTTTGGTCCTTCATTAGATGTGCTGCAACAGCCCCGGCCAGCGTTCAGCGGTGATTTAGGCGTTCGTACTTTTGGTGGTGATCCGTATTGGGTAGGCCAGATGGGGGCGCAGTTCATCGTTGGCGTTCACGAAGGCAGCCGTGACGGCGTTTTGACCATCGCTACGCATTTCCCCGGCCAGGGAAGCAGCGACCGGCGCCCGGACGAAGAAATAGCAACCATTGCTAAGTCGTTGAGCGAACTGCGCAATGTAGAATTAGCCCCGTTTGCCCAGGTTACCAACATCGCGCTGAAAGAGAAAGCAGCACTGACTGATGGACTCCTGACGTCACACATTCGTTATCAGGGCTTTCAAGGTAACATCCGCGAGCGCACGCCACCCATCAGCCTGGCACCGCAGTTACAGGAAATCATGGCGTTAGACGAGTTTCGTCCTTGGCGACAGCGAGGCGGATTATTGGTTAGCGATTCATTGGGAGCGCAAGCCGTGCGCCGCTACAAAGATCCTGAAATGCGCACATTCCCTTATCGACAAGTGGCCAGGGAAGCATTTTTAGCCGGCAATGATCTCCTTCTGCTTGCCAATTTCTCTTCGAACGGCGACGAAAAGGAGCAAATGAGTAATATTCGCTCCACATTGTCGTTTTTCAAAGACAAATATGTCAGCGACAACGAGTTCAAGCAACGTGTTGATGCGGCGCTATCCAGAATCTTACAGCACAAATTATCCCTTTACCGGCAGTTTGACTTGAATAATGTCCTGCGTTCTGGTTCTGGGCTCTCCGTGCTTGGCCAGGGAAACACAGCAACTAGTGTCGTTGCTCACCAAGCTGTTACGTTGTTGTATCCTGGCAAAGAAGAGCTGGCTGATCGATTGCCGGCAGCTCCTCAACACAACGAACATATTTTGTTCTTGACGGACGATCAATCGTGGCAGGCCTGCCCTACCTGTGATAAAGTTCCTCTTTTGCCCAAAAATGCTTTGAGCCAGATAACCCTTTCGCTTTATGGGCCACGTGCCAGCAACCAGGTTACGCTAAATCAAGTGCGCGAACTGACTTTTAGTCAATTGGACCAATATTTGCAAGATATCGAGAAAGGGGGAACGCCTCCGAACGGTATTAAGGAGACCTTGCAGTGGGCCAATTGGGTGGTCATTGCAATGCTGCACATCCCGGCCAACCTTTATCCCGATCGGGATACACTCAGTCGTTTCCTTCGTCTTGGCACCGATCAGTTACGGGGCAAACATGTTATCCTCTTTGCTTTCAATGCGCCGTATTACCTGGATGCTACCGAGATCAGCAAGTTGACGGCGTTTTACGCACTCTATGCTAAGACGCGACCTTTTCAGGAGATGGCTGTACGCACACTGTTCCGGGAATTTGTGCCTACGGGCAAGTCGCCGGTGAACGTGCCGGCCATTGCTTATGATTTGACTGCTATCACTGAGCCGGATCCGGCGCAAGTTATTGCGGTTGAATTGGAATCGCCGTTGTTATTGCAGAAAGCGAATAGCGGCGAAACGGTCCAGTTAAAGGTTGGAGACAAACTTACGGTGGCCACGGGAACTATCGTCGATCATAACGGACATCCTGTGCCGGATAACACGCCAGTCGAATTCCGCTTTTTCTACCCGGCAGAATCATTGGAAGCGCGCCATCAGGTTTTTACACATGATGGCGTGGCCCGGTTCACTTTGCAATTAGATCATGTCGGTGAAATGTGGATTAGCGCCCAGTCTCTGCAGGCGAAAATATCTACGCAGCTTTTTCTGAACATCCAGAAAGGAAAACTGACGCAAGTAGAGACCGTGGTTCCGACTCCTACGCCAACGGCTACGCCGACGGTCACACCGACGCCGACCCCTTCTTCTTCTCCCACCGCGACCATCATTGTGCCTTTGCTCCAACCGACGCCACAATTGCCTTTGCCGCAAAAGCGGGTCAACAGTGCTTCCTGGTTGGGTACCCTGCTGGGATTGGCTATTTTCCTCTTTTTCTTCGTTTGGTGGAGCTTTTCGTTGCCAGTCGGTGAAACGGAGATTATCCGCTGGGGTAGCGTGGTGGCCAGTGCTGGGATTGGCACTTATATCCTTTACGCTCTTGGCTTAGCGCCGGGAGCGACCTGGGCTGTGCATCATCTTCATGAGTGGGGGCCATTGCTTTATGCTGTGGGCGGCGCTGCGCTGCCAGCGTTCGTGCTCTGGTTAGTGCACGGCAAGGGCCGCGTGACACCTCTGAAGATAGAACACTGATGCGCTCTGATAAACGCTGGTTTGAGAAGTTCAACTTCTTGAAGAAGTTGAACTTCTTATTGGTGGTAAGAGAGCCTTTTTCAGGGAAGCCAATTATGGACACCGATTTAGTAGATGCTTTCACCGGCACCCTTCCATGGTTCCCTGGGGCTGTTGTAGGGTTGGCGCGTTCAGGCAATGCTTTGCAGCGCAGGACGGAATTTGTACCCGTACAGGATTATGCCTTCCTTGCCTTCTTCTGTAAGCCGCCGGGTGACCATTTCTACCGGCATGCCGATGGAAACTTCCTCCGGCTCGACATCTGTGAGCTGTGCAGTCACTAAGGGGCCTTCCTCTAATTTGACCAAGGCCATGGTGAAAGGCCGAAAACGCTGGAATTCTGCTGCTGTTTCGTGCATGGCGGAAAAAGAGTAAACTTCTCCTCGTCCGCTGAATTCAAACCGTGCTTTGGCCGGATGTGAGCAGTTGGGACAAACGTCCCGGGGCGGGAAAATCTTGGCCCCGCAGTGTTCACACACTTCGCCTGCCAGTCGATAACGTTGGCTTTTTAAGCGCCAGTTTTGTGCAATGTGCATATCGTCAAACCTCCTCCGAAAATAAAATGGGACGCAGATAAAAATCAGATCAAAAAACTTGTTTTGTTACGGCGTCACGACCGCAGCTTCGCCCGGCGATTAGAAATTGCTGCTACAACTGCGAAACCTGCCTGCGCAGGTTGCATGCTAATCGCCGTAGGGCGATTTTGCTATTTTAGAAGTTCAACTTCTTCAAGAAGTTGAACTTCTGATCAAAGATAATCCCGCCTCCTTTTTCTTTTTCGAGGGCGCTGCCCTCGAGCTCCCGGCAGGGGAACCGTACGGTTCTCCTACAACCCTTCCGAAAAGCGTTCCCCCGGCTAAGACGGTAAAACGGATTAAACAGGTCGCTGGTCGCTGCTTCGGCCAGCCGGTCGCACCGGCAATACGAAAAACCTTTGTTCTCGGGCCTGGTTCACACGAGTGCATAGCATCAAACTGATCCAAACTCGAGCCGCCGACGATATGTCAGAACTGTTTGCCGACAGAATGGCGGCGGATAGCAGCGGGGCGGTAGAAAGTGATCGCCCAAAAGAAACCAGCCACGGTGCAGCCAAGAACCTTTTTCAGGGGGTCTGG
>WFQU01000127.1 GCA_015486845.1 Anaerolineae bacterium | reverse complement strand
GGGTTACCCCTGAATATAGCTGACGCAACGCCTTCAAATCAGTCGTGTCATTGCGAGCGAAGCGACAGTGTGACCCTCTTTTTGGTCAAGCAATCTTCAACGCCAGTGAGGGAGGTTGCTACGGCCCGGCAGGGCCTCGCAATGACAAACTTCTCTGAAAATAAACTTCTCTGGAGGGTAGCCGAGGGCATTGCCCTCGGCTACCCTCTCCTCCGAAAAATAGAACGCCGATTAACACTGATGTGCCTTTTCCGGCGATTAGAAATCGCTGCCACAACTGCAAAACCTGCCTGCGAAGGTCGCAAGCTAATCGCTGTAGGGCGATTTTGCAGACGTTGCCGTGACTTATAGTCGCTGGGCCCATCTGCCGTCATCAACCAACGCCATGCCTATTCCCGTAGCATGACCTCTCAAGCCTGCGATCCTCAATCTTGTCAAGAGATTTTCATCCGCTATGGTATGCTTCGTTACGTGCTTGCAGCCGTTAGCATGAATACGCTTCCCGCCTCACGCAAAAATAACGTGCTGGCGCAGAAATGCTTCCACACTTCTATAAAACGCTTCCACCGTTTCGCTTTTACGCCAGCCGTGGCCTTCCCCGGCGTACACGTGGTATTCATGGGGAATGCCCCGACGCTGCAACGAAGCTACAATGGAATCCGATTGCGCTTTGGGTACGACCCGGTCGATTTCCCCCTGGAAAACGGCGATGGGATCCTGGATCTTGTCGGCGAAGAAGAGCGGCGAACGGTCGTGATACAGCGATGCTGCTTCCGGCAACGGCCCTAATAACGTATCGTTGTAATGCTCTTCGAATTTGTGTGTTTCCATGGCTAATAGGAACTGGTTCGAGACCCCGTACAAGCAAACGCCAGCTTTGAAAAAGCCTGGATAATCTTCCAGCGCTTTCAACACCGTAAATCCACCGGCGCTGCCGCCCATGATCACCAGTTTGTCGCCGTCTACCCGGCCGGATTCCACCAGATAACGGGCGCCGGTGACCGAATCATCCACGTCGTAAAGACCCCAATTGCCTTCCAGCATCTTCCAATACGCCCGGCCATAACCGGTGCTGCCCCGATAATTCACTTCCAGAACGGCATAGCCGCGGCTGGTGAAAAATTCTGCTCGTTCGTTGAACCGAGCGGTCATCTGACTGGTAGGGCCGCCATGCACGGAGACGATCAAAGGCGGTTTGCCCGTGCTGCTAAAGCGACTGTTGGCCGGCGGATAGTAGAGACCGTATACCGTGCCGCCGTCTTTGCCCGGCCAACTGATTGCTTCCGGCGCAGCGTATTCTGCCGTTGGCACGCTCTCCGTTGTAGCCCGGCGGTAAAGGCGCGTTGCGCCGGTCGGCGCAGCACATAGCACCCGTGGCGGCACCCGGCCACCTGACGCCAAGAGCGCAATACGGTCATCCCGCGGCGAAACGGCGATCTGCGTCAAATCCGTGTATATCTCAGGCAAAGGAATTTGCTCACTTTGGCTACTGGCTAGGTCGTATTGCCAAAGGCGAATGAACCCCGCGTCGTTGCGCAGGTAATAAATGCGCTGTCCATCGGCGCTGAATCCGAACGTGCGCATCCCTTGCACCCAGGCCGGCCGGCCGTGGTCTGCCGGTGCGTCAGTGAGCTGCCGCCGCTGGTAATGTTCCAAATCGTACAGATAAAGCTGCCACCAGCCAGTTTCGTCGGAAGCGTAAGCTAAATAGCGTCCGTCGGGCGAGAAGAGCGGCTGGAAGATCGAGATATTGTCCCCGCCGGCAACGAGTTCCTTGGCCTCCAAAATCGGCAATCCGTCTTCTTCTTCCCGCAAAACGCCCATTTGCAACAGAGTACCGTCCCAAGGCATTTGTGGGTGGTTCCAGGCGATCCAAGCTAGGCGCTGACCGTTCGGATGCCAGGCTGGTTGCATGTAAAAATCGTCCCCTTGCACTAATTTCTGGGGCCAGAATTTGCCCTCGCTATCCACAATAGAAAGTACATCATGACGTTCGTAAGTGTGTACAAAAAGCAGCCAACGCCCATCGGGAGAAAGCATTGGCGACGCCGCGTCGCCGAATGCCGGCGTAATGGGGTGTGGCGCCCCCCCGGCCAACGTTTGCCGGTAAATGCGCCCGCCGGAGGAGAAAAACACAGTTCCTCGGCCAACACCAAAGTCACCTCCGCCGTAACCGACTCGGGCCCGCACCGAAAGATCGCTGTTCAGATCTCGGGGAGCATCGATGCTATTCGCAGCGGCTGTTACCAGCACACCTTGACCGGAACGCAATTCCAACCAAACTAATCGTTCACCGTCGCTATCCCACAGCACATCACTGAAGCGCAAACCTTGCGCTAAGCTTTTGGGCGTGATCAGACTATCCCACAGACCGTACTGTCGTTGTTCTTTCTTGTTCATTCTTTTTTCATCCTATCCAGAGCGCTTGCGCAGCTCTCTTTTTTTACGTCGGTGACTACGCATCGGCTGCTCGGCGCAGTTCTCGGCGAAAATAGGCCTCGAAAGCGTCATGCAACCGGAGCGTGACCGGCCCCACTCGGCCGGTACCTACCGGCTGCTGGTCTATTTTTGTCAAAGGCATCACGTGACGGCTGGTGCTGGTTAAAAACGCCTCGGTCCAACGGGATCTTTCTGCCAGCGACAATGGCATTTCCTGTGTTAGTATCCCCAAATCCGCAGCCAAAGTCAAGACGCATTCGCGCGTTTCTCCGCTTAATATATCCGAACTCGGCGGCGTCAACAACTGATCATCCTGCACCACGAGCAGATTGCTGCTACCGCCTTCCCACACTTTGCCGCCATGGACTAAAAGTCCCTCGTGACAACCTGCCTGGTGAGCGGCCCGCTGTGCCAAATAATTCGTCAGGGTGTTCAGCGTTTTCGCTTGTGGCAAAGGACGGACTGCCGTGAATGTGATCGCGTCGGCGCCCAATGTCCAGTAGCGCGGTGGGTATTCCGGCAGCCGTTCCGCACGCAGCCAACAAGTGCTGCCTGTCGTGGCCGTTGGGCCGGTTACAATGATACGCAGTAAACAGTCCGGTAGTGGCTGTCTGGCGAGAAATACTTGCACCCAGCCGGCGATTTCTGTTAACGATGCTGGCAAAGGCAGTGCGATGTACTGCGCCGAATGTTCCAAGCGGCGCAAATGGGCGTTCAAATGGAATGGCACGCCATTACTGACCTGTATCGATTCGTACACGCCAAAAGCGTGCAACAATACCGGTGTGAATAGCGGCACCTGAGCGCTGGCTAATGGTAATAACTTGCCGTTACGACTAACTACATCCTCTGACGTCATTGCCAATTCACCTCGTTAACTTATCGTTATGCGTGTTGCTTAATCCAGCTTTTTTACTACTAAGGAAGCCAAGTTTAATAATGCTTTGGCTAAACTGGAGCGTGCATCGGCGGTGATGACTGGCTCCCCCCGGTTCATGTAAAGCGTGGCCCGGCCTATATCCTCCGGCAGTTCCGCCAAAAAGTCGTGGTTGAGTTGTGACTTGAGTTGTCGGGTTACCATGCCGCCCGGCATACCGCTGCGATTCAATACCAAGAAAGGTTCAGCAAATTCATGTTGATCGTTAAACCAGAGCAAGGCTTTGTATGTCCGGCGAATAGTGGTCAGTTCTGGCGTTGTTAGCAGCAATGTTATGCCTGCATCTTTCCCGGGCGCCGGCACTGTTTCCCACTGGTAGAAACTGCCGCCGTCAATGACCAGGTAATCCAAATCATTGCCCCATAAATCCACGATCTGCTCCAATAAATCAATATCCAACGCTCCTGCGTTGGCTGGCTGTGTCGTTCCCAGCAGGACATGGATGCCAGTCGATTCGTGATCTGTGATCAGGGAACGCACTAATTCATCATCGATGTGGTCTAAATAAGGAATTAAAGCATCTAATGTGTGTATTTCCGGTAAATTCAAAAAAGTACCTACATCGCCGAGGGGTAAACGCCAATCCAGCAGTCCTACATTGCCGTTAAACTGTTGACGCAAGGCAATGGCCAAATTTACAGCTACGGAAGTCGTGCCAATGCCAAAACGGCCGCCCAGAACAAGGATTTGTTTCGCTTTAGAAGCAAAACCTTTGCGCAAATGAGCTTCTATGCGAGCCAGAAGCTCGACGCGGTTGACCGGCTTTTCCACGTAGTCGTCAGCGCCGGCCCGCAGGCCTTTCACTTTATCTTCTACATTGTTCAGTGCTGATAACATGATGACAGGTACTTGTGCGCCGGCTATAGTTTTGCGAAGACGCCGCACCGTCTCGAAGCCGTCGATGCCTGGCATCATTACATCCATTAACAACAAGTCTGGATGAAAATCCTCCACAGCTTTGATGGCTGCCAGGCCGTTTTCGGCTGTCAATGCCTTATAACCGTGTTTGCGTAGCGTCAATTCTAACAGCTTGCGTATTTGTGGATCATCATCAACGATGAGGATCTTTTTTGCCATGTTCCTCTACCTCCAACCAGTGATCAGCCTTGAGGTCATTATCTGATGGTTTCGTGTTTTCTCAATCTTTCAGGAGCGCTTCACGCGCCCGAAAGCGAGGAAAATAGAGTTAAAAATGTTCTTACTTCACCCCTTTGTACCAAGTCCATGATGTAAAAGGTTAGCGATACGATAACGAAAAGGTGTTTGTCTCATTACGTTTCATGATCTTTGGTCTCCTGACGTTAAAAAGGGATTATAGTGTACCTTCTTCTCATTGAAATAATACTAAATCTGTGGCAAAAATAAAAATGTGTCCCGTGCGGAGGAGATGATAGGGGGGGAGGCAGACGGTGCCTAATGCTAACGACGAGAAAGCAAGTGTTGAGCCGTAATGTGATCCGTTACCAAGACGTTTATGAGCCGCCCTTGCAAGGCCGCGTAAATAGCATCAAAGCGATGCTGATCGGCGCCGACAACGCCGATTACCCGCTTGCCTTCAGCTACCATGCGTCGCAGGCCGGATAACCCCAAGCCAATGGGATAGTAACTTGTTTCTTGCACTTCGTCGCCATTTTCGTTAAACCACCAGGAACAAATTTCGCCAATGGCTCCCATCTTGATGACCTCAGTAACTTCTTCCTCTGCTAGAAGACCACGCCGCACAATGGTCGATGCTTTAGAGTCGGCTGGGGCAATAGCCGTAATGGCCACTGTGGCTTGCTGCAAGGCCGCTAGGACTTCTTTCACCAGGGGCAATTGTTGTACGGCTTCTCGTTGTTGTAGATCGCGCACGATAGCCGGCGAAATGAGCCAGTCGTAATCACCGCCGTAAGCTTGCGCGACCTCTCGTGCCAGTAAATTTGCCTCGAAAGCGTCGGCCCGGGAACTCAACATACCCAAGAAAGGTAACACGTTGAGTGTGCGTAGCATCCTCGTTGGGCGCAGATGATCCACTACGCTCCGCATCACCCGGCCCCAGTTGATGCACATCACAGACTGGTTGTCCAAAATACGATCCAGGTAAAAGGCAGCTCGCTGCGCCATCTGTTCTACCAATGCTTGCTGACCATTGCGGGGCAACGTGTTATCCAGAATTTCCTCCCGGCCGGGGATCAGCGTGACATCCAATAGGTCGTACCGCGTCGCTAAGTCTGCCTCCAATCGGCGTAAATAGGCGTCCTCCATGCGCGGTACGACCAGGAATTGCACGATCCCTTCTTGGCGAGCTTCTTGTAACAAACGGTTTACCTTGACTCGTGTAAGCCCTAATAATTTAGCCACCCGGGCTTGTGTTAGATCTTCTTCGTAATGTAACCGCGCTACCTCAAAGAGCAACGACCTTTCATTTTTTTGCATGTGTACCTCTTTATCACTTCTTTACCACCTCTTTACCCTATTAAAAAAAGAATCTATATGCTATTATGGCACTTTGTAACAAATACATCAAGAAACTACAGGTACCCCTTGGCACGACGACCTCAATGTGCTGCTGATCCTACTTCTTATTGCTCTCCCCTTTTTAGAACAAATGGTGAACTATTTGACATAAGTTGAAATTATGATAAAATATGAACAATTGATTAGATTTCTTGAGATGACAGAATGAGGAGGCTCTCCTATGACCATGCAAGCGGCCAAATTCTCGGCAAGGTTTAACTATTCAGCAAAACAGAGTCCCTTTTTATCTTATCAAGCCTTGAGTGCTGAGGAGCGTGTCAGCAGGAGTTGTCACAATTGCCCGGCCCTCAAAGCATTCGGCCATTGTCCTTTATGGGTAATAGACGATATTAACGTGGCCAAGTTTCTCTGTCCTGGCTATATTGACGGTTTTAGCTGATAAGCGCGTCATTATTTTTTCATTTTGTGGGTAAACGTGTGTGGACACTGCCCTGTTCGTGCACGATACTCTTCTCTACCTTTCCTTTAGGAACAAGCGTCCCTGCTTTTGCAAGGGGACGCTTGTTCCGCGCGCGTGATAACGGTTTAACGCACGATCAATGTATAAGGCGCCATTTCTCTGGTGATGGGGGCTATGCCGCTAACGACGATAATGGCTTTCCCTTTGCCCTGAGCGGTAATAGTCAGCGAGCCGGTTTGGTCGGCGGATAAAGGTAATGGAATGACTTGTACGCCGCGGTTGTCCCAACGGATGACTTGCACGGCATAACGCTGCGGAACAAGAATATCCGTGCGCACGGCGCCGGCCACATGCCAACCATCTGTTACTGGCTTTTCAAAGCTATCGGCGAAATGGATCTCTGGCACAGAGACATCGTCCAAGAAGAAGCCGGCATGAACTACCGCGTCATCTGTTACGTACTCGAAACGCAGTTGAATTTGTTTACCGGCCCAACGGGAAAGGTTGAAGTGTTCTAAGTTCCAGGTCATATGATCACCATTGCCACTATGCCCGGTGAACCCAACGCCTAAATTATTGCCATACGGATTCTCTTTGGTTGTATCCCCGTTGTTTAGCATCTGCCAACTTTGGCCACCATCGGCAGAAACCGAAACGTACAGGAAATCCCACAAATTTTCTAAATTGTACCATGCCCAAAAGTGTAAATGGGCTTGCTTGACAGTGCGCAAATCCAACGCGCGCGTCATGGAAACAGCGCTGTCGTCATCGGCATTGAACCAGTAGACGTAATGGCCATCATGGGCCTTGAGTGGAGCAATGCGGTTGGTTGTTTGGCCTGAAAAGGTGATAGTGATCCGCTGGAAAGTAGGCAGGCTGAAGTAATCGGTAGCATATTGATGGACGCTACTGGAACGACGGGCCGGCAAGCGATCGATTTTAGTAAATGTGCTTGGCTCAACCGTTGGGATGCGTGGATCGTGATAGCCATACCAGCCTCCATCTAAAGTATCGTTGTTCAAGACGTTGGCTACCGTCCAATGGGCGAAAAGGGTGTTGGCATTCATTTGGCTGTTGTAGGTCTTGTGCAACAAATCTGTTACGCTTAGCAGGCCGTTTGCCGGTGCCCTGGCCAGTTGATGGATGAAATGAGCCCCGAAATGCCGGTAAAGGTAAGTAGTGAATAGTTCGGCCGCGCCGTAGTTGGCAGAAGCTTTTTTGTCCGGCCAGCTTGTCAAAGGGGTATCCGGCTCGGCAATGAAGCTATCCACGTGAAAAGAAGGGGGAAATCCGTTTACCCGCTCCGCTAACATGGATAATCCTTCGTTGAGCCAGGTGCTTTCATTGCGATCTTGGTTCCACTGAATCATGTGTTGGAATTCGTGGGCCGCTGTCGAAAGAAACAGATCAGAGTCAAGGCGTAGATGCTGCGCGTTGAGGAAAAACATGTCTTTTTCGTTGCTATAAGGATTCGCTGGACGCGGAAAACAATCAGAACCGGAGAAATAACCCAGCAAACTGTCACCTAATTGGTCCGAAATTAAGAAATAGAGATGTACATCGCCGTCGATACCGGGCAATTCCTCAGTGCCGAAATAGCGATGATCAGTGGGATAGATCTTCGTTTCGAAAGTTTCGGCAGCTTGTTGCAAAGCGTTCTCGCTGATCTTGAGCCCATTTTGCACCCAGAAATAAACATGGGGTGTTATATAACGTAATGTGGCGTGGATTTGTACGTGTTCTTCTTTGTTATCGTTGAATACCCAGAACTTGGCATCATCGCCTATCCGATGTGTTGGTGCCGCGGGGGTGGCAAAGGCGAGTAATTGGGCACGCCAGTCCGGACGATAGCGTAGACCTAAATCGCGCAGGTCACGTGTAGGCACCACGGCATTTTCCCAGGCGTGCACACTTTCATAGCCAGCGTCGTCCGGTTGAACGGTCGTCAGCGGAAAGGGCAGGGGCGCTGGTGGCGTGCTGGCTTGTTCTGCCGGCGTTGCTGACGTGGTTCCCCGCTCCATGGGCGTTGGCGTGTGCAGCGGAATGACGGTGCATGACGGTGTTTGCCGCCATGCGGTCGTCGGCAGGTAGGATGGCTTGCGGCTTTTGAGATATTTTTGCAGGAGCAGACCCTCGCCGGCCAGGCAACAAACGGAAAGCCAGCAAAGGAGAAGGATGCCGATAAGCAACCACAATAACTTCTTTGAACCACGGTTTTTGTTCGGAGGTGATTTTTCTATCATGTAATCTCCCTTGAAAATAAAATAGGACGCAGGTTAACGCTGGCTGCGCACGCAGATAAAAAACCGGGCCTTTTTTTAGAAGTTCAACTTCTCGAAGAAGTTGAACTTCTGTTCGATGGCGTTCTCCGCCCGAGCGCACGGAGCTCAAAGCTCCGTGCTACGTAAATGATAAGCCCCTTAGAAAGGGGCTGGTGTTAAGCAGCTTCTTTGCAGTAGGCGCTATCTTGACGTACCCCGCCGCCGCACCGGAATCGAGGCTTTAGCCGGTGGTAGACCCACTAACCCGCCTAAAGGCTCGACGTCAGCCGCATCATTTTCAGCCGCTGTGGCGCTCCTGTCTGCGTGCCCGCACAGGCAGGTCGCAGGCCCATGCGCTCTTCCATGCGGTGATTATGATACTGCCGGTTGTTCTGACGTGGCTTGGAGCGGGTTTTCGCTCTTCGGCTCGGACAATGCTTTCCCCACTTGTTCGATTTGTTCGTCCCACAGGTGGAGGAGCTGTCGGTAGCGGTCTTCTGTCAGGCCGCCGGCTGTAGCTAAGTGGCGTAGTGCTACTTCTTCTTCTTTGAGAGCGTCCAGCCGCGCCAGCAGTTCTTCCCGTTGCAATAAATCAGGATGTTCCTCGACCAGGTTCTCAACTTCCGTAGAAACACGGCGTCCCAACTCGCGGTATTCGGCATTGAGCTTTTGCCATACTCGGTCGCTGATGACGCTATCGTTGTGCAGTGACTCCAGATGACGCCAACCGCTACGACGCGCTACCAATTGGCCGCGCAACCATTGGAATCGATCGCGGGCCGGATCGTTGATCACGATTTTCAGGATAGTCAATAGCGGTTTGATGGTCAATCCCTGCCCGATCAACGAAAAGAGCACATAGCCGTACGTGACAGAAATTACTAAAATGTAATCGTCCTGGCTGAAGACATGTATATTGGCCAAATTGAGCGCCAATACTAAGCCTAATGACCCGCGCAGTCCACCCCAAAACAATACTGCCAGCCAACGTATCGGTAATGTTTCGTCCATCTTGTGCAATAAGTTGCCTAAGGCGTAAACAACGATGAGACGGGCTATCAGAACGATGGCAATGCCCCACAGAACCGGCATAATGACCGATCGCAATGAGGTGAAAACTAACGCACCGGGCTGGGTGAAAATAACATTGAATTCCAGCCCGATGATGAGAAAAATGAAGGAGTTGATCAGGAAAGCTAAATACTCCCAAAATGTGTTGATTGTCAAGCGTGTCGTTGCTGAGAGCCCTGTATGGCCGGTTACCCGGACGAAAACTATGGTTGCGAAGACCACCGCGATAACGCCAGAAACCTGTAATTCCTCAGCTAACAAATAAGTAGCATAAGTCATCACGCCGGTCATGGTCAATTCAACCAGAGGCTCGGTGAGTGGCCGGAAGACTAAGCCGAAGAAATAGCCGCTGGCTGCGCCTAATAGTCCACCACCGACTGCCACCAACAGGAAACCTACAGTGCCCGCCAATAACGGGCCGAAGGTAGGGCCGCCGAATTGTAAAGTGGCGTCGATGTAGGAAGAGACAAAGCCGTGTTGTGCTTGTGCTTCCAAGCCTACCAAAATGAGTAACAAGATTCGATAAAAGACAATTGCCGTGCCATCATTGAATAGACTTTCCCCTTCGACTAAGATGGAAAGCCGCTTCACGACACCCAATTCCTTGAAGAGCGAAACGACGCTAATAGGGTCGGTGGCGGAAATCAGTGCGCCAAACACCAGCGCTTCCAGCAATGGTATGCTGTAATGAAAGAAATATAACATACCATAGCGGAGCAGTAGACCAACAATGAATGTGGATAGTAGAACCCCGGGCACGGCTAACAAAAGGATGCTTTTAGCATTGCGCCGCAAGTCCTCATAGTCTATGTGAAAGGTCGCTTCGAAAAGTAATGCTGGTAAGAGTACCACTAATAGCAGTTCACCAGTAAAAAATGCGGGCGGTTCTAACCCGGAGAAGCTCAAGAGCAAGCCTACCAGGACCATGGCAATGGTATAAGGCAGCTTTAGTTTCCGAGATGCGATAGCAATTAGGGATGCTAAAGTCAAAAAGACTATGAATGTTACTTCGGGCGAGTATCCTAACAATGCTTTGTCTCCCCACAAATAGAATGCTGGTTGATACTGATACGCACTGATCTTATTCCCATCCGCTGTGGTATGCCGCAGGTTTGTACTGACTCTTTCCGAAATGCATTCCCTTGGCTAAAAAAGAATCTTTCCCAACACGCACTAAATCCGCAATCCGGCGTGGCGAGATGAGCAGCACCATGCCTGTCCAGCTCCTTAATGCACCACCCGCACGGTGATACGACAAGGTGGCGGGTAATTACCTGTGTTGTCCACAACCATCAAACGGATTGTATAAACACCTGCCGGCACAGTTCGCCCGTTGAAGATGCCCAACTGGCCATTCACGACCTGTTGCTTTTTCCCGCTCAGGTAAGACCAGCTTTTGGGATTGGCGCCTATACCTAACTCGAGTTTGTAATACTGAAAATTGGGGTGCCGGGCTGTGCCAACGATGGGAACGATGCCGCGAATTGTGGCATCAGGGGCTGGCGAAATGATGACAGCACCGTTATAAGCACAATGTAAACGCACTGGCGGTTTGGGTGGTCGAGGTGGCGGCGCTTTTGTTGGTGCCTTGGTGGGGGTGGGGGTCACGGTGGGTATCGGCGTTGGTGTCCACGAAGAGGGCAGCGTGGTTGGCGTCGCAATGAGCACGGGCGTGGGCGTCGTTGGTGTAAAGAACGAGAATTTTCCTGTGGGTACGAACTGGCTGGCTTGCAAACTGCTCCAATACGTTCCCCCCAGCAGGAGAGCCAATAGAAATGCAATCCAATACCCACGGCGCATCTTATTCCTGGCTGTTTCTTTGATCAAAGGGAAAATGGTGCGCCGGCGTTCAGCCCGAGCTAAAATTACCATGCGTAAAGTCCAAAGCGCGGCTAAAGCGCACGCGGCGTAAATCCAAGGCACATATTGCAAGAAAATTTTTATAACCGCTTTCATCGTCTAAAACTCGCTATTGGCGTTTTGCTGTTCAACTTTGGATCCAGGCGTTGATGATACCTTTGAGTAAAATGATTAGACGGGGGGCGACGGCCTGGCCTGCTTCTAATACTTCTTCGTGCGTAGGCAATACACTTATATTTACGCTATCAATGGCCTGGTTGGTAATGGTGGAAAGGCCTAAAACACGCATGCCACCATGCTGGGCGACAATGGTTTCCGGCGCTGTGGACATACCGACAGCATCCGCCAGCAGACGCAAAAAGCGCACTTCTGCTGGCGTCTCAAAACTGGGGCCGCCAATGCTTACATAGATCCCTTTCCGCAATGGAATGTCCATTTGTTTGCCCACTCGCTGCGCTAATTGCAACAAAGCCGCATCGTAAGCCCTGGTCATGGGGAGAAAACGTGGTCCCAATTTCTCGTCGTTGGGCCCGCGCAACGGTGTATTACCGGCTAAACCGGGGAAGAAAATGTGGTCTTCGATTAACATCAAATCACCTGTCTGCAATGATGGGTTCAATCCGCCGGCCGCATTAGTCAGGATTAACGTCTCCACGCCCATTTCCCGCAAGACCCGCACGTAGTAAGTCACTTCCTGGAAGTTATAGCCCTCGTAGTAGTGCACCCGTCCTTGTAACGTGATGATGGGCTGCCCGTTGAGACGGCCCACTAATAATTTTCCCTCATGGCCGGCGACTGTCGAACAGGGGAAGTGGGGGATTTCCGCGTAGGGGATCCGCACTACATCGGTCAAAGCGTCCGCCAGAGGGCTGAGCCCCGAGCCCAATGTCAAAGCTATCCGCGGCCGCAATGCGGTCCGTTGCAAAATGAATTGGGCGCTTTCCTGAAATTGTTCGCGCCGAAAAAGCTTCTCTTCCATGGTAACCTTTCATGGTTGCTCAAACATGCATTGAGCAATCTAAATTGTATTTTACGCCCGTGGATGCGTTTTGTCGTAAATAGACCTGAGCCGCTGACTGTCCACGTGCGTGTAAATCTGTGTTGTTGTCAAGCTGGCATGCCCCAGTATCTCTTGGATTTCGCGCAATCCGGCGCCGGCATTGAGCATATGCGTGGCCATAGAATGGCGAAACGTGTGTGGCGTGACTGTCGCCGTAATGCCCGCTTCTTTGGCGTAACGTTTCACCAGTCCCCAAATCCCTTGGCGGCTAAGCCGTTTTCCGCGCTGGTTCAGGAAAAGAGCAGAAGTGTTTCCTGCCTTCAAAAAATGGGGCCGGCTTGTTTCCAAATAAGCTTGCACACTTCGCACGGCTACATTGTGCAAGAAGAGCACCCGCTCGCGGCCACCTTTTCCCAGGCAGCGCAATCGTTTTTCTGGCAGGGAAAGATCTCCTACTTGTAGCGCTGTCAGCTCACTGACCCGCATTCCGGTTGCGTAAAGCATCTCCAAAATGGCTTGGTCCCGCAAAGCTAAGAACGTGTCTTTTTGTTGCAACGGTTGGTGCAAAAGGCGTGTCATATCCTCCGTTGAGATAGCCTTGGGCAAAATCCGTTTTCCGCTGGGCATGGCTATTTCTGCGGCCACATTGCGGTCTAAAATGCCACGCTGATACAAAAAACGGCCAAACGACTTGACGGTTGCCAATTTACGATGCACGGTTGCCGGGGCGTACCGGTCGGGCAGACTGCGCACGTAAGCTAAAAGTGACTGCCGGGAGAGTGGATCCGCGTTGACACGCCCCGGCGGCTGATTATCGGCCGCTTCTACGAAGACCAAGAATTGTTCTAAGTCCGTGCGATAAGCAGACGCCGTGTGCCGGGAATAGCCCCGTTCAATCAGAATATAATTGATAAAGTTCTCGACGTACTGGTCTAAAGACGCCACTGCTACCCTAACCTGGACAAGCCAGCACTGCAAAATTCAGAGCCGTCGCAAAGGGACCGAGGTATAAAGGTTTTTGTTTTCTTTGCATCCTTGCGCCCTCGGCGGCTTTGCGTCGAATTCCTACTCAGTGTATAAGAACTTCACTGGTAAGGTGCTAACTCGGCCATTACCAAAGTGTGTTTTTGATGCTATGGCAGGCGCAAAAAGGTTCGATGCTCTACTTTTGATCACGCGGCATGCTGCCATGCTTCCATTTTACCATAAAAAAACCGTTTACAGAAACGGCTATCGCTTCACCTTCCAACATGCGCTATCGCTCACGAGTTCCAGGCGGTCGGGACGATCTATCAAGTAACACGGCAGGTGGGTGCAGCCGGCCTTTGTTTTAGCTGGCAATTGTGGCAGGATTAGCACGCCGGAGGATGTTTCCCCCAACTTTAGTGGTCGGGGCAGATGGCAAAAAAGGGCATCCTCGGTGGGATGATGGCAAAAAAGGAGAAAACTCGTGTTTCCAAAGCGCAAACGCCACCCGTTATCCGTTTTTAGCAAAGAAAGGTTGCCTTGTTGCAAATGTGAATGGTCTGAGAGTAAAGGTACATGGTATTTCTCGGCGCCCATTTGTAATGCCTCACTGCCGGGGCCAAACCAGCCGCCGGCCGGGAGAACTACGGCCTCGACATGATAGCGTGGCAAGAGTGTGGCTACACTCCCTTTTACTTCGTCCCGCTGCCCAATGATGACAACTGCCGTTAGCTTGTGTTGCCAGAAAGGCAGGTCGGCGCCTACCTGGTTGAGCAGCAAAGTGCCGCTGCGCACGTTTGTCAGCAGGAAATAGTGTCCGGTCGGCGTGCGCAGGATGACGCTATCCCCGACCGGGTCGCTATAGAAAAATAGATGTAATTTGTTATCTGGCAATTGTCGGTGTACTAACAGCCCGACTAACAGGGCTCCGACAATGCCCCAAAACAGCCATCTCCGATTCATCCGTTGCTCCTCTGAAAATAGAACGCAGATTAACGCTGATGCACGCTGATCTTAATTTTCATCCGCTGTGGTGTGCCGTAGGCTCATGATAACTCCCTTGAAAATCGCCCCCTGGCGCCCAATCCTGGGGCTGTGTTGCTCCACTGAAAATAAGTTGACGCAGTGGCGCAAAGGCGCAGAGCGTCTAAAAAAATCAGGTTCCCTTTAAGAAGTTGAACTTCTAATCGATAGCGTTTTCCACCCGAGTGCACGCACGGGGGTCAAATCCCCGTGCTACGTCGCCAAGAAGCCCCCTGAAAGGGGGCTGGTGTTAAGCAGCCTCTTGGCAGCGGGCGCTACCTTGACGCACACCGCCGCCGTACCGGAATCGAGGCTTTAGCCGGTGGTAGGCCCGCTAACCCACCTAAAGGCTCGACACCAGTTGTATCATTTTCAGCCGCTGTAGTGTGCCGCAGGCTCATGTTTGCCCTACGGCCAGGCATCCGCTGCCAGGCTGACGCGGCGCAAATGCCATTGCCAACCGTGACCATCGCTGCTTATCTCCACCGCTTCCCCAACCGGCAAACGTAGTTGGCGGCTATATCGTAATTGCCGCGCACTGCTGGGTGGATAGGTGCTGTCGGCGGGCAAAATGATGATCCCCGGCCTGACTTTTGCTAAGAAAGCGCCTTCCGGCCAAAGGTGTGCGGTCGGGCCGGGTGCTAATAGCACGGTTAAAGGAGGCGGCCACAACTGGTTTTTTCTGTTTTGTACTGCTGGGTCTGGCAGCACTGGTAACAAGGTCCGAAAATCGTCGTAGCGGAGCAGCCAACTGTCCGCTGCGACCCAAGTCAGCGTACCGCCATGCCATTGCACTACGCGCCCGCCGCTGCCGTCTACGGGGAGACGTGTTGCGCCATACTGGCTGCTCAAACGCTGCCAGGCGCTATCGCCGATGACCAGATCCAAATGGCGCTGCCACGGTGCTAAGAGGGAAAGTAGAACCCGCTTAGCATTTTCCGGTTTTCCCCCGGCGGATAGTAAAATCCACTGATCGTCAGGCGTGTGTAACAGTACGGTCGGGCCGTTATTCGGTAGGGCGTAGAGGTGTAGATGACCGTCTGGCCGGGCTGCTAAGCTAATTTGTCCAACATAGAGGAATGGTAGTAGGAAGAACGCAGCGACCAGGCCGCGTTGCAACGGCTTATGCCAGGAAGTGGGCAGAAGCGGCCGCGGCGTCCGGCGCAGCCAGATGAGGAAGAATGCGCCGAAAAAGAGGTAGAATAAGGCGCTGGCCTGACGCACTGTACTGGGAACGACTAAGGATGCGTGGGGCAGGCGAGCACTCCAGCGTACGATACCGACGGTGTAGGCCAGCGTCAGCCAGGGAACGATGGCTAAGAGGCGTCCTATGGGCAGCCAGATGAGCCCGCCAATAAGCGCTATGCCGCCGCCGATCATCACCGACGGCTGCACCGGCAAGATGAGGAAATTGGTCAGCAGTGAGATGAGGGAAAAGCGGCCGAAATAGGCAATGATCATCGGCGTAGTGACAATCTGGGCTGCTAACGTCACCACAAAAGCGTCGTTCAGCCAGGCCATTGCCGATTCCAACCATGCTTTGGGTAGGAAATGGGCCAGCAAACTGCGTGTGTACGTTTCCAACGCCGGTGTTAACAGGATAAGGCCTAATGTTGCCATGAACGACAATTGGAAACCGACGTCCCAAAGCGTTAGCGGATTGAGCGCTAACATGATCCACGCCGAAGCGAATAGCGAGATGATGGCCGTGCTGCGGCGGCCGAAAAGCGTGGCGGCGATGAAGATTAGCCCCATTAATCCAGCCCGCAGCACTGCCGCACTGGCACCAACCAACAAAACGTAGAGGACGATACCTATCATGGCCGGGATGGCGGCCCGCTTGCGCCCCCAGAGCCGCTCGAAGAGTAGGAGAAAGACGCCGGCGATGATGGAAATGTTGAATCCGGAGATGACGATGATGTGGCTGGTGCTGGTGGCGTTGAAATCGGCGTACAACGAGCGAGGGATGCCTGATTCGATGCCTAAGAGAATGCCGTTGGCTAAGGCGGCTTCCGGTTCCGGCAGCATGAGATTGAGAGTGCGCCGGGCTTTGGCTTTGAACGCGTACAGCGCTCGCCAGAAAACGCTGCCGTGATTGCTGCTCAGTGGTACAATTTCCGGTTTGCGCATGATGGTGTGGATGCCTTGCCGGGCTAAATAACGCCGGTAGTTGAAATCGGGGAAAATCGGCGGCTTTTCCAATTTGCCCCGCACGCGCACGCTATCACCGTAACGATAGCGAGGAAATGCTTTTCCCCAAACCAATGAGTCGCCCCGCACGGCAATTCTTTTGTTGCTCACTGTCGCCGTGTTCACCCGCAGCCGGTAGCCAACGCGGTTGTCCCGTAGGTCCGGTTCGGCAACGATCATACCAGTGACGACAATCTGTTGCGGCTGGTCAGCCGCGTAATAAGCAATATCGCCGGCGTTCCAGCAGGGTGCGAACGGGGAAATTTGATAACGCCAGATGCCGGCTAATCCGATGAGGGCGAAGAGAAGCAAGACAATGCCACGTTGTGCCCTCTCGTCACGCACTTTGCGTAAGCGCTGCACCGAGAAAGCTAAAAGGAGAAACATGCTCAGCCAGAGGTACCATGCCGGTCGGCGGCAAGTGAGAATCTGCCGTTGCCAAAGTTGATCGGCTAAGAAGATGCCGCTGGCCCAAGCAAGGGTTGCATAGATGATGCGCATTTGGGGGTGTCGACCTTTTTTGTTATGTCACAGATTAGCTATGCCAAGGGAATGCCGAAAAAAGAACAACGACTCGGCCCGGCGACTATAGGTCGCGGCAACGTCGGCAAAATCGCCCAGCGGCGATTGACATTCGACCTGCGCAGGAAGGCTTCGTAACTTGGCAGCGATTTCCACTCGCCGGGTGAGGCAAGCTGTGTCGCACAAGAAAGTTACAATAGATAGATCGTAGCTGTTCAGCCCTGGTCAAAATAGAACGCAGATTCCACGTGGATACCTCCAGATAAAATAGAAAAGATCAGCAGAAATCAGAATTTATCCGCGTCATCTGCGTCTTATTGTTGGAAAGACTGAATAGTCACAAGAAATCTTCCAGGGCCGGCACATGTTCCGGCCAACCGGATAATTTGTGAAGCCTGGCTAATTCGTCCTGCAAGAAACGATGCAGATCGTGCAGTTCTAACGCCTGCAACTCGATTTCACGGAATTTGCTGAGTTTCTGTAGTAATGTCTGCAAAATAGCGGCATAAAGTATTTTGGGGTCTGCCGCTGCCAGCTTGTAGCCGAATAGTCCTTCATCGGTGGCTGCATAAAATGCCTGGCGTTCTGCTAATACGATTTCGGCCTCGGCGGCTAATTCTGCCGGTAGTTCGTTTCCGTTTTGCCAATTCAAGATGGACACTGGTGAAATGAGCGCACAATGAACCAGTTGTTCTTGGGGTTCCACAGTTAAAGTGCCGCCGAATGTGAATAGGGTTACTTCTTTGCCGATGTGATCGGTGAGTGTCAATCGGCCGGCAATTGCCTGATAGCGCGCTTTGCCAGGCCATGGATATTCCACCACCAAGGTGGTCACGCCTTTTCCTGCTTCGTCTTTGATGGTCATTTGCAGTTTTACTGGGTCATAATGCTGCCCCGTGGGATTTTTGCGCACGTAAACATGTAATTGAGCGCCACCCGGTGCGTTTTCGTACGGCGGCTGCGTGCATAAATAACCAAAGTGATTCTGGATTTCGTTTTGGTGGGACATTAAGCTTGACTCCTGCGCAGGTCGTGGACGAACTGTTGGACGAAATAGCCTGGCTGCAACGGTTCACCGGTGGCCCAAGACAGCGCTTGATCCCAGGGACGCAGCGCGCCGGGGCGGAAAATGCGCTCGACTAACCATTGCCCGGCGGCAGGGTTATTGACCAAGCCGCCTAAGTCTGTTTCGAGGCGATGCAAGATCTGCGAGGTGGAAAGTTCGCCGAGAATGTAATTCTGGTAATAAACCGGGTAAAGCGCAATATGGATTTTCGCCGCCCAATCCGGCTTATCCCGCCCTGCCGGCGGACGCAATCCTTGTAGCCGGGCCACTAACTGCCACCACACAGCGTTCAAGTCTTGTTCTGGGTCGGCATACATAGCTCGTTCGAAATTCACCACTACTAATGCCCAACGGACGAACGTGAGCATGTTCAACCGTTGCTGTTGGGCGGAGGCCGGCGCTACGGCGTCAATCTGTTCCTCCGTCAGGCCCAGCACATCCGCTAACCAGCCGGCGTGATACGGTAAACGCCCCATTAACATGGCTATGGCTTCTGTGGAAAGGGTGTGCGCCGGCTGGCGCAGTAGGAACGGCAGGTCGAAATCGTGGTATTTGTCGTAGACTCCGTGTCCCAGTTCGTGTAACAACGTGCTGGTCCACTGGGCATTGGGCCGTAAATTGCAGATCACCCGCACGTCGCCTTCCCGGTCGATATCGATGCAGAAAGCGTGCTGGTATTTCCCTTCTCGCTCGTACAGATCGCTGCGGCTAAGAATGTCACGCACTTCCAGGCCAATCCCGTCGTAAGTTTTGGTTGCAATTTCCTCCAACGGCATCTGCTCGAAATATTGATCACGATTTGCGTGACCCACTTCCGGCGCGCTTTGGAAAAATGGATCGTGGTAGTGCCACGGCATCAATTGTTCCGCCGGAATGTTGTACCGATCCGCTAAGAATGCATCCAGTTCCCCTTTAAGCCGGGCAAAAGGCGCATCGGTCTCTGCTTGTAAGGCGTCTAGGATATTGAAAAGCGCGTCTTCCTGAATCTCGGTCAGGGTCAAACGCATCTGGAAATAATCGCGATAGCCTAGCTTGCGGGCTGCTTGATTACGCAGGCGTGCCAATTGACGCACGTTTTTTTCGACTTGCTCGCCGATTTCCTTGCTGGCTTCCCAGGCCTGGCGCAATTTGTCGCTGTCCAGTTCGTGTTTGAGGATTTCGCTCAACTCGTTATCCGATACTTGACGCCCTTCGTATCGGCCGCGAAAAGTGATGTATTTCTCGTTGGTTTCTTTCTCCAATTGCGTCACCTGGTGGATAATCGCTTTATCCCACTGGTTGGCTGCATATTCCAGGTAGACCAGGGTCAGTTGACGGTGCAACATAGGTTCCTCAGCGGCCAAGTTGCTTTCGTGCCAGGCTTTGAGACGGGCAAAAGCCGCTTTATCGGCGTGCAGCCGTTGGTATTTCTCGCGCAGTTGGGCCGCTTCTTCGCTGTAACGCGTTTCACCGGTCACTGCAGCGTTCCATTCGGCTAAAGCGGAAGCCTTGAAGAGCGGTCGTACCTTGATTAGATAGTCATCCAAAAATGCCTGTACGTTTTCCATTTTCACTCCACTTTTTCATAACGACTCAGTCTTCCTCGTCCGGCGATTGGAAATCGCTGCCACAGTTGCGAAACCTGCCTGCGCAGGTTGAAGGCTAACCATCGTAGGGCGAATTTGCAGACGTTGCCGTGGCTTATAGTCGCTAAGCTGAGTCCGTTACACCTTTTCTTTTATTTGTGGCGTTACGGCTTGCATAATTCGGTCGAATAATTCATAGACAAATTTCTGTCGAAA
This sequence comes from Anaerolineae bacterium, assembly GCA_015486845.1. Taxonomy (GTDB): domain Bacteria; phylum Chloroflexota; class Anaerolineae; order JAADDB01; family JAADDB01; genus WFQU01. The sequence goes on along the minus strand of WFQU01000127.1, from coordinate 7,403 downwards.
ACCGCCTAACACCGCGATCAAAGCCGGGAAATATTGCAGAACATCGTTTGTCGAGGCAAAAGAGCCTTGCACTGCCAAGAAGCCGCTCCCGATGACAAGGAAAATAACCGCACCGAGGATAAAACCCATGACCGGCTGTATCCAATACCAAAGATTGTACTGCGGCGTGAAATCCTGTTGATCGGAAACATGCCACCAGAGACTATATAGCGCTCCGACCACGCCTCCAATGCCGCCCCAGATGGCAGTATTCAAGAGCGGCACCAAGAACAGACTACCGACTTTTTCTCCGCTGCCCCAATAAACGCGCAGCCAGTCATTGATACTCTGCACCCCGATAACTGTAGTTAAGAATAACGCCACCAAGCCTACAAACCAGACCATTTCATAGGCGAAGATGCGCCCTCCCCAATAGCGTCCCCATTTTTGGCCTTGTTGGACATTATTGACGATCATTTCCACTTGATTGGTGATGTACTCACTATCCGCAATACGTTCCGGTGTAGCAAAAAGAGCTTCTTGGGCTTGGCGCAACGCGTCGAATGCCTGGCGTGCCAGTTTGGGACGGCTGCTCAACACGGTACTGACGGATTGGCTAAGGGTGTGAATGCGTTCGCTCAATCGTTTTACGGTTTCAGCGTCTAAATGGTTCAACAAGCGTTGGCGCTGCGTATCGGTCAATGGGGTTGGCTTGGGTAACTGGATGGTCAACTCCTCGTTGGGGCCAGGCGCGCTGATATCTGCTTCTGGCATGATGGAGAGCGGTAGCGGCGTTGTAGCGCCGGTAATGGTGCCACTTTCGGTGCCGGTTGTAGGGGAAACGGTTGTTTCATTAGACGTAGTGCCGGCGTTCGGCGTGCCGTTTGCTGTTGTGGACGAGAGATCGATATCGCCGCCGGGCACGGCGGGGCCGGTGGTGGGCGCTTCGCCGCCGGGGGGCACTGCAATATCGGCCGGAACCGGCGGTACGGGTGGCTGATCGATGGTTTCGTCAGGCTGGGCCGGCGGCTGGGGGGCACTTTCGTCAGGCCGGGCCGGCGGCTGGGTGGCACTTCCGTCAGGTTGGGCCGGTGGCTGGGTGGTATTACTGTCAGGTCCGGTCAGCAATGCTTCTGGCGAAGGTTCCATGGCCGCTGCTTCACTGGCTAAAGAGGCCAACCCGATAGCGCTGCTTTCCGGTGGAGACGGCATGGCTTCACTTGCTGGTAAAGAAGAAGTCGTTTCACCCGCCGGCAGGGACGAGATGGTTACTTCTGTTGGCGGCGTGGTGGTTATTTCGCTGACAGGCGAAGTCGTTGTGCCGGTGCTAAATAGCGCACTAACGCCCAAAGGTTCAGGCGATGGCTTAGCAGTCGGTGTATCTTTCGATTCATGTTTTTTATTTTCGGCCATTGATTAATACCTCCGCTAATTGACGATAGGCTTCCGCACCAGGGTGATGGGGGGCATGTTCTAACAACGCCTTCCCCAAGGCCGGCGCTTCGGCGAAACGAATACTTTTTCGCACTATGAAAGGGAAAACATAGGTGCCGTATACTTCGCGGGCTTCTTCCAACACTTCTCTGCCGTGGATTGTGCGCTTGTCGTACATGGTGCCTAGAATTCCGTCGATTTTCAAATGGGGATTTAATCCCTGGCGCACCCGAGCTATCGTTTCGAAAAGTGTGTGCATCCCGCGCAACGCCAGAAACTCCGCCAGCAATGGGACGATGATTTCGTCGGCGGCGACCAGCGCGTTGACGGTTAATAACCCCAAATTAGGGCCACAATCGATGAGCGTAAAATCGAAGCGGGCGCGTATCGGTTGTAAGGCATCTTGCAAGGCATAAGGGCGCCGCGGCCGGTTGACCAATTCCAGTTCGGCGGCAGCTAAATCGATATTGGCCGGTGCAACGGCCAGCGGCTTGCCCGGTCTTGGGTAGCGTAAAACTTGCTCCATGGTCACGTCTGGGCGCAAAAGAGCCTGATAGATAGAATGTTCCGTACTTTCCAGATGGTAGCCAAAACTCTGCGAAAGCGAAGCTTGCGGATCTAAATCGATGAGCAAAACGCTGTGCCCTTTTTCTAAAAGGGCAAAACCCAAATTGATGGCTGTGGTTGTTTTGCCAACGCCTCCTTTTTGGTTAGTGATGGCAATGACACGGGACATAGATACTCCTTGTGCAAGAACGTGTTTTTACATTGTTTGGGGTTGTCGCAAAACGTCCCTGGTTTATATTATAGCACATTTAACGTGATTTGGGGGAGTACTAGAGTCACAGTCAGGCAAATAATCGCACGAAGAAATTAGTTAGTGATCGGATATAGCAAATCTGGATCCTGGTATCTACGCTGGTCGTACAGGAACTAAAAAGCTGACGCAGCGTTGCAATGCATCAAAAAATAAATAGCGTACGCTACGCCGCGGTTCTGACGGACACGTAACCACCATTCGGCGAGACGAACAGTGCTGCGGTCAATGACTCACAGGGTACTGTTATGGTTCTTCTCTGAAAATAAGACCTCTGAAAACAAGACCTCTCCTCTGGCTTACCGCCCAAAAGGGCAGTAAGCCTGCCCCTCCCCGTGTCGGGGAGGGGAAAAAGCTAAGCGTAGCGCAGCTTGGGGGAGAGGTTTCCTCTGAAAGTAAAATAGGACGCAGATCAACGCAGGCTGCGCACGCAGATAGAAAATCAGAGCAAAAAACTTGTTTTTAAGAAGTTCAACTTCTTCAAGAAGTTGAACTTCTAATCGACGGCGTTCTTCGCCGGAGCGCACGGGGGTCAAATCCCCGCGCTACGTCGCCAAGAAGCCCCCTGAAAGGGGGCTGGTGTTGAGCGGTCCCTTAGCAACGGACGCTACCTTGACGTACCCCGCCGCCATACCGGCATTGAGGCTTCAGCCGCTGGTAGACTCACCAACCCACCTAAAAGTTCGACGCCAGCCGCATCATTTTCAGCCGCTGTGGTGCGCCTGTCTGCGTGCCCGCACAGGCAGGACACAGGCCCATGCCGATTCCTCTAACCATTCCGAAATGTAGTAATCAGAGAACTCACACGGACCAACGCAGCCGATCCATGAGCGTGCGATAGAAGTAGTTGCGATCACGCGTATGAGCGAAAACGGCAACATGCGGGCTGCTTTTCACTTCCAGTCGGTCGCCGCTGAACATTTCTACTTCGAACTGGCCGTCCACGGTTAAAATAGCTTGATGATCAGTGTCCACGCGCAACACGACTACAGTGCCTTCCGAAAGGACTACGCCTCGGTCCAGGCTCAAATGTGGAGCAATGGCAATAAGCAAGATATTTTTCAGCTCCGGGGGCAAAATTGGCCCACCGACGGCTAAAGCATAGCCGGTGGAGCCGGTCGGCGTGGAAATAATGACGCCATCCGCTTTGTACGTTGTCAGATGACTGCCGTCTACTACAGCGTCCACGCGCACTAAGCGGGCCAAACTTCCCCTGCTGATCACCACATCGTTCAAAGCATCGTAATGGCCCACTAATTGCCCGCCGTTGCGGATTAAGCGCGCTTCCAACATAAGGCGTTCTTCTTGCCAATAATCTCCGGATAGCACTTTATCTATCGATTCTCGCCATTGGTCGGGGAAGACTTCGGCTAAGAAGCCTAACCGCCCTAAATTAACGCCTAATATGGGAATGCCGAAGCCAGCCGTGATCCGCCCAGCGCGTAGCATGGTGCCATCACCGCCCAGCACGATCAACATATCCAGTTGGTCGATAATTTCGCGCAACACTTTGGCTTCCCAACTGGAACGCCGGTCCACGCGATAGCCTTTTTGACGCAAATAAGCGGCGATTTCATCTGCCAGCGGCACGGATGCCGGAATGAATGGGTGGTGTAATACCCCCAAATGTTTCATAGATTTCTCTCGATATATTTTGCCGGCTCTATGTCCCGCAAAGCCGGCATTAAGCGTCTTGTGGCACAAAGGGCATGAAACTGCTGTGGCTCGCTTTTTGAAAAACGACCCACATGATCCGCTGTCCGGTGATCATGACGGACGCCGTGATTTGTAATCCTTCCGGCTGCACAAAGTAATGCCCGCTGCCCAATGGCGCGAATTCACAGACGTCGTGGCCATATTCCGCTTTGCTGCCGGTGACTTGGGTGATGCCCGGCCAACCATCCGCCCAAATGTGCACTGATAGGCCGGTCTTGCCTTTCACCTGGCAGCGCACGACGCCGAAACCGGGGCCCGGTCCGCCATCGTAAACCTGGTAAATCCAGGTTTCCGCCGGAGAGAGGAGCGGTAGCATGAAATTCACCACCGCTTCGTTACTGCCGTCCAAATGAATGTCCTCTTTACGCAGAGCCGTGCCGATCACTTGCAGCGTGTACAATCCTTCTGGCAAGCCTACGAAAGCGTAATGGCCTTCCTGGTCACATTTCGTCGTCCAGGTTTTTTGTTCGCTGGCCAGGCTGAGCTGGCTACCGCTGCTACCGGTCACGGTTCCTCGCACAATGCTGCGTTGTGGCTTTGGCAAAGTTAGATGCACCATCAAGGTGTTATAGCCGTTGACGCGCAATCCCGATCGCTGGATGTCAGAGCCGATAATGGTTAGATTGTAAAGGCCGGCGGACAAGTTGGCAAAACGAAAACGTCCGTCCGGGCCCAGCTCGATATCGTCGCTGATGGGACCGGTCAGGCGCAGTGTGTAACCATTGCCATTTTCCACCGTTCCTTCGATGACGCTGTTGTGCGTCGGGCCCGTTACCATTTGTTGGACAAATTCTACCCAAGTCACACGATCTGCCGGCAGGTCCAAAGTAACGCGCAGGCCAATTTCCGCCGGCTCGAGGTAGTAATGACCGCCGCCTAAAGGGGCGAACTCGCAAGCGAAGGGGCCGTATTCAGGCTTGCTGCCGGTGCGTTGCTCGACGCCATTCCAGCCATCGGCCCATAGGTGCACCGATAAATTTGGCTTATCGTCCACGCTACAGCGCACGACAGCGAAGCCGGGGCCGGGGCCGCCATCGCGCACGCTATAGTTCCAAGCGAGATGTGGCTGTAAATCGAGGTTCACTTCCGCCTGGTTGTGTCCGTCTAAAACAATACCGTGGTATTGTAAGTCGGTATCCCGGATTTCCAGGTTATAGGTGCCGGCAGGCAGGCGGATAAAGCGAAAATGGCCGTCTGCAGCCAGTGTGCGTTTACGGCTGGCCGGGCCACTCAGGCGCAAGACGTGCCCTTCGGCATGCTTCACGCTGCCGTATACGACACTTTGATGGGTGAACGCGTGTAAATCCAGGTCTACGGTCAAATGATTGCTACCGTCTAAAACCAGGTCACGCTGTTCGATCTGGCTGCCTAACACCGTTAACGTATAAACGCCGGCGCCCAAGCCGGCAAAGAGATAGCGCTCGTTAGCAATTTCCCTATCTTCTAAATAGTCATTGCTGCGCAAACGCACCGTCAGGCCATCGCCGCTGAGCGCTTGACCGCTGATGACGCTTTGCTGCTGGTTGCTACCCCCCGCGCCGATGAGCACCCATGCTTTTTTGGGCAAAGCGCGCAACGCGTCGACAACGGGCAGCTTACCCCCATCCCAGGCAGAACTCAGCCAGGCTTGTTTTTCCCACTGATCCGAGGTAGAGCCCAGCTCGTGGTTGGCTAAAATCCAAAAGGCGGTACAAAAATAGTAGTCGGGCGCTTGGGGGTAAGCGGAATCGTCCCCCATCATAATGTGTGCCATGGCGATAACTTTGTCCCGGTGCGATTCTGGCAGGGTGGTGGGATAGCGCGGGTCGGAATCTTCGCCGACGATGGGCCCACTTTCGGTGCTGAGAATGGGGATGTGCCGACCTAAGTGTTCCATGGCTAAGCCATCGAAATAGGTATAGGCTAACCAGGAACTGTTGTCGTCGAAAATGGTGTCGCCGGGGTTGGCGCCTTCGCTCCGATGCCGATTGACCATGTTCAAACTGCGTTGGTGCCAGGTTTCGCCATCCCAGGCCCATGGTCCCAAGGTGTCGTACGCCGCCTTGGGGATCTGCTTCCCGTTTTGGTTGACGTCGTCGTAGGGATAGTCTAAGGGATGGTTGATGTCGTAATTGTGAATGGCCCACCAGACTGGCCCTTCTAAGAGTTCCTTGCCGCCTTGACGAATGATTTCGCCTAATAGGTCCCAGCGGGTGGATACGGCCGTAGCTGGAATGGCCGGATAGCCGCCGGCTTTTATGATGGTTTCCATGTCGTGCATAGCATGCCGGGCAACGATTTCCTGCGCGATGTCCGCATCGTTGGGTGGACCACCTCGCCATTCGGTAGGCACATCCGGCTCATTGTTAAATTCGAAATAGCGCACTCCGACGGCCACATAATCGGCCAGCGCGTGCAGCTCGCTGGCCCCCAAGGTGCCTTTTTCGAGATCGTTGGCGTTAGGCCGTTCGCGGTAGAGCCGGACGATGGGCATGATATCGTTAGCCAGCAACAGTTCGGCCAGGGGTAGGCCATCAGGATGCAGCATTTTTACCCATTTGACCCCCATTTCCACTAACAGTGGCAACCACTGGTTGCGAATGGCATCCAGTCCTACCGACAATGGCCGCCCCGGGCTCCAATGCACGCCGATGCGCGTATCCCCCGGTGGTCTTTCGTATTGGTAGATGTCCATGGCTATTTCTCCTCTGAAAATAAAAATGGGACGCAGATTAACGCTGGCTGCGCATGCAGATAAAAAACAATGGTCAAGAAATTAGTAACAGATTCTCCTCTGAAAATAGAACGCAGATTAACGCTGATGCACGCTGATCTTAATTTTCATTCGCTGTGGTGTGCCATAGGCTCATGATAACTCCCTTGAAAATAAAATGGGACGCAGATCAACGCAGGCTGCGCACACAGATAAAAACAATGGTCAAAAAATGGACTTCGTCATGTCATGGCTGGTTGGAGTAAAACTATCCCCAACGCCAGTAAGGGAGATTGCCACGGCCCTGCCGGGCTTCGCAATGACAAACTCCGCTGAAAATAAGTTGACGCAGCGGCGCCAAGGCGCAGAGCGTCTCAAAAATCAGGTCCCCTTTTAGAAGTTCAACTTCTCGTAGAAGTTGAACTTCTAATCGACGGCGTTCTCCGCCCAAGCGCACGGGGGGCAAATTCCCGTGCTACGTAAATGATAAGCCCCTTAGAAAGGGGCTGGTGTTAAGCAGCCTCTTGGCAGAGGACGTTATCTTGATGCGCCCCGCCGCCGTGCCGGCATCGAGGCTTTAGCCGGCGATAGACCTACCAGCCCACCTAAAGGCTGCCTCGCCTGGCGATTAGAAATCGCTGCTACAACTTCGAAACCTGCCTGTGCAGGTTGCATGCTAATCGCCGTAGGGCGATTTGGCAGATGTTGCCGTGACTTTTAGTCGCTGGGCACAGAGTAAGCCCCCCCGGCCCCCAATTCTGGGGG
>WFQU01000126.1 GCA_015486845.1 Anaerolineae bacterium | reverse complement strand
GTTCTCCGCCCGAGGGTAGCCGAAGGCATTGCCTTCGGCTAAAATGCAAAGAATCCCCCTGAAAATAGAACGCTGAAAATAAGACCTCTCCCCCGGCTTACCGCCCAAAGGGGCAGCAAGCCTCCCCCTCCCCGATACGGGGAGGGGAAAAGCTAAGCGCAGCGCAGCTTAGGGGAGAGGTCTCCCCTCAAAATCAGGCCCCCCTTAAGAAGTTCAACTTCTACGAGAAGTTCAACTTCTAATCGACGGCGTTCTCCGCCCGAGGGTAGCCGAAGGCATTGCCTTCGGCTACCCTCTCCTCCAAAAAGTGGTCGCCCTACCGGGCATCTCTATTCCAGATGAAAACGCCGGGACTGAGACCGCGCTGAACTTTCCAGGACTCGGGTTGGCTGAATGTTTCCAGCAAGCGTCGCTCTTTTTTTGTCTCCTGCACAACCGTTATGTTATACTTTCTTCTTGGGCTTTACGTAGCCTGTAAACAATACACACGTCTCCAGTTGGGACAGTCGTGCCGGCGAACAGCCGGTCCTGTTCCGTGAAAGAGACGGAGGAAAAAACGGAGTAGGAGGTTTTTATATCATGGCTGTTGTTTCGATGAAAGAGCTGTTGGAAAGTGGGGTCCATTTCGGTCACCGGACCCAACGTTGGAATCCTCGTATGAAGCGCTACATTTTCACCGAGCGCAATGGTATTCACATTCTAGACCTGCAAAAAACGTTGCGCCGCTTGGACGAAGCTTACAATGTCGTCCGTGACTTGGCGCAAAATGGCGGCACGGTGCTCTTCGTGGGCACAAAACGCCAGGCCCAACCGAACATTCAAGCTCAGGCGGAACGTTGTGGCATGCCATATGTCAATCAACGTTGGCTCGGCGGCACGTTGACCAATTTTCAGACCATCCGACAGCGCATCGATAAGATGATCGAACTGGAACGGATGAAAGAAAACGGTGAATTTCAACGGCTAACCAAGAAAGAAGCCTTGAAAATGGAAATGCTCATCGAGCGCTTGGAGCGCCGGTTAGGCGGTTTACGTGATATGACCGATTTACCAAGTGTTGTTTTTATCGTGGATATTGGGCGAGAATATTTGGCCGTCAAAGAGGCCAACCGTCTTAACATTCCAATTATCGCCATGGTAGATAGCAACTGCAACCCGGATCCCATCGATTATGTCATTCCCGCCAATGATGATGCCATTCGGGCTATCAAACTTATCACAGGCAAGATTGCGGACGCGGTTATCGAGGGTAAGCACTTGCACGAAATTGCCTTGGCTGAAGAGATCGGCGCGGAAGAAAAGGCCGAGGATCTGGGCGAATTTGGCGCTTCAGCGTATGCTGGGGTGATGGAAGAAGCCGCTGCCGAAGAAAATGTGCCGGAGATCGTGCCGGTGGAAGAAAGCGGAGTCACAGTCGCAGCGGAAGATATTGCCGCTGGCAGTGAGGACCGTGTAGCTGAGTAAGGCTACCCACACCTGTTCACGCGTTGACTAACCGTCCCGAAGATACAGGGACTTTAGCCAACATCCAATGTCAGCCATCGAACCGAGAGGGAGAAAAATAGCACCATGCGTGTGTCTGTGGAACAAATCAAGGAGTTACGCGCCGCGACCAGCGCCGGCGTTTTAGAATGTCGCAAAGTTTTACAAGAAACAAATGGCGATATTGCCAAAGCGACCGCCATTTTGAAGGAGCGGGGCTTAGCCAAAGCCGCTAAGAAAGCGAATCGCGCCGTCAAGGAAGGCGTCATTGGCAACTATGTACACGGCGGTGCCCAAATGGCCGCCCTGGTGGAATTAGATTGCGAGACCGATTTCGTGGCCCGCACGCCGGAATTCCAGCAATTAGCAAAGGACTTAGCCATGCAGGTTGTGGCTATGAGCCCACTTTACGTTTCTCCGGATGAGATTCCGGCCGATGTCGTAGCACAGAAGAAAATAGAGTTGGGCGAAGATTTGCGGCAAGCCGGCAAGCCGGAACACATTGTAGAGAGGGCAGTCGAGGGACGCCTGATGAAATATTACGGCGAAGTCTGTTTGCTCAACCAGTCATTTTTCCGAGATCAAGATGTCACCATCAACGACGTTTTGCACGAGCACATTGCCAAGCTAGGTGAGAACATCGTCGTGCGTCGCTTTGTGCGTTATCAAGTAGGACAGTAAACGTCCATGAACGAAGTCAAATACAGGCGGATTCTCCTCAAATTGAGCGGAGAAGCGCTGGCCGGGGCAGCCGGTTTTGGTATTGACCCCACACAGGCCGATATCCTGGCGGCTAAAGTCGCCGAGGTTTGCCATTTGAGCGTCGAGACAGCTATCGTCATCGGCGCCGGCAACCTTTGGCGTGGCAAAGACGGCCTAGCCCATGGCATGGAACGCAGCGTTGCCGATCACATGGGAATGATTGCCACAGTCATGAACGCTTTGGCATTGCGAGATGCTTTAGAACGGGTAGGTATCGAGACCCGTGTGCAAACAGCTATTGAAATGCGCGCTGTCGCCGAGCCATACATTCGGGGGCGAGCGCTCAGGCATTTAGAAAAAGGTCGTGTCGTCATCTTGGGCGCTGGCACAGGCAATCCCTACTTCACGACAGATACTGCGGCTGCTTTGCGCGCCATGGAAATCGAGGCCGACATCCTCATCAAAGCAACCAAAGTAGATGCTGTTTACGAAGAAGACCCAAACGTGAATCCCAACGCGCAGCGTTTTAGCCGTTTAACCTATTTGCAGGCGCTGAATATGCGAGTGGGTGTCATGGATAGCACCGCCATTACGTTGTGTATGGACAATGATTTACCTATTTTGGTCCTTAATTTATGGGAGGATGATGCCTTAATTAAAGCCGTGCGCGGCGAAGCGATCGGAACACTAATTTACCATTAGCCGTCTTTTTTTATTGATGCGTTGACTCGTACGACCTGTTTGCCATGAATGGTCCCATACGCTTAGGGAGTCGGCATGAGCCTGTGGCTTGCCTGTGCAGGCACGTAGACAGGCGCACCGCAGCAGTTGAAAATCTCTCTGTAGAAGGTTGGCGATTGCAAACTTGTGATACAATGCTACAGGGATAGGAACAGGGTGGATTGATGACGGCTGATGGGCCAGCGACTAAAAGTCACGGCAACATCTGCGAAATCGCCCTACGGCGATTAGCTTGCAACCCACGCAGGCAGGTTTTACAGTTGTAGCAGCGATTTCTAATCGCCGGACAAGGCAGACTGCGTGCATCAGCGCACAACAGCGTTGATCGGCGTTCTATTTCTCGGAGGAGAGGGTAGCCGAGGACAATGCCCTCGGCTACCCTCCAGAGAAGTTTATTTTCAAGGGAGTTATCATGGGCCTACGGCGCACCACAGCGGATGAAAATTAAGATCAGCGTGCATCAGCGTTAATCTGCGTTCTATTTTCAGAGGAGGAAAAGGGATCATGCTAAAAGAAGTTGAACGGGACGCCGAAGAGCGAATGGAGAAAGCAACCAAAGCTTTGCGAGAAGACCTGCAAACGATTCGTACTGGCCGGGCAGCGCCAGCACTAATCGAACATTTGCCGGTGAATTATTATGGCATGCCCACACCATTGCAAGCCTTAGCAACAATCTCTGCGCCGGAACCGCAACTTTTGGCTGTTCGTCCTTTTGATCCGTCGACGCTTTCCATCATTGAGAAGGCAATCCTTAAGTCTGATGTTGGCTTGACACCTAACAACGATGGCAAGATCATCCGGTTAAACATCCCACCCTTGACGGAAGAACGACGACATAAATTGTTGAAGATCGTCCACAAGCGCATGGAAGAGGCGCGTGTGGCTGTGCGCAATATTCGCCGCGATGCCTTGCACGATTTACGTGACATGGAAAAAGAAAAAATGATCACCGAGGATGATCTTAAATGGGGCCAAGATGACATACAGGAACTTACCGATAAGTATATCGATAAAATTGCCGCTATTGGTCAAGCCAAAGAAGACGAAATCATGGAAATATAGGTGGGAGAGCCCATGACATATCAGGCGCCTTCTACAAAAGAGACGCATTCTATCGTTACTATTGACGTCTCTCCGGATCGTGTGCCTCGGCATATTGGCATCATTATGGATGGGAATGGCCGCTGGGCGAAACAACGCGGCCTACCCCGGCTGGCCGGACATAGCGCCGGCACCGAGAAAATCGAAGAAATTGTGCAGGCGGCCAGTGATTTCGGTGTTAAAGTCCTCACGCTTTATGCGTTTTCCACTGAGAACTGGGGGCGCCCCTCCACAGAAGTTTCTGGTCTCATGCGTTTAGTGGCGGAAACGCTGAATCGCGAGCTGGAAGCCATGAAACAGCAAGGCGTGAAGTTCCAGCACAGCGGCAGTCTGGCAGAGATCGAACCGGACTTGGCCCAATTAATCCGTCACGGCGTAGAAGAAACCAAAGAGAACGACAAGATTGTCCTCAATATCGCTTTCAACTATGGCGGCCGGGCTGAAATCGTGAAAGCCGTGCAAGAAATTGTAGCTGCCGGCATTTCGGCCGAGTGCATAACGGAAGCATTGATTGACGAACATCTTTACACAGCCGGTTTGCCCGATCCCGATTTGATCATTCGCACCGCCGGCGAGTTTCGCCTGTCCAATTTTTTGATCTGGCAGGCTGCTTACGCTGAATTCTACAGCACCCCCATTTTCTGGCCTGATTTTACGTCGGAGCATTTAGCGGCAGCTATTCGTGCTTACGCCAAACGGGAACGCAAATTCGGCATGATAAAGTAGGGTTCAGAAGTTCAACTTCTCACAGAAGTTGAACTTCTACTAAACAAAGGAATAACTTTGCTCAAAGAACGGGTGCTTAGTGCAATTGTCCTGATTCCGTTGATCTTCGCGTTTATCTACCTCGGCGGCTACTTTTATTTAGCCGCGATCGTTTTTGTCGGCGTTGTCGCTCTATACGAGGGATATCGGATGACCGGCGTTATCAGTTTCTGGCCGCTTTTCATCTCAGGCATCCTGTTGGAAGTCGCGTTGATGTTTGCCGGCCCGGAGCAACCACTTTCGCCTTGGCTTGGTGACATCTTAACGGCTGGCATTCTCCTTTCCCTTAGCATTGCTTTATTTAACAACGTAAAACAACCGGCAACAAAGTGGGCGTGGTCTATAGCGTTGGCCATGTACTTGGGCTGGCTGCTGCATTACTTCATTGTGCTGCGAGCACTGCCGCGCGGCTTATGGTGGGCTACTTTCGGGTTGCTCCTCACGTGGACCACTGATTCTGGCGCCTATTTTGTGGGGATCAACTTAGGCAAACACAAATTGTGGCCCCGACTCAGCCCCAAAAAGTCGTGGGAAGGCGCCGTCGGCGGCTGGATCAGCGGCATTTTAGGCGCTCTCCTACTGGGTGAAATTCTATTGCCGGGCATTTCCTGGGAACAATGGCTCCTGTTGGGCGCCGTTGTCAGCTTCGTCGCACCGTTCGGCGATCTATCTGTTTCTATGCTCAAACGGGAAATCGGTGTCAAGGATAGCGGCAACTTGATCCCCGGCCACGGCGGCATGTTGGATCGATTGGACAGTCTACTGTTCGTCGTACCATTGCTGTTCTATTTCGCCCTGTTGTGGACATAACGTCCCGCTCACGTCCGTCCCACCTGCGCTTCGGTGCCTCATTCACTTGTTATCTCTCTGCACAGAAAACGTGATGGTTTCGGTGCGATAGTGTTGCCCGTCTTTGCTCTCGCCCCGGGCAAATACGGAATGCTCTCCAGCTTGTAACGACCACCAGGCAACCCAAGGCGGCTTCGTCAAAGTGCGCCAGGGACGCTTATCCACGTAAAAAGTCAACCGCTGCAAGGCAACATTCTCCACAGCGCGCATTGCAATTTGTTGTTCCCGAGATGACAAGCCGGGGGAAAGTCGGAAAACATCTCCGAGATTCGGCGCAGTCAATAGCAGCGGTGCAGCGGTGCGGCCTGGCCCAGAAGCCGGTGGCGGCTGTGGCATGCCGTTTTGCTCGGCCCAGTTAGCAGCTTGCGCCGGCAGAACGCGAAAAACCTGCCAGTGTACATAACGCTGCGGCGTGTCTACCGTCGCTCGGGCGCCAGTGCGCGTGTCGATCCCGATCCGCTGGTATTGATCATCCCGGTGAGTCGGCAATGTGCCGGCAATAAACCACTCCAAGCGGCGGTGCGGGCAGAGCGGCGTGGGCAGGAGACCGGAATCAGCGCAGATGGTGCGTTGTACCACGCCGGCCGGTCGCTGAAAAGCATACGCCGGTGCGCCACGCGTCGCCAAGGTCATAAAGTCATGCCAGATAGGCGCTGCACCGCTGATGCCACTGATGTCGCGCATAGGCTCGTTGTCCGCGTTGCCCACCCAGACTCCGGTTACCAAATTCGGCGTATAGCCGATAGTCCAGTTATCCCGCCAATCAGTCGTGGTGCCGGTCTTCGCGGCCGCCGGTCTCCCGTGCAAATAAAGAGCGCTAAAACGGCCGAAAGCGGGCGCCCGAGCCAAATCGTCGCTGAGAATATTCGTGACTAAAAAAGCCACACGCGGGTCCAGCACCTGGGCGCCGGCCCGGCGGTGTGCATCCGAGGGCCGCACCGGTACATTTTCCAACAGCACATTGCCCTGCAAATCGGTCACCCGCCGGATGGCAATGGGCACCACATAATGGCCGCCATTAGCGAAAGCGCCGTAAGCTGCGGTGATGTCCAGCAACGTTTCCTCAGCGCCCCCCAATGTCAAAGAGAGATTCGCTTCACTTTGGGCAAGATGTGTCAGACCTAAACGCTCGGCCAAGCGCAAAAAAGGGCCAATCCCGGCGTGTTTCAGCACTTTCACGGCCAAACTGTTGTACGAACAAGCCAATGCCGTGCGCAAACTGGTGGGGCCGTGCCAGCGACGGTCGTAATTAAGCGGTTCGTATGGCTTTCCAGTGTTGTCGTAAAAAATCGTGGGCAGATCCAGCAGCACAGTGGCCGGCGTATACGGCTCAGGCAAAGTCGGATCGAACGCAGCGGCGTAGGTAATGGGCTTAAGCGCCGAACCGGGCTGGCGCAAGCTAAGCACTGCGTTGACCGCCCCAGCATGATCACGATCGAAATAGTTGGGGCTGCCCACCCAGGCCATAATGGCGCCGTTATGCGGGTCTATCGCCAATAGTGCTGCGTTGTTCACTTTGCGGCTCACCGGTGCCTGCGGCGAATCCTGCAAAGCGCGTAACTGCTGACGCACGACCTCCTCCGCCCGCGCCTGCCAACCCAGATCTAGTGTCGTTTCTACGCGCAGCCCGCCGGCGCGCACCCGCGCCACGCCCAGCTCCCGTTCTAGAATCTGTTGTACCAGCATGACAAAATGTGGCGCTCGAATAGGGAAACTCGGCGCCGCAAATGCCAGCGGCTCGCGCGCCGCTTGTTGCGCACGCGCCGGCGTCAAATAGCCCTGTTTCACCATGAGGTGAAGCACTTCTTGTTGCCGCGCTTTGGCCGCTGGTAGATCGATCAACGGGTTGTACCGCGCCGGATTTTGCGGCAAGCCGGCCAGCAGCGCACATTGCGCTACGTCCAGCGAGCGCGCATCTGTGCTGAAATACGATTGCGCAGCGGCCTGGATGCCCACGGCGAAATTACCGAAATAAACGTGATTGAGGTAAAGCGTCAGGATTTCATCTTTGCTATGGGTTTGATGCAACCGGTACGCCAGCCACATTTCCCAAAGTTTACGCTGCAACGTACGATCTCGTCGTTGCGCCGGCGTCATATAGAGCAGCCGAGCAGTTTGTTGGGTAATAGTGCTGGCGCCGCTAATAATCCGATGATAGCGAAAATACTGCCAGAGCGCCCGGGCCGAGGCCAAAAAGTCCACGCCGGGATGATAGTAAAAACGGTGGTCCTCGGTGGCGATGATAGCCTGTCGGCAAGCTAAAGGAATCGCTTGCAGAGGTACCGGCTGTGCTTTCTGTCCGTCCGGATCGAGCACTTCGTAAAGAACGTTACCGTTGCGATCCAGGATCATGCTGCTGGGCGTAGTCTTATTCATCAATGTCGGCGGGTGAAACGCGCCGCCCCGGCTGATGAAAAACGCGGCCAACAAGATCAACAATAAAGCGAATTGTCGCCCCGGGAAAACAGTTTTTCGTCTATCCATGCACGCCCTCTTCGCAATTAGATGGCCGTAATGAGCGCTGTGACAGCCGTCTCGACAATTGTACGCAAACAAACACTGATTCTCGCCAATTTAGCCACAGTACCTTAGCGAATAGACGCCTCAACCCCGACCGGCGTTCCCCGCGGCGCGCCGCCAGAAGGCTAACAGCCGGGGCAGCACATCTAAGTAAAGGCGGTACGGCAGCCGATGGAAAGGGTAATCCCAGGCGCCTAACCCTTCCCGAAAGGTCGCACCCAGCCCAACTTTGAAGCGATAAACGCCCCACATCGGGTCACTTTCCGTCAATTGATCCGGTGCACCCCACAAATCGTATTCAATTACGCCGTGCGCTTTAGCCCAGCGAATTGCTTCCCACTGCAACAAATAGTTGGGCATCAGTTTGCGCCCTTGAGCGGAAGAAGCACCGTACATGTACCACGCTTTGTGCCCGTAATGGAAGAGAAACAGACCGGCCACCGGGTCATCTTCGCCGGGCACGGACGCCAGCAGCAAAACGCCCATCCCGGCCTGCCGAAAAGTGCGCCACGCCGTCTCGTAATAGGTGTACGGCCGGATCAGGAATCGGTCCCGAGCCGCGGTTTCCTGGTACAGCGCGTAGAAAAGCGGGAAATCCGCCTCGGTAGCCACCACCACGCGCACTTTTTTGCGCATCGCCAGACGCACATTATAGCGGCTCTTCTGCTTCATGCCGGCCAACAATGTCGCCTCGTCGGAAGACAAATCCAGCACAGCCGTGTTACGGAACTGAATCTGCTGCGGCGAAAAACGCCAGCCGTTGCTGCTCAGCCCATCGCGCAAAACGTGGCCGGCATTGCTATTCGGATCGATGTCCGGGTCAATCTTCAAGAAGAGTGCCCGGCGGCGGCGCGCTTCACGCTGCAACGCGCCTATTAACGCGATAGCCAGGTCCGTGTTAGCATAGGGGAATACCGGACCGCGCGGTGTGTAAGCCAGACACCAGGGCCAGCCGGGCAAATTCCGGGTCAGCAACAGCGCCTGGCCGACTATTTTGTTCCCATCAAGGAAGCGCAACGGATGCATCCTCCAACCGAAACGACACTTGACACTACCCCACTGCCACGTTTGCAAAGCATGATAGCCGGGCCATGTCAGCAAAGCCCGGTTCCAGGCAGCGCCGTCTTTCACTTGCACAACTCGGAATGCGTGTTTGCTCATTGGCCGTGCCCACCTCGGCGCTTTTCCCAAAGAAGGTAAGCCCGGTAGAGCAAGGGCTTGTAAACCCGGTCCCAGCAGCCGCTGTAATAAACAACGCGCCCACCGAAGCCAACTTTGAAGCGATAAACACCCCAAAGGCCGCCTTTCCCTTCCGTTGCTCCCCGTCCGGCCGCCGCGGGAATACCCCAAAGGTCGTAAATGGCCGCACCTTGGGCCTTAGCCCAGCGCATCGCTTCCCACTGCAATAGATGGTTGGGCATCCGCTGTCGCTCCCGGCCGCCAGAAGCACCATACATGTAGTAGCCTCTGTCCCCGGCAACGAACGCGAACAGCCCGGCGAGAATATTTCCTTCGTATGTGGCCAGAAAAAGTCGTGCTGCGCCGCTATCTACGAAAAGCTTGTACGCTTCCTGGTAATAGGCAAGCGTGTGGAGGGCAAAATCATCCCGCTGCGCTGTTTCAGCCATCAGTGTGTAGAAAGCGGGCAAGTCGGCAGCAGCTGCTGACCGAATTTGCACGCCTTTGCGAGCGGCTAAACGGATATTATAGCGCCATTTCTGTTTCATGCGGGCTAATATCTCCGCTTCGGAGGGCGTTAAATCAACCTGGATAGTAGCCCGGGGCTGCACGGCGCGAGGAGCCCGACGGAAGCCAATATCATGCCAGCGCCGCGCCGCCGCGGCACTTTCTTCCTGCTCCGGCTCCATTTTCAGCATGATGGCGTGTCGCTGCCGGGCCAATTGGTCTATTGCGGCCAACAATGTCTGCTGCTGGACGCGGTCGGCCCAGTTCCAGAGTGGACCTTTGGGGGCGTAAGCGATAGTGAAACCGCCAGGCAGGGTGCGGAAAAGGAGTAAAACGCCGGCTCCAAACGTCTTTGCCGCCGGGTTCAGCAAAGCCACCACTTGCGGGGTCCAACCAAAACGTTGTTTCAAGCAACCCCAACGGTCATCCTGCAGAATGTGCCCGTCGCCGGGGCGATGCGCCAATGCTCGCCACTGTTTCTGTGGAAAAGAAGATGCACATGGGTCTAAGATCATTGTTTGCCAAGTCATGTGCCCAATGATAGCGCAAAGATGGATGTGCGGCAAGAAGCTCACCAGCCAAGACACCCAGAACACATGACGGAAAAGTAGGGCAAATTAGTAATGCGCCACCGGCCCGGCACCGACGTGGCAACGGTGCAAACAAATGCTCAAACAGTTGTCAAATTGAGCCAAATAGGGAACAATATGGCAGGTACTATATTGCTTGAGACGTCAACGTGAGCCTTCGGCCTGCCTGTGCGGGCACGCAGACAGGTGCACCACAGCGGATGAAAATCTCTTGACAAGATTGGGAATCGCGGGCTTGAGAGGTAATGCTACGTGGATAGGAATGGGATTAGTTGATGACGGCTGATGGCCCAAGCGACTAAAAATCACGGCAACATCTGCAAAATCTCCCTACGGCGATTCGCAGGCAACCTGCGCAGGCAGATTTCGTAGTTGTAGCAGCGATTTCTAATCGCCGGACAAGGCAAACAGCGTTAATCAGCGTACTATTTTCGAGGGAGTGATAATATGAAACGATACGAATCATGGGGAAGATACCCGCAAGCGCCAGCAAAAGAAATCCGCACCATGTTTTGGCGCAACGACGACTTCCCCATCAAAGAAGACAGATTGCCGATGCTGGCGTACGGAAAAGGACGCAGCTACGGCGATGTCTGCCTCAACGAGGGAGGCGTCCTGGTAGACACGGAACACCTTAAGCGGTTGATAGCTTTCGACGAAAAAAACGGGATTTTACGCTGCGAAGCGGGACTTGGCTTGGACGATATATTAGAAATCATCGTTCCTAAAGGCTGGTTCCTGCCGGTAACGCCAGGAACAAAATACATTACCGTCGGTGGCGCCATCGCCAACGATGTGCACGGCAAGAATCACCACAAAGCCGGCACGTTTGGGCGTCATGTCACACAATTTGAGCTACTCCGTTCTGACGGCCGGCGGCTGCACTGCTCGCCGGACGAGAATAGCGATTTGTTCCGGGCGACTATTGGTGGTTTAGGACTCACCGGTTTCATCACCTGGGCTGAGTTCAAGCTCATTCCCATTAACACAGCAGGCATTATCGAGGAAAAAATTCGCTTTGCTAACTTGAACGAGTTCTTCGAAATTTCCGGCAGTTCCGACAAAGATTACGAATACACCGTCGCCTGGGTGGATTGCTTAGCCTCCGGTGAGCACTTGGGCCGGGGTATTTTCATGCGCGGCAACCACGCCACCGGCGGTTTTCCGCTGGACCCGCATCACGGCGTGCGGCTGGGCGTTCCGGTAGATTTTCCTAATTTCGTCCTCAATCCACTGAGCATGAAATTGTTTAACGAAGCTTATTATAACGTCCAACGGCAAAAAGAAGTCAGACTGGTCACGCACTACGAGCCGTTCTTCTATCCTTTGGACGCAGTCAAACGGTGGAACCGCATTTATGGCCGGCGCGGGTTTTTGCAATATCAATGTGTGGTGCCGCCGACTGACGGTGTTGAAGCGATCCGCGAGATCATCCGACGTATTGCTCACAGCGGCAATGCTTCGTTTTTGGCCGTGCTAAAAGAGTTCGGCGACATACCTTCGCCGGGACTGCTTTCTTTTCCGCGGCGGGGCATCACCCTTACTCTCGACATTCCGTTCCAGGGCATGCCTACGTTACAACTACTATCCCGGCTAGACGAAATCGTGCGGCAGGTCGGCGGAGCGCTTTACCCGGCCAAAGACGCCCGCATGTCAGCGGAGAATTTTCAGACTTTTTACCCGCAATGGCAGGAATTCAGTCAATACATCGACCCGCGCTTTTCTTCCAGCTTCTGGCGTCGGGTCACAAACAATCAAGAGGGGGCATGATTGATGCGAAATATACTCATTGCCGGGGCCACCTCGGCGATTGCACAGGAAACAGCCAAACATTTCGCCCAGGACGGCGATAATCTTTTCCTGGTGGCACGCAATCCAGAGAAACTACAAGCTGTAGCCGACGATCTGCAAGCCCGCGGCGCAGCCAAGGTTGCGACACTCAACATGGATATGAACGCCATCGACCGGCATGAAGAAATGTGGCATGCTGCCGAAGGAGCCATTGGAACGATAGACACGCTTTTAGTGGCCTATGGTGTTTTGCCAGATCAACAGGCATGTAGCAAAGATATTCAGCGCACACTGGAAACGTTCCAAACAAACACGCTAAGCGTTATTGCGCTCTTAACAATAGCCGCGAACATTTTTGCCGACCAGCATTATGGCACTTTGGCCGTTATCTCGTCTGTGGCCGGCGATCGGGGCCGGCAGAGCAATTATATTTACGGTGCCAGCAAAGGCGCCTTGAATATTTTCTTGCAGGGCTTGCGTAACCGGCTGTACAAAGCCAATGTGCATGTGCTAACAATCAAACCGGGGATGGTGGACACCCCCATGACAGCCCACCTGCGCAAAGGGCCGCTCTTTACCAATCCGCAAGCAGTGGGTGAGAAAATATACCAGGCCATCGTCAAACGGGTAGACACGCTTTACGTGCCCTGGTATTGGCGTTGGGTGATGGTTGTCATCAAAGCAATTCCGGAATCGCTTTTCAAGCGGCTTT
Organism: Anaerolineae bacterium; assembly: GCA_015486845.1. Lineage (GTDB taxonomy): Bacteria > Chloroflexota > Anaerolineae > JAADDB01 > JAADDB01 > WFQU01. The sequence goes on along the minus strand of WFQU01000126.1, from coordinate 4,951 downwards.
CTTTGTAAGGGGTAACAATTCGGCCCAGCGACTAAAAGTCGCGGCAACGTCTGCAAAATCGCCCTACGGCGATTAGCATGCAACCTGCGCAGGCAGGCTTTGCAGTTGTAGCAGCGATTTCTAATCGCCGGACAAGGTAGCCTGCGTTAATCTGCGTCCCATTTTTATTTTCGAAGGAGTCGACATGCGCCTATGTCGCACCACAGCGGATGAAAATTTACGACTGGCGTCAAGCCTTTAGGTGGCTTGGCAGCGTCAACACCGGCTAAAGCCTCGATTCCGGTGTGGCGGCAGGGTACGTCAAGGTGGCGTCCTCTGCCCAGAGGCTGCTCAACACCAGCCCCTTAGAAAGGGGCTTATTATCTTACGTAGCACGGAGCTTTGAGCTCCGTGCGCTCGGGCGGAGAACGCCGTCGATAAGAAGTTCAACCTCCTGAAGAAGTTGAACTTCTTATAAGGAGGCCTGGCTTTTTAGACGCTCTACGCCTTGGCGCCGCTGCGTCAACTTATTTTGAGGGGAGACCTCTCCCCCAAGCTTCGCTGCGCTTAGCTTTTTCCCCTCCCCGTATCGGGGAGGGGAAGGCTTGCCGCCCAAAAGGGCGGCAAGCCAGGGGAGAGGTCTTATTTTCGGAGGAGGGAATAGTAGCATTTGGGAACGCTGTATCTTGTAGGCACGCCCATCGGTAATTTAGAGGACATCACTTTGCGAGCGCTACGCATTTTGCGCCAAGTGCCGTTCGTCGCGGCCGAAGATACCAGGACAACCAGGCAACTTTTCCGCCACTACGAGATCGAAACGCCGCTAATCAGCTATCACAAATTCAACGAAACAGCGCGTTTGGACACATTGCTGCAAAAACTCCAGGAAGGTGACCTGGCGCTGGTTTCCGATGCCGGTATGCCCGGCATCAACGATCCTGGTGCGCTGTTAGTGCGAGCGGCCATCAATGCCGGGCATCGTGTAGTGGGTATACCCGGGGCCAGCGCGCCTATTCTAGCCTTGACGATTTCTGGCTTGCCCACCGAGCGTTTCCTGTACCTTGGCTTCTTGCCACGCAAGAGCGCAGCACGGCGGCACGTTCTGCAAAGCGTCGCCAATGAGCCAGGCACATTGGTAATCCTGGTCACACCGCATCGTTTGTTGGCTGTGCTGGCCGATCTACAAGCCGTTTTTAGTACTTCTCGGCAATTGGCAATTGGCCGAGAACTGACTAAAATGTATGAGGAAACATGGCGGGGGGATATTGCTGCCGCAATGGTGCATTTTCAGCAAGCACCAAAAGGGGAGATGGTGCTACTAATCGCAGGCAACCCGGCGCCAGAAAGTTGTTGGCCGGAGGAAAAAGTTCAAGCCGCCATCACAGACTTACGACAGGCCGGCGTGGCGCCGGGCGTTAGCGCCCGTTTGCTCAGTCGTTGGAGCGGCTGGAGCCGTCGCCAGCTTTACCCGCTCATCGTACAAGAACAATCGTGATACAGGCATGTGTCAATCAGTTGATACAATTTATCATTTTTAGAAAAACAACCTTACATGTACCATAACCAAACAGGAGAAAAAACAATGGAGTTAGATAACGTCGTTTCACTGCGCACTCTCGATCCGAACGATATGATGGGCGCCATCAGCCGCTTTCCCGAACAATGTCGTACTGCCTGGAAGACAGCCCAGCAGTTTTCTTTGTCGGAGGATTTACGGGGCGCTCAGCAGATCGCTGTCGTGGGCATGGGCGGATCTGCCATCGGCGGCGACCTGATGGCGACCCTCCTGCGGGGCCGACTGTCCATCCCGGTCAAAATCGTGCGCGACTATACGCTGCCGAAGTGGGTCAACGTTGACACACTAGTATTTGCATCCAGTTATTCCGGCAATACCGAAGAGACGCTAAGCGCTTTTCAAGCTGCCCGCGCTCGCGGTACGAAGCTTATTTCTGTAACTAGCGACGGACAATTAGCCAGGCTGAGCCAAGCCTGGCATATCCCCACCTTACCTGTACCAGATACCGGTGCGCCGCGGGCTGCGGTGGGCTATTCGCTTTTTTACTTACTGGGCGCTCTGCATAAATTGGGCTACGTTACTATTGCGGATGCGGAAGTCAACGAAGCTTTTCAGATCCTCGATGACTGGAACTTGAAACTGCGACCGAATATCCTCACGCCGAACAACCGGGCTAAGCAATTGGCCATGGCTTTACAAGGACACATGCCTATTATTTACGGTGCGGGTTTGACAGTGCCGGTAGCGCTGCGCTGGAAAGACGAATTCAACGAGAATGCCAAAACCTGGAGCACCTTCGAAGCGCTGCCGGAGATGAACCACAACGCGGTGGTGGGCAGCGAGTGTCCCCACGATATCGCCGAGCATTTGGCGGCTATTTGTCTGCGCACACCGGATGATCCGCCGCGCATCGCCTTGCGTTGGGACTTGACGACCGCCATCTTGCGGGGCCGAGGCTTGGCTGTGCATGAAATCATGGCCACCGGCGATAACGCCTTAGCGCATTTGTTAGGCCTGGTGCATTTAGGCGATTTCACCAGCCTCTATTTGGCCTATCTCAACGGCAAAGATCCCAGCGAGATTAATGCCATCAAGAGCTTGAAAGAACAGCTCAAACAGATAAAAAGTTAATGACCATGCTACGCCATTGGAACAGTCCATGACTCTTATTTTTTCCCAATTGACCGGCCAAATAGAAGCAATGGGGAAGACATTAGCCCAGCGTTACCAAGAACGGGAGCGGCTGGCACAACAAGCACGGGGTGACATCGCCCGCTGGCGGGTAGTTACTGCGGAGATGCGGGAAAAAATCCAGCGGGCGCGGCATGTGGATAGCACCTGGCGTGGCGCAGAGCCACTTGGCAATTACTTAGACGAACGTCATGCGCCGGCCCAACCGTGGCAGCCGGCAACGGTTGTTGCCACCGATGGTTCGCAGATTTACCCGGACCCGGCCGGCATTGCTATTTATTACCTGATCAACGTCGGTGGCATCATCCTGCAGAGCGGCAGCGGCGCCACACCGGACATCCTCTCTCGCAGCGAAGTACATTATACAGAAGATGAACTGTATGACTCGTCAGGATCCATGGTGGAAACGGCGGAGGTTAGCGCCCAGCGGGAAGAAGCTGAGATTCGCTTTTTGGCGGAATTAGTGGAAACAGAACGCCGACAGAGCGGCAATGAGTTTTCAACACCAATCATCGCCCTCACGGACGGACCGCTGCTACTCTGGGCACCGCAAAAAGGAAGCAGCAAAATTAGCAGGGAGACGCAGCAGCGGGTCGTTTCTTTCACAAAGGAGCTCCTACGTTTGCAATCTGCCCGTGCTCTGCCGGCCGGATATATCGATCGGCCCCGTAGCGCTTCGGTATTGCGCACGCTGCACGTCATCCAATTGCCCATGACGAACCTCACGACGGATCGTATCCGGGCCAATCGTTACGGTCACTTAGCAGATCGGGAAATATTCTCTTTTTTAGGACCCAATGAGCGTTCCGGTTTGTGGCGCAATGCCTCGCCGCTCAACGACGCTTACGCCAAATCAGGGCAAGATATCCACTTTTTCTATCTGAACGTGGCCCCGCCGGATAGCTCACGGCCCAATATCGTCCGGGTGGAAGTGCCGGCCTGGTTAGCAGAGAACGCCGCCCAATTGGATTGCCTTCAGCAAACGGTTTACCACGACGCCCAGGAAACGCCGGGCTATCCATATGTGCTCATCCGCGCCCACGAGATAGCCATTGTAACACATGAAGAACAGCGTACTTTCGAAGAAATGCTCAGCCGAGAGATGATGCAGCACGATGTTTACCTGTCACCCTCGACCAAAGCAGCGCTGAAAGCAACTATTTGATCGTTCGGCGTTGCCAGGCTTGCAGCGTGACACACAATAGCAAACATCCATATTCAAAAAGGAAGTGAGAAGATGAAACAGCTCATCGGCTACGTTTTGCGTTCCAGCACCAGCGAATTTGTCGTTGGCCGGCGGCCGACTGCCGGCGAAATTCCACCGTTCGGGGGGCTGGTGCAAGCCAGGACAGCGGAACAGCGCCGCGTTTTCGGCCTGATCTACGACGTGCAGGTCAAAGATGATCCATTCGTCCGCCAGCTAGTCGCCGCACGCGATCCGTCGCAGGATGTGGTCAGCGACAACCGGCAGCGCCGGCAAACACCGGTGGAAGTCTCCATCCTGGCCGTGGGGGAAGCAGTAGACAGCGCCATGCGCTACGGCTTGCCGATCTTCGCTCCGGACGCGCTGACGGCTGTTAATATGGCCACGCCGGCGGAGATGGAACAGTTCTTCAGCCGTTTTACTTATTTAGACCTGGTGCTCAGTGCGTCCACTGGCCGGCCCGATCAGCTTTTAGTGGCAGCCTGGCGCAACTATCTTTCCGGCCAACCGGAAAGTATGAAGCAAGCGTTTTACCTGCGGGCCGGGAAAGCCTTAGCGCAACAGTTAGGCCGGGACGCTGTGCGGTTAGAAAATATCTTACGGCAATTGCATTGATCTGTAAACAGAAGCTTTGACCTGTTGTTATTGCGACCCAGCGAGGCAACCCTTGAAAGCACCATGAGGTAGCCGTTTTCTGTCATTGCGAGCGGGGCGAAGCAATCGCCAACGTCGCTAAACGCATTTCGGAAGGGTTGGAGGGGAACTATTCCGTAATTTTCGAATACAAAATCATTCGTTTAGGAAGAAACATGGGGATGTGTTTCTTGGTAGTCGGCATAGGCCTGCGGCATACCACAGCGGATGAAAACGAAGCGGCTGGCGTCAAGCCTTTAGGTGAGTTGGTGGGTCTACCACCGGCTAAAGCCTCGATTCCGGTACGGCGGTGGGGTACGCCAAGGTGGCGTCCGCTGCCAAGAGGCTGCTCAACACCAGCCCCCTTTCAGGGGGCTTCTTGGCGACGTAGCACGGGGATTTGACCCCCGTGCGCTCGGGCGGAGAAC